>CAYMLQ010000063.1:0-20183 GCA_964390795.1 uncultured Lentisphaeraceae bacterium
GCCGCGTGAACCTGGAGCGCGCGCTGGCGCTGGGCGACCGGCTGGGCGGGCACATCGTGAGCGGGCATGTGGATGAGGTCGGGAGCTTGGCTGCGGTCGAGGAGCGAGGCAGGGACAGCGCTTGGCGGGTGGCCTGTTCGGCCGGGCTGGCGCGTCAGACGGTGCTGAAGGGCTCGGTCGCGATCGACGGCGTGAGTCTGACCGTGAGCGGGCTGGGCGACGACTGGCTGGAAGTGAATCTGATCCCGACCACGCTGCGGGAGACGAGCCTGTGCGACCGCAAGGTCGGGGACGCATTGAACCTTGAAAGCGATATCTTGGGCAAATATGTGGCCCGCCTGCTGGGGTTGGAGAACCGGCGGTGCGAGGTCACCGAGCAAATGCTGGCGGAGAACGGATTCCTATGAAAAACGTGTTATGTCTGGGCCTCACACCGGCCCTGCAGCGGACGATGCTTTTTGACAGGCTCGAAACGGACGAGGTCAACCGCGCGCGGCAGGTGATCGAAAGCGCGGCGGGCAAGGCTCTGAACACGGCGCGCGCGCTGGCGACGCTGGGGACGCCCGCTCAGACCGCGGGGTTCAACGGCGGACAGACGGGTCGCGCCATCGCGGCGTTCCTGAAGGAGTACGGCGTGACGTCGGCCTTGACGCCGATGAAGGCCCCGACACGCATCTGCACGACGCTGATCGATCGGAAAGCGTGTACGGTGACGGAACTGGTCGAGGAGGCCCCGGCGCCGGGAACGGCTGCTGTTGCGCGCTTCGTGAGGGAGAACCTGAAGCGCACGCGCGAGGCATCCATGCTGGTGATCAGCGGAACGCTGCCGCCCTTCGCGGGCGATGAGTTCTATGTCGGTTTCGTGCGGGCGGCAGCCGAGGCCGGCGTACACGTGGTGATCGACTCGCACAAGACGGCGCTGATCGACGTGCTTTTCGAGCGGCCGCTGCTGGCCAAGCTCACTGTGCGCGAGTTGGAGGCCACCCTAGGGGAGCCGATGAACAGCGAGCGGCGCGTGCTGCGCGGCATGCGGGACTTGCTGGGCATGGGCGCGCAGAACGTGTTTGTGACACAGGGAGGCAAGGCCGCCTACCTGCTGACGCCGAAACAGACGTGGCGATTCACGCCGCCCGAGATCGCCCGTCGCGAGAACCCGATCGGGAGCGGCGACTGCGCGACTGCGGGCATCGTGCATGCGTTGCTGAAAGGCAAGAGCCTGCGGGAGGCCGCGTGCTTCGGCCTGGCCTGTGGCAGTGCGAATGTGGAGAGCCTGACGCCTGCGGATGTGTGCGCGAAGCGCGTCCGCGTGCTCGCCCGCGCGGTGGCGTGTGTCGCAATCTGAATGACGTCCCTGAACGTTCAAAGGAGCAATGGGCATGACAGAATTTGAGCGGCTCTATATTCTGAGTGTTCCTTTTCACAATGTCTCGTTTGAAGAGACCGTTGCCTGGGCCACCGACCGGATGGTGTGCCGGCGTCCCGGGGGCATTGTAGTGACGCCCAACCTTGATTTCATGTTCAACGTGTCGCGTGATCCGGTGCTGCGCAGGCTGGTGTGCGAGTCGGATCTGGTGGTGGCGGACGGCATGCCGGCCGTCTGGCTGTCGCGCGTGCTGGGCCCGGGAATCAAGGAGCGTGTGACCGGCAGCGACCTGACGCCGCGACTATTGGAGGTGTGCGCGGAGAAGGGGTTGTCGGTGTTTGCGATCGGCGGAGCGCCGGGGGTGGCGGAGAAGGCGTTCGAGCGGATGCGGGAGCGGCTGCCGGGGCTGAAGGTCGCAGGCGCGCTTTCACCGCCGATGGCGCCGTTCGAGAAAATGGATCTGCAGGGGATCGGCGAGCGCGTGCGCCAGGCGGACCCGCACTTGGTGCTGGTGGCGATGGGCATGGGTAAGCAGGAGCGGCTGATGGACTGGCTGCGCGCCCATACGCAGGTGCCGCTGATGATGGGGGTGGGCGGGTCGCTGGATTTTCTGGCGGGCGTGCAGAAGCGCGCGCCTCGCTGGGTGCAGCGGTGCGGGCTGGAGTGGGTCTGGCGGACGGGAACGGCGCCGGGGCGCTTTATCGGGCGCTATACCAACGACGGCGTCTGGCTGCTCTCGGTGCTGTCGCGGCTGCTGTGGATCAGGCTGTGCGTGGCTGTGCGGCGTCCGGGGTGTGCGTGTGAGACGTCCGTGGGTGAGGAGAGCGGACGGGTTTTGCCTTTTCCAAAAATCGGCACGGGCGAGCAGCAACGCGCCTTTTTGGAAGCAGCCGGAGGCCGGGAGTGGCGCTCGCTTGATCTGGGGGCGCGCGAGTGGCTGAGCAGCCTTGAGCTTGCCGTGCTGGCCCTGCTGGAGATGCGGGCGGAAAGCGGGAAGGGCGCCTACTCGCTGATCAACGCGAATAACAGGCTGCGCAGGCAACTGATGTGCTTAGGGCTATCTTGTGGCTTGCAATCTGAATGATAAATAGGTATTTTGTCTTATATAAAAGGAATCGCGATATGAAGACAGACGTGGTACACGAGGGAGACTCGCTCATTCTTCGTCCCGAGATCGACACGCTGGACGCTTATGCGGCGGTTGATTTCAAGGCGGAGGTTAATGCGCTTGTGGGGAACGCGTCCGGACACGTTATTTTGGATATGCAGAGTATCAACTTTGTGGACAGCGCGGGTCTGGGTGCCATTTTGTCGGTAATGAGGTTGGTTCGCGGCCGCGACAAACACTTCGTCATCTGTAACATGACGCCGCCGGTTCGGAGTTTGTTCGAGCTGGTGCGCATTCACAAGGTGCTGGACATTTGTAACTCACGGGAAGAGGCGCTTCATCTGGTCTCGGCGTGTTAAGCGACCGGGTCGGCAGGGAGCTGCTGTGGTGAAATCCTCACGCGAAGGGGCCAACG
The DNA here is from genome assembly GCA_964390795.1 of uncultured Lentisphaeraceae bacterium. Lineage (GTDB taxonomy): Bacteria > Verrucomicrobiota > Kiritimatiellia > RFP12 > UBA1067 > CAYMLQ01. The sequence goes on from CAYMLQ010000063.1 coordinate 2,887, forward strand.
ACATGCTCTGTAAGAGAAAATGGACGTACGACTGCCCCACGCACCTGCGTGAGTTGCACTCTTTCAGAGCGTTCGTGCGTGGCATTTACGCTGACCCAGACGTGGCTCGGTCGGCTGCGCCCAGCGAAGCCGATCAGATGCTGCTCGCGTTGCACGAAGTGCTGGTGAACATCATCGAGCATGCCCCAGGCGGGAGCGCTCAGAGCGTGTCGCCAATCCGGCTCGAAGTCTGTCTCTGCGAGGCGCGCACCGAGTGGACGTTCGCACACCGCATGGCGTTCTTTTCGCCGGGGCACATTCCCGTGCCGGACGAAGGGGGCAGTCAGACGCGCGGTTACGGACTTTACATTATCGAGCAAACCGCCGATCAAGTCAGGTATTTCCAGAACGAGCAGGGTGAGAGCTGTGTGAAGTTGGTCAAGGGGTTCTGCGCGGCCCGGGCAGCAGAAGGTTCTAGAGAGGCAACCACATGAATTCGGAAACGAACGCGCAGGAGCGGCAAGGCGGGGTGTTGACGGGGAGCGACCGCCTGCTGTTGGAAGACGCGCTCTATCAGCGTTTCGCGAGCGGCAGCGTGGGCGGGCGTCGCCAGTTCCGCTATTTGCGTAAGAAGTATGCGTGGCGGTTTGCGGTGCGGGGGGCGGCGCTGGTCAAGCGCGTGGTCGACATCGGGGTTTCGCTGACGGCGATGATTGCGCTCATGCCGCTGTTTCTCGGGGTGGCGCTGTGCATTCGACTGACGGACGGCGGACCAGTTTTCTTTTTTCAGCGCCGGGTGGGGCGTTATGGCCGCGAGTTTGATTTTCCGAAGTTCCGCTCGATGCTGGTGAACGCGGACGCGCTGAAGAAGAAGATCCAGGAGCAGAACGTTCACGGCAAAGAGGGCGTGACGTTCAAGATGAAGCGTGACCCGCGGGTCACGTGGATCGGCCGTTTCATCCGCAAGACAAGTATTGACGAGATGCCGCAGCTCTGGTGCGTCTTTGTCGGGCAGATGTCGCTGGTGGGGCCGCGACCGCCCACGCCGGACGAGGTGGCCCGCTACACGCTGACGGACCGGCGCCGTCTGGATGTGATTCCGGGGCTGACGTGCATTTGGCAGGTCAGCGGGCGCAGCGACATTCCGTTTGAACGCCAGGTGCTGCTGGACATCCAGTACATCGAGAGCCAGAGTTTCTGGACGGACGTGCTGATCCTGTTCAAGACGGTTCCGGCCGTCCTGTTTGGAAAGGGGGCCTATTGATGCGCACGGTACTGATCGCGGCCGGGCATGCGCCTCACTTGGGTGCGCTGACAACGGACACGCCTGCGCCGATGCTGCCGCTGATGGGCAAGCCGTTCATTCAGCATGTGGTGGAGGTTTTGGTCGGACAGGGGTGCAGGCAGTTGGATGTTTTGGTGCATGAGCATCCCGAGCAGATCGAGGACATCTTAGGAGATGGCGTGCGCTGGGGGGCAGCCTTCACGTACCAGGTCTGCCGGTCGGGCGTACAGTTTGCGGATAAGCTGGCGTTTCTCGCGCAGGCCGATGGCGAGGGGTTGCGGGTGGTTTTTGGTGACCGTCTGGCGGCCGGCGGGTATGCCGGACTTTTTGCCTGTGAGGTCGCCGCCGACCGTCCCGTGCGTCTGGCCGGTTTCGCGGCGGACGGCGAGGTCGAGCCCGTGTGGGCGGTTGTCGCGAGCGGCTGGTTTGAGGCGGCGAAGGCGGGCGCTGCGGACACGACGGAGGCGCTGGTTGCTGCGGCACGCGCCGCAGGCGGCGTGCTGGAAGTTGGGCGTCCGCTGCGCTGGCAGACGTATTCGGATCTGCTTGAGACGGCTCGGCGGGTGATGGACGGAGAGGGGCCCGAGCTGCTGGTGACGGGGCGGGTTACGGACGCGCGCGTGTGGCTTGGGCGCAACGTGTCGTTGCATCCGACCGCGCGGCTCGTGCCGCCTGTGTTTATCGGCGCGGACTGTGAAATCGGCGCGGGCGTGTCGCTGGGCCCCTACGTGTCGATCGAGGGCAACTGCGTGTTGGATCGCGGCTGCGCGGTTCGCGACAGCCTGGTGTTCCGGAACACCTACATGGGTGAGGCGCTGGAGCTGGAAGGCGTGGTGGCGACCGCCAAGCTGATCGCCAACGCGCGCTACAATGCGGTGGTGCCGATTCCTGAAGATTTTCTGATGGGGTCGCTCAAAGCGGGGTTTCTTTGGCAGGGTGCTGCGAACGTGGCGAGCAGGCTGTTCGGGCTGCTCCTGCTGGTCGTTCTGACGCCCTGCTGGCTGCTCGGGTTTCTGCTGTGGCTTGCGGGAGGGCTGAAGTATTGGCCTGTGCGCTTGGCCTGTATCCGGCTGCCGGCGGGCGATCATCCGATGTTCTGGAAACCGCTCCGGTATCAGGCTCTGCTGGGCGGCCCGGAGCGCGAGGGACGCCATTTTTTCACCCGGTTCCTGCCTGGGCTCCTCTCCGTTGTCAAAGGGGATCTCGCGCTGGTCGGGGTTCCTCCGCGGACGCGGCAGGAGGTCGAAGGGCTGCCTGCGGACTGGCGGCACCTCTACCTGCGCGGGACATGCGGCCTGATTGTCGAGCCGGGTGTCATCTACAGCACCCGGCGCTCTGCGGACGAGGCGTTTGCGGCTGACGCGTGTTTTGTCGCGAAGCCGTCGGTGGCGCACGAGTTTGCTCTGCTTTGCCGCTATTTCTTCGGCATGAGACTGACGTCGCGCGTGGGCGGGCGTGGTCCGGCGCGTGAGTCTGGGAAGGGAGCTTCATGAGACTCGCCATCGTCATTCTCAATTACAAGACACCCGCCTACACAGAGGACTGCCTGCGCTCGCTGGCGCCCGAAGTCGCGGCCGTGCCGGGTACGCGGGTTCTGCTGCTGGACAATGCGTCGGGAGACGACTCGGTGCCGCGGCTGAGGGCGCTCATCGAGGCCAACGGTTGGCACGGCTGGGTGGAGTTGCTGACGTCGGAGCGCAACACGGGTTTTGCGGGCGGCAACAACGAGCTGCTGCGGAGAGTGCTGGCCGGGGACGACGTGCCCGATGGCATTCTGCTGCTGAACAGCGACACCGTGGTGTGGCCCGGCTGCCTGGCCTATTGCCAGTCCTTCATGGAGACGCACGCTGACGTCGGCGGGCTCTCCTGCATGCTGCGCAACCGCGACGGCTCGGTTCAGAACGTGTGCCGCAAATTCCCTCGGCCGGACCGCGAGACGGCGCGTGCGCTGGGGCTGCCCTATTTCTTGCCGGGCGTGTTCGGCTGGGCGGAGCTTGAGGACATGGGCTGGAACCGCGAGACCGAATCGCGTGCGGTCGAGTGGCTCGGCGGCGCGTTCTTGTGGGTGCGCACGGCGGCCTTGCGCGAGGTCGGCCTGCTCGACGAGTCGTTCTTTTTCTACGGCGAGGACACGGAGTTCTGCTATCGGATGGGGCGCCGCGGCTGGCGTGTCTGGTTTGACCCCGGAGCGACCATCACGCATTTCGGTGGCGGCTCGTCAGACCCCACGCGTATGCTCGATCGGCGCAAGGACGTGCTGACGTGGTATGCGCGGTTTCATGTGCAGCGCCGTTGTTACGGTGCGCTTGCGGCGCTGTGGCTGCGCGGCGTGTATATCGCCGCGTTCGCCCTGCGGCTGGGCTGGATCGTCCTGAGCGGGCGGCGCGGGAGCCTCGACCATCAACGCATTGCGTCAGGCCTGCGCACCTTGACAGGTCCGCTGGATCCGAAAAGCGTATGAAACGGCGAATCCTTTTTGCACTGCCGGGCCTGCACCGCGTGTCGCGCGGGGCGGAGGCCGCCTTTGAGAACGTCGCCCGCGTGCTGGCCGGGCATCCGGACATGGAGGTGACGCTGCTCGGCAGCGGTCAGCCGCGCGAGGGCGATCCCTACCGCTTCATCCACGCTCCCCTGATTCCGCGCGAGCGTTTTGAGCGGTGGCCCAAGGTTCCGCCGCTGCGGAGCGACTACCGGTGGGAGGAGCTGACCTTCCTGCCCGGGCTGCTGCGGCGGATGAAGCCTGCGGACTACGATGTCGCCGTGACGTGCAGTTTCCCGTTTGTACACTGGGCGCTGCGTGGGCTGCGGCGGGGCGGGCGGCCGCGCACGGTGTTCGTCACCCAGAACGGCGACTGGCCCGCGCGCCGGCTGAACGCCGAGTATCGGACGTTCGCTTGCGACGGACTCGTCTGCACGAATCCGGAGTACTATGAAAGGAACCGCGCCACGTGGCGGTGCGCGCTGATCCCCAACGGCGTGGAGGCCTCGCAGTTCGCGCCGGGCGCGCCGGAGCGGGCCGCCTTCGGGCTGCCTGACGGCGTCCCGCTGGTCCTGATGGTCAGCGCGCTGATTCCTTCCAAGTTCGTCCTTGAGGGTGTGCGGGCCGTGGCCGACCTGCCCGGCGTACACTTGGTGGTCGCCGGCGACGGGCCCCTGCGCGGCGAGGTGGACGCGCTGGTCGCTGCGCGGATGCCGGGGCGGTTCAAGCGCCTGACGACCACGATCGGCCGTATGCCGGCCCTGTACCGTAGCGCGGACGTGTTTCTGCATCTGAGCCGGGACGAGGCGTTCGGGAACGTGTATGTCGAGGCTCTGGCCACGGGGTTGCCCGTGGTGGCCCACGACTATCCCGTGGCCCGCTGGATTCTCGGCGGCGCGGGGAGACTGGTGGATTCACTCAATCTTACCGCTGTGACCGGCGCGCTCAGGGAGGCGCTGGCCGCGCGCCCGGATCGCGCGGGCCTGCACGCGGCCGCTGCGGAACGCTTCGACTGGAAGGTGGTGGCCAGCTTGTATGCGGACTTCTTAAGGGAGGTTGCCGAGTCATGAGCGGACTTGCTAACGAGCGTGCGGGCGAAAGGGAGCCGGTTGGCGTGGTGGTCATCGGACGCAACGAAGGCGACCGGTTCAAGCGGTGTCTGGAGTCGTTGAAGGGGCGTTGCGACCGGGTGATCTACGTCGATTCCGGCTCAACCGACGGCAGCGTCGCGATTGCCCGTTCGGCCGGCGCCGACGTGGTGGAACTCGATCTCTCCAAGCCGTTCAGCATGGCGCGGGCGCGGAACGCGGGCTTTGCGCGGCTGCGGGAGCGGGCCGCCGCGGTTGCGCTGGTGCAGTTCGTGGACGGCGACTGCGTGGTGGCGGAAGGGTGGATGGAGAAGGCCTGCGACTGGCTGCGCGATCACCCTCAGACCGTGGCGGTGTGCGGACGCAGGCGCGAGCGCTTTCCAGAGAATTCGATCTACAACCGGTTTTGTGACATTGAGTGGGACACGCCCGTCGGCCCTGCCAAGGCGTGCGGCGGCGATGTGCTGATGCGGGTCGATGCGCTGGCTGCGGCAGGCGGTTTCCGCGAGGACCTGATCGCGGGCGAGGAGCCGGAACTGTGCCTTCGGCTTCGGCGCGCGGGTGGGGGGATTGACCGGATCGACGCGGAGATGACGCAGCACGATGCCGCGATTCTGCACTGGGGTCAGTGGTGGCGGCGCAACGTGCGCGGCGGCTATGGAGCTATGGATGTGGTGACCCGGCTCGGCAAGGGGCCGGATACGCCGTTTCTCTTTCTCTCGAAGAGTGCGCGTACCTGGACGGTCGGCTGGCTGGCCGCGACGCTGCTTGCCACCGCTTTCGCTGCCGCTGCGCTCGGCCCGTTGGCTGCGGCCCTGTCGCTGGGCCTGTTTGCGCTGGTCTGGTTCGTGCAGGCCGTGAAGATCGGTGCGCATGCACGGCGCAAGGGGGCGGACCGGCTGACGTCGCTGGGTTACGGCCTTTGCGTCATGCTGGCCAAGTGGGCTCAGGTGTGCGGGCAGTGGCGCTATGGGCGCGACTGCAGGAACCGGCGCACGCCTCAACTGATCGAATACAAGCGGGGGCCGACATGACACCTTGGCAGGCGGATCGGGCGCGATACCCGAAAAAGGCCTTTGTGCGCGAGCAGTCGCTCTGGGCGCTCGCCGTCTACCGGTTCGGCCGCTGGAACGACGCGCGGTCGGCGGGCTTCTCGCGTCGGCTGAATGACCGGCTGTACTGGTTTCTTTTTCGCATAGTGGAGACGCTCACGGGCGTCAGCTTCACCAAGGCGTGCGAGATCGGCCCGGGGCTGCGCATCTACCATTTCGGAAATATTTTCATCCACTCGGAGGTTAAGCTGGGCACCGGCTGCACGCTGCGGCAGGGCGTCACGATCGGTAACCGAGTGGAGGGCGGGCCGGTGCCCGTGGTGGAGGACGACGTGGAGTTCGGCGCGTACGCGCAAGTGCTGGGAGGCATACGCATCGGGCGGGGTGCACGGATCGGCGCGCTGAGCGTGGTGCTGCAGGACGTGCCGCCGGGGCATACGGCGGTCGGCATTCCCGCGCGGATCATCCCGCCGAAGCCGTCAGCGGAGGGTCTCTCGTGACGCCGCAACATATCCTCTATCTCGCGCCGCGGCTGCCGAAGCTCTCGGAGACCTTCGTGTATCGGGAGCTGTTCGCCTTGCGTACGGCCGGGGTGCGTGTCTCTGCCGCGTCGGTGCATGCGCCGGAACGGGGGCTGGGCAGCGACGCGCTCGAACGCCTGGCGGACGAGACGGTCAGCCTGTACGGCGCGGGCATCGCGCGGCTGCTCCTGTGCATCCTCGCGGAGGCGCTGCGTCATCCCTGCGCGGCGGCTGCGACTCTGGCGCTTGCCGTGCGCGATGCCCTGCGGGCTGGGGACGCGCGTGGCGCGGCGCGCCTGAAGATCGTGTGGCACGGTCTGGTCGGCTTGGCCTTGGCGCGGCGAGGGCGGGCCTTGGGCGTCACGCATCTGCATGCGCATTTCGCGCATATGTCCGCAAGCATCGCTATGTACGCCGCGCGGCAACTGGGGTGCCGTTTCAGTTTCACCGGGCACGCGGCTGATCTTTTCCGGGACCGGGTGCTGTTGCCGGAGAAGCTTGCGCGCGCCGCGTTTGTCGCCTGCATCAGCCATTGGCACCGCGCGTTCTATTGTTCGTTGGTCAGCCGTCCGGACGAGGCGTATCCGTTGGTGCGCTGCGGGGTGGACCCGTCCGAGTTCGCGCCGGCACCGCCACGGGCTGCGGCCGCCCCGCTGCGGATTGTCGCGGTCGGCCGCCTGGTGCCCAAGAAGGGTTTCGACCTGCTTGTGGACGCGCTCGGTAAGCTGCGTGCTCAGTGCGTCCCTTTCACCTGCAAGCTGCTGGGTGACGGTCCTGAGCGCGAGGCGCTGGCCGCCCGTGTGGCCGCGCTGGGGCTTCAGGCGGAGGTCGAGCTGGTGGGCGCGGCGCAGAATGCGGCGGTGCGGGCGGCTCTCGCCGAGGCTGACCTCTTCGTTCTGCCGTGCAGGCAGGAATCGGACGGGGATCGCGACGGCATTCCTGTGGCGCTGATGGAGGCGATGGCCTGCGCGGTGTGCGCCGTGAGCGGCGACCTGCCTGCCATTCGCGAGCTGATCGAGAACGGGAAGACCGGCTATTTGACGCCGCCCGGAGACGCCTCTGCGCTGGCCGGCCTGCTGGGCCGCCTAGCCCGGCAGTCGGAGGAGCGTTCGCGCGTTGCCCAGGCCGGCCGCGCGCACATTGAGCGGGAGTTCTCGCTGGCGCCTAACAGCTTGCGTCTGCAACAGTCGTTTGCTAAATTGAACCGAGATTAATACGGTGAAGGAGTTACACCATGGCGATGCGTTATGTGTTGATCACACCCTGCCGTGACGAGGCTGAATACGCCAGGCGCTGCATTGACAGCGTGCTAAAGCAGACGCGCCGGCCAGACCTGTGGGTTTTCGTGGATGACGGCTCGAGCGACGCCACGCCCACCATCCTGGCCGAGTACGCCGCCTGCCATCCGTGGATTCAGGTGGTGCGGCGTGAGGACCGGGGGAGGCGCGCGGTCGGCCCCGGCGTGGTGGACGCCTTCTATGCGGGCTTCGAGACCGTGAAGCTCGACGAGTACGATTTTCTGTGCAAATTTGACCTCGACCTCGACTTGCCCCCGCGCTATTTCGAGATCCTGCTTGACCGAATGGCCGCAGACCCGCGGCTGGGCACCTGTAGCGGCAAGGCCTACTTCATAGACGCCCGGACCGGCGCGCAGGTCAGCGAGAAGTGCGGCGACGAAATGTCCGTCGGCATGACCAAGTTCTACCGCACGGCCTGTTTCGGCGAAGTGGGCGGGTTCGTGCGCGAGGTGATGTGGGACGGCATCGACTGCCACCGCTGCCGTTTGCTGGGCTGGAAGGCGTGCAGTTGGGACGAGCCCGAGCTTCGCTTTATTCACCTGCGGCCCATGGGGTCGAGCCAGCAAAGCATTTGGACCGGCCGCATGCGCCACGGTTACGGTCAGTACTTCATGGGCACCGGCCTGCTCTACATGACGGTCAGTTCCCTTTTCAGGATGACCGTTCCGCCTTTCGTGCTCGGCGGGCTGGCCATGTGGTGGGGCTATGTCCGCAGCCTGCTGGACCGCAAGCCGCGCTACGGCGACCTTGCGTTCCGCGCCTTTCTGCGCCGCTATCAGATGCGTTGCCTGCTGGTTGGAAAGCGGCGCGCCACGCGCGAGCTGGATGAGTCTGCCTGCCGAAAGGGAGCAAGCTGATGAGCGGTGCCCGGCGTTTGACGGTGTTTCTGCCGCTGGCCGGCGCGCTGAGCGCCGTGTTGCTGGCGCTGTGCGCCTGCACCAGCTCGCAGCCGTCCGCGTCCGCCGTGTTTGCGGCCAAGGATGCCGGCGCGCCTTTCGCGGCCTCGACCAATGCGTTCCCCGACCGGTTCTTCACCTCCGAGATCAAGGCGCCGACCAAGCAGTATGCCTCGCAGGAGACGGTGACCGGCTTTTCCTCGAACACCGTCTCCGCCTATCACCTCGGTCCGGGGGACAAGTTCGCTTTCCTTGTTCGGGGGCGGGAGGATGTCTCCTTGCCATCCGTCACGGTTTCGCCTGACGGCGCCGTGGCCCTGCCGCTGGCGGGCATCGTGCAGGTCGGGGGGCGGACGCTGCGCGACGTCACCGACCAGGTGCGGAGTCAGCTCTGCGTGTATTTCGACAAGCCCGAGGTCACCCTCGTGATGCAGGAGTACAACAACAACACGGTGTTTGTTCTGGGGCGTGTCACCCATCCCGGCGCGGTGCGCTTCAACGGTCAGGGCACGCTGCTGGAGGCGTTGGCGCTCGCCGGGGGGCTTCCGGTCGACACGCAGAAGTCGTTTCTGACGCGGTGCATGATCGTGCGCGGCAAAGAGCTGGCGCTCTGGATCGACCTCAAGGAGCTGCTTGAGAACGGGAATCTGGCGCTGAACGCCAAACTGCAGAACGGCGACCTCATCTTCATCCCCCAGAGCGATGATCAGATCGCGCATGTCATGGGCGAGGTGGTCACGCCGGGCGTCCTCCTGCTGCGCTCCGAAATGACGGTGCTGGATGCCATCATGCAGTCTGGCGGGGTGACCAAGAGCGCGAACGCGCAGCATGTCTTTCTGGTGCGCGCGCATGAGGAGCAGGGGCTGGTCCAGGACATCAACCTCGACGAGATTACCCGGCACGGCGATTTCCGGCGCAATTACGTCCTGCGCGACGGCGACATTCTGTATGTCAGCGAGAGCGGCCTCAGCCGGTTCAACTACTACATGACCCAGATGCTGCCGGCCATGAAGGTCATTGATTTCACCCTGACGGCCGCAGAGCGGGTCGGCGCCATGCAGGAGTTGCGCCTCAAGCTCTGGGGGCAGCAGGGGTTCGTAAACGGCGGCAGCAACAATTGACAGGCTCCATGGACACACGACAAGATCAGGATATACGGCTCCGGCACATCGGGGAAGGGCGCAAGGCCAAGCCCTTTTTGCCGCTCGTGTTTGTGCAGCGGCGCGGCTTGCTGATCCTGGCGCTCGGCGGGCTGCTCAGCCTGGCCTGCAGTCTGCTGGTGCAGCCGTTCGTGCGGCCCACCTACGCGGCCGACGCGCTGCTGCGCTTGGATCCCGCCAAGGAGCCGACGCTGGACGGGCGCGAGCGCGACATGATCCCCGGAAACCTGGGCGACTACTCCCGCACGCTGGTCGCGCGGATTGCCGGGTACGATGTCGCCCGAGAGGCGGTGAGCCGGATGCCGGCCACCAACTTCCCGGCGTTTCTGGAGGCCGATGACGGACCCGACCGCAACGTCTACCGTCTGATCAGCCGCGTCAAGATCATGGAGGTGCCCCGCTCCTATCTCATCAGCGCCCGTATCACCGCGCCGCAGCCGGACGGTCTGGGGCCGGCCCTGAACACGCTGCTCGAAGTCTTCATCGAGCGCATCCAGAGGGAGCAGGAGCAGCAGTATGTGCGGCGCTTGTCGTACTTGCGGGAGGAGCGCCAGAAGATGGTGGAGCGCATCGCGGAGCAGCGCGAGGCGTTGCTGGCTTTGGCCGACACCGTGGAGAGCAAGTCCTTTCTGCACGAGGCCTACACCGCGCACCTGACCAAGGCAGAGCAGATCCAGCGCCTGTACTGGGAGGCCGAGGCGGTGCGCGCGGACAAGGCGAGCCAGTTAAAGCGGGCGCTCCGCGACCAGGAGCTGCTCGCCAAGCTCGATCAGCAGCCCTTCGCGGACGAGCGCGTGGCCGACAACTTCGGCATCAACCGCATCGAGCAGTGGACCTACGAGCAGCTTCAGAGCCTGCGGGCCAACATCGACGGGCTGACCCCGCAGAACGCCGACCGGCAATACATCGAAGCCCGCATGAAGGCCATGAACGAGTATCTCACCACGTACAAGAGCCGCGTGAATGACGAGACCATCCGCAATTTGCGGGAGAAGCGGACATTCGAGCTTGAGTCCGAGGTGATCAAGGCGCGCAGCGTGTGCGCCTCGGCCACCGAGACGGCGCAGACGCTGGCGGCGCAGCTCGAGTGCGCGCGAACCGAGTCGTCGGCCGTTTCCGAGGCCATTTTCCAGGCCGCCAACCTCAGCTTTGCGGTCGGCCAGCTGCGCACCCGCCTGGCCGCGCTGGACAACCGTATCGACGATTGCGAGCTGGAGGCGAAAGCGCCCGTACGCATCTCCATCGACAAGTACGCGGTGACGCCGCAGCGGACGGCGACGGCCACCACCAACAGAGTGACCCTGCTGGCCCTCGCGCTGGCCTTCGGCTTCGGCAGCGTGCTGGTCATCGTGATGGCCTTTGACCTGCTTGACAACCGCATCCGCACGCCGCGCGAACTGGAGCTGGCGCTAGGCGCTCCCGGCCCCGACCCGATCGCCTCGTACGTCTCCTCCGTCTCCTCCGACGCGGATTTCGCGCGCGCCACGCTCGCTGCGCACGGTCACGGCTCTGTCCACGCGATCCGCGAGCTGGCCGTCCGCCTGAACTTCGAGTGCGAGCGGGGGGGGCGCGTGTTCGTGTTCTGCGGGCTCAATCCGCGCTGCGGCGTAACCCGCCTCGCCATCAACACGGCCCATGCCCTGACCGCCCTGCGGAAGCCTGTCGTGCTGCTCGAGACGAATGTGGCCCGCCCTGGCTTGGCGGCGGCGCTCGGGCTGCCGCCGGGACCCGGACTGGAAACCGCGCTGCGGGAGGACGGCCAGCCTTGGGCGGAGCTGACGCGGACCGACTCCGAGCGCGGCTTGCGGGCGCTCCCGGCCGAGGGCGGCGGCCGGCCCCCGGCCTTCTCGAGGATCGCCGACATCTTGCGCGAGGCCCGCGAGGCCGATACCACGCTGATCGTGGACGCTGGCTGTGTGCTGGACGACGATATGAGCTACTTTACGGCGATCCACGCGGACGCCGTCATCCTTGTGGCCCGGCAGGATGTCAGCCAGTACCGCCGGCTCCGTCAAACGATTGACCGCATGGTGCAGGCGGGTGTTCCCGCCCTGACCGCCATCCTCAATGACAGTCGGCCGCTCTGGCTCGCGGGCGTGTTTGACCGGGTGCAGCGCGCGTTGTCCCTTCTGACCCGGCTGCATCAAGGCGCCTGCGGACTCCTGCGCCGGCGGAAGAACCGGTCATAGTCGCAGGCCGCCCGTTTTCAGGTGCTGCGCGAAGAACACAACAGACCCCATCGGCGTCACTTTCGACCCGGCGTCCCAGTCCACCTCGAAGCACTCCCCGCCGCCGCGCACCAGCAGCCTGCCAATCTCCGCTTGATCCGAAAGCGCCTCTGTGGCATCCTTCTCGCACGCAACGGTGTCGTTCATCCCATACTCCTTTCTTAGTCCGATTGGAAGTATAGGACGCACCGTTGCGTCTTGCACCAAATAGCGAGTCGCTGCCTGACACATCGACTATGAAGAGGGGCTTGGGGTGCGGTCGAGGGCGGCCTCATAGAGCGAGCGGTAGCCGCCGATCATGTTGGCGGTGGAGAAGCGCTCGGCGCGCAGAGGGCCGGCTTGGCGCATGGCCGGCCAGCGGGGCTGGGCCTCACGGAGGAGCGCCGCGGCCTGGTCCGGGCGGGCCGGGTCGAAGTAGGAGGCCGCCTCGCCGCCGACCTCCGTCATGGGCAGGCGGTCGCTGGTGAAGACCGGGCAGCCGCAGGCCATGGCTTCGAGAATGGGCCAGCCGAAGCCCTCCGTGAAGGAAGGGAAGATGAGCGCGGCGGCCAGGCTGTAGACGGCGCGCAGCTCCTCGTTGGTCAGGCCGCTGAGCGACAGCACGTGGTCGCCGAGGCCGTCGCGCTGCACCTGCTCGCGCATCTCGGGCGTGAAGGCCGGGCCGATCATGACCAGGCGCGTCGGATCGGCGGGTGCCTGCTGCCGCCAGGCGTGAAAGATCGAAAGCACGCCGGGCCGGTTCTTGTACCAGATGTTGATGCCGACATGCAGGAAGAAGGGGGTTGTCACCGGCCAGGAGGCGGTCCACTTGGGTGCGAGGAGGCGCAGCGCCTCGTCGCGGTCCATCGGCCGGTAGGGGTAGTGCAGTCCGTTGTACACGACCGACACGCGCTCCGGCGGCAGGCCGGTCAGGCGCAGCAGGTGGTCGCGCGTCGTGGCGGAGATGGCGGCGATAAACTGGGCGTGTGCCAGGCCGCGACGCACCAGGCGCTGGTAGAGCCGCGTGCGCCATGGCTCGCGCCGCTCCGCCGCTTCGCCGAGGCACGCTTGCAGGGAGATCACGTCGTGGCAGGTGACGACGTGCGGCACGCGCTGCAGGTGGCGCGTGTAATTGGCGTAGGCCTGGTCGACGATATGCACCACCACGGGCGCGTCCGCCTGCAACTCCGCGATGCGGCGCTTCAGGACGCGCGGGAAGATCACCAGCTTGTCGACCGCCGCCAGCAGCTTGGAGATCGCCGTTACGGGGATGCGCAGGGCACCCCAGCGCACGGCAGGCGACAGGCAGTGGACCGCGACGCCCTGGGCGGCCAGCTCGCGTTCCAGCGACTGAATATAGAACGTCATGCTCGAGACGCGCTGTTCGCGCTGATAGGGGCCCACGAGCAGGACCGCGTACGGTTTTTCAGTTCCCATGATATCCTGTTCTTCTGTCCGGAGCGTTACCACCTCAGCCGGCCACGCCGCAGTTCGCCGCACGCCGAAACGGAGGCCAGCATGTTGAAGCCCGCCCGGAGCAGCGCGCCGGGAAGGATGCGCAGCCGCCTGCCGCTCTGCGCCCATTGACGCAAGGGCAGACCGGCATACTCGCGGGCTACGGCAGAGGCGACCTGCCTCCAATTCGCCAGGGTCAGCCGGACCACCCAGTCGGGCTGCTCCCCGTTGCGGCGGCGCAGCAGTTCGCCGACGTCTTCGCCGCGGGCTGCGGCGGCCTGCAGGTCGCGGAACACCAGCCAGTTCATCACCGTGCCGATCATGATGCGCCGCTCGTGCCGCAGCAGGCGCCCGAAGGCGGTCTCGGCCTCGAAGAGATGGCAGGCTCCCTCCGCCTTGACGATGCGGGCGAGATTTTCAGGCGTCCGGAAATTATCGGTCAGCAGCATGGCCTTGACGAAACCGTCCTCGACGAGCAGGCCCTCGGGCATGGGGAGCGCTCGCAGGGCGGCGGAGCGGGCCAGGTAAAGCTGCCCGCAGAGCTTGGCCGGGCCAGTCGCCGCCAGCTCGGCCGCAGCCTGCGAAAGGCGCACGCGCGCGGCATCTGCCCCCTGTGCGCCGAACGTCTTCAGGGGGCGGTCGACCGCCACCACGGCTTCCGGCGCGGCCTTCAGCGCGCTGGCCAGACGCAACAGGGTGTCGGCGTCGGGCAGGCGGATGTCGGCATCGACCAGGAAAAGGGCGTCGGCGAGCGGGTCGCTGAGGTGCTGCACGTACTGGTTCCACGCGTTGGCTTTTCCCGGGCGGGCGATCTCCACGACCTTGGCCGTCAAACCCGGCAGCGGATGCGCCGCAAAATACGCGCGGGCGACCACGGCCGTGCGGTCGCTAGAGCCGTTGACGACGCACACGATTTCCAGCGGTGCGTCTCCGCGCTTTTCGGGCTTGAGCCAGCTTTGTTGCCACACATCCGAGAGCAGCGGGGGCAGGCGGTGCTCTTCATTATGTGCTAGTATTCCGACACTGGTTTTCATAAGCTCGTATTTTGACTTAAGAGTTGTGTTGTGACAAGTACGATCTGTAAACGAGGCCGGCTGGTACTCCAAAAGGAATAGACCGCTCATGTTGCCAACCATACCGATCGCCCTGTTCGGCTGGATTCCGCTTGTGCTGTGGCTGTTTGCCCGCCTGCGTGCGCATCAGGCGGTTCTGGCCGGTTTTCTGCTGGCGTGGATGTTCTTGCCGCAATATGGCTTCAACATTCCGGGGTTGCCGGACTATGGCAAGATCAGCGCGGCCAGCTTGGGCATTCTGCTGGGGACTGCAATCTTCAATTCGTCAGCCTTCGCTCGGTATCGCTTCCATGCGGTGGATGTTCCGATGGCGGGGTGGTGTGCAGTTCCGTTCTTTACGGCGCTGGCGAACGGGCTCGGCGCGCACGAGGGCATTTCCTCCGTGCTGGACAGGTTTTTACTTTGGGGAACGCCCTGGTTCATCGGCCGGCTGTACTTCGGCACAGCGGCGCGTTTGCGCGAGCTTGCCATCGGCATGTTTATCGGCGGGCTGGTCTATATGCCCTTCTGTCTTTATGAGGGGGCCATGAGCCCGCGGCTGCACCGCATCGTGTACGGTTTCCATCCCCACGTGTTCGGTCAGGCGAAGCGTGCGGGCGGGTGGCGCCCGGTGGTCTTCATGGAGCACGGGCTCATGACGGCGATGTGGATGGCCAGCGCGACGCTGTGCGGGCTGACCCTGCTTGCGGGTGGGGGTTTCAAGGATCTACCCAGCCAGCAGCGCCGCCTGCTATGGCTGGCCTGGGGCGCACTCGCCGTGACCACCGTGCTGTGCAAATCCACGGGCGCGCTGTTCCTCTTGCTGTTGGGGACGGGGTTGTTTTTTGCTGCGCGCCTCTTGCGGATGCGCTTCCCGGTTTACGTGCTGCTGCTGCTGCCGATCCTATATATGGTTTTGCGCGGCACCGGCCTGTGGAGCGGGCAGAACCTGATCGAGGCCGCGGCGAGCGCGTCAAACGCGGATCGCGCAGGCTCGCTCGAATTCCGCATCAAGAATGAGAACGTGCTCATTGAAAAAGCGCTCATCCGGCCCTCGCTTGGCTGGGGCCGGTTCAGACGCTCGTTTGTCCGCGACGACGCCGGCGAGATCGTTTCGGTTCCCGACGGCCTCTGGGTTTTGGCGCTGGGAAGGGACGGGCTGATCGGGCTGACGATTCTGACGGTGACCCTGCTGGTGCCGCAGCTTTGCTTTCTGCGCCTGTATCCTCCTGTGCGGTGGAAGCAGCCCGCGGTGGCGGCCATGGCGGGGCTGCAACTGCTGATCGGACTCTTTATGATCGACAACCTGTTCAATAACATGTTCAATCCTGTGATTCTGCTGGCCTGCGGAGGGCTGGCTGGCCTGACGGCAGCGCCCGCCCACTCGCTTGATGATGAATGCGCCGTCGTTGCCGCCGCACCTTCTGTGCGGCGGCCGCGCGCGCTTTAGCAGGCACCCCATTATGCATGAGACTCCTCCAAAGAAATCCGGTGACGACACTCAGAAGGCCCTAAAGGGTTCACTCTGGACGCTGGTCGGCTACGGCGGTTCGCAGGTGCTGCGTCTGGCCGGCAATCTGGTTCTGGCCCGACTGCTCTTTCCCGAGGCGTTCGGCCTGATGGCGCTGGTCAACGTGTTCATGCAGGGTCTACAGATGTTCTCCGACGTTGGGGTCGGTCCGGGGATCATCCAGCGCAAGGGAGGGACTTCGCCCGCCTTCCTGCGCACGGCGTGGAGCCTGCAGGTCATCCGCGGATTCGCGCTGTGGCTGCTCACGCTGGTCTTGGCGTATCCCGTATCCCGTTTCTTCGCGGCCAACAACGCGGACGCCGCTGCGCTGGCCTATCTTCTGCCGGTCACTGGCCTGACCGCTCTGATCGGTGGGCTCACCTCGACCAGCGTATTCACCCTGAACCGCTCTCTCGCGATGCGCAAGCTGACGCTGCTCGAGCTGATACCGCAGGCGGTTTCGCTGCTGGCGATGATTGCCTGGGGCCTGTGCTGGCGTTCGGTGTGGGCGCTGGTCGCCGGCGGTCTCGTCTACAGCATCGCGCGGCTGGTGCTGAGCCACCTGTGGAACAGCGGGCGGCGCGATGGGTTCGGCTGGGATGCCGAGGCGTTGCGTGATCTTCTCGGCTTCGGCCGCTGGGTATTTCTGAGCACGGTGGTGAGCTTTCTGGCGACACACCTCGACCGTGTTCTGCTCGGACGCTTGCTAACCATGGGCGAGTTGGGGCTCTACAGCATCGGCATGACCTTCGCGAGGGTGGCGATTCATACCGCGACACGCTTGGGGTCGACCGTGCTTTTCCCCCTGCTGTCGCGCCGCCAGGACGATCCGGTGCGCTTGATCCGCGCCTGCCTCAAGGCCCGGCGCGCGATCCTGTGGGCGAGCGGGACGGTGTGTGCGGCCTTCGCCCTTGCCGCGCCGTTTTTCTTCGAGACGCTCTATGACGCGCGCTATCGGGCTGCCGGCGGCATCTCGCGCTGGCTTGCCCTGTACACGTGGTCGCACGTGCTCGTCGTGAGCATGGACCGCATCCCGCTCGCGCTGGGTCAGCCCAAGACGCTGTTCCTAGCTAATGCGGTTGCGACCGTCGCCATGCTGCTGGCCGCCGTCGGCTACCGGCTGGCCGCCTTGCCCGGCTTCATTGTCGGCATGACCGCAGCCAATCTGACTTCCCATGCCTTTCTGATCTGGCGGCTTCCCTCCGGACGCGCCGCCATGGCGTTGCAGTCGACCTTGGCCACTGCCGGCTTCGGCGTGTATACCTTGCTGTCCATAACGGCCTTGCAGCTCTTCGCGGTCGGTTTGCCGTGGTGG
>CAYMLQ010000064.1:0-20173 GCA_964390795.1 uncultured Lentisphaeraceae bacterium
ACCTCGGGCGTCAGGCGCGTCATCGGCTCCTGTCCGTCCTCGCCGCGCGTGACGTCCAGCAGCACGAGCGAGCCGCCCGTGTTGGCGTGGTGCGCGCCCGCCGTGAAAACGAGCTTGCGCGAGCCCGGAATCGGCCGCGCCTCGAACAGCGTGTTGGGGTTTTCCGTGTAGTTGCCGAAGAGGTGCAGCGGCTGTGTGCCGTCGGGATTCACCCGCCACAGCCCCATGTAAGGCTGGTTGCTGCGGTCGATGTAGTCCCAGCGCGCGTAAATGAGGGCGCCGTCATTCGCCACCGCGGGCGTCCACTCGAACATCTCGAAAGGCGAGATCGTGCGCATGTCCGAACCGTCCGCCCGGATCGTATGCAGCGTATAGATCGCCACCGGCCGATAGGCGTCGCCGCCGCAGCGCACATAGGACTCGGGCAGCTCGGGATTCTCAACCGTCTTGCGCACATCCTCATCCGTGTAGCGCGTCTGCCACCCGCGCCGCGTGGAGAGGAACACGATCCGCCCGTCCGGCAGATACCGCGCATCGAAATCATTGTATTTGCCGAACGTGAGCTGCCGCAGTCCCGTTCCATCTGCATTCATCTCGTAGAGGTGATAGAACGACTCCTCGGGCAGAGCCGACTTGGTCACCTTGTCGCGGTTTTCCGCCAGACCCGGAACAAAGCGGCAGTAGGCGAAAACGATCCGCTTCGCATCCCACGAGAGCATGGGCCGTTGAAAACAGCCTTCAGCGAAACTCGCCGTCAGACACGTCTCTTTGGGTTTGCCCGACTTGAAGTCCTCCAGCACATAGATGCCGCCGCCGGGTCGCGACCACCAGCCCAGATACTGGTCAGACATGTGGTAGATCCAACCCGGATCAAGCTGCTTGGTGACCAGCAGCCGGTCGAAGGCCAGCAGCGGATTACGCAGCGCCAGGGTTCGCACGCTCTGTCGCACCGCGATGTAGAGCGCTTGTTGAGCCGCTGCCGAAAGCCCCTTCGTTTGGCCGATCTGGAGCGTCAGCGCCTTCGCCTCGGCCTCAAACGCCGCCACTTCCACGCCTGCTGAGCGCAGCGCCGCAGCCAGTTTTTCCCCGCGCGCCAGCGACTCCCGCGCCGCATCGGCCAGATTCTTTTCCACCGCTGCAGACAGATGGTCCGCCGACCACTCGGAGAGGCTCGACTGCGTGGCCGGCTTATGCAGGGCTGCGTTTTCCTGCGACCCGGCGGCAAATACCTGCACCTCGTTGAGATGCAGGTACAGCTTCGCCGCGAGCTGCACACGGACATACCGCGCCTCACACCCGCCGCAGGGAATGGTCAGCGCCGCAGCGCCGTTGCCAAAGGCTCCGCCCTTGTGCTGGTAAACGGTCTGCCAGGTCTGTCCGTCCAGAGAGACAAGCAGGCTGAGCTTGGCCGCGCGCTCCTGCGCGCCTTGCGCCCGATTATGCACCACCACACGGTCAAATATCAGTGGCGCCTGCAAGTCCACCTGCCACCACGGGTTCTCCTCCAAATCGGTATGCATGCCCCACGGCTCGTTGACGACGCCGTCCACCGCGCCCGCCGCATCCGCCTCAAGCGTCGCCGACACCGCCTTCTTTGTGCGCAGGTTCGGCTCTTCCGAAAACCGCAGTTCCACCTGCCGCAGCCAGTCGCGCCGCAAAATCTCTTCGGTCGTCTCTGCGCCAGCAAACAAGAGCCCTACGGAAACGCTCACTAACACAAGCCTGATTCGCATCTTTCCACCCCTTTTCCCAAACCATGTTTACGCTAGTATGCACAATCTGTGGCGAAATGCAAATAGGCGGAATGTAAAAACCGGCAATCGGTTGGTGACGGGGAGACGCGAGTCTGATGCGTGTTGGGCGCGAATACATGGGAGGGACGAGAGTCTGCTCGTCCGGGCAAGCAGACGCTTGCCCCTCCCGCCCGGTTCAAGGCCAAACGATCATCCGAAAACGCGATATCCTCGCAACCCCACCCAACCGATTACCAATAGCCGAGCTTGAATGCGACAAAATCAAACACTACACTAACACATGAGGATTTCATTTCATGCGCATTTTGCCCGCGTTTCTCACTCTGATAGCCTGCTCCTTTGCGGCTGAGACAAAAGCGTCCCTTCGGCCATGGGGCGACCGCTACCGCGTGATTCTCTGGTGCGGAGACACCGTGGCGAAAAACAGAGGCCACACCAACGCGCTCGCGGCCGCCTGCCGCGAACTGGGCGTCACCACGCTTATGACCGGCCCCGGCGGCGACCCGGTGCCATGGGCCGCCGCTGGTTTCGATTATTACGTCGAAAATGTCGTCAGCCCCGGGCTCTGCCTCAAGTTCCGGTCAAATGTCACAGACTGGAACGCCTTTATCACGGCCTGGGCCAAGACGCGCGACCCGAAATCGTTTGTGCGCGACTACAGCCTCGTCGATCCCCGCTGGCGCGAGAGCGCACGCAGAGACGTGCGTCAGGCTGCCGCCCGACACGCGCCTTTCAGCCCGGTGCTCTATGACATACGCGACGAACTCTCGGTCACCGTGTCCGCCAACCCGTTCGACTACGACTTCTCTCCGTCTAGCCTCGCCGCCTTCCGTCTCTGGCTCGCGCGGCGCTACCCCTCGCTCGACGCCCTCAACGCGGCCTGGCTCACCTCGTTTGCCGCGTGGAAGGCGGTCACGCCTTTCTCGACCGACGAGATCAAAGCGCGCATGGCCGGATGCGCGATGGCCACGGGGCGCACGCCCGACTGGGCCGCCGTGCGCGCCACGCGCTATACGTCAGAGGCGGCGCGAGCCGAACCTTCGCGCTGGCACCTCGCGCCGTGGTGCGACTTCCGCACCTTTATGGACGACTGCCTGTCCGAGACCTTGGCCGACCTGCGCAGCGCCTCGCATGCGGCCGATCCCGCCACGCCTGTCGGCATCGAGGGCACGCAGATGCCCAGCGCCTGGGGCGGCTACGACCTCTGGAAACTCTCCCGCGCGCTCGACTGGGTGGAGCCATACGACATCACCGCCGCACGCGCGGTCTTCGGCTCCTTCATGCGCGGCAAGCCCCTGCTCGCCACCTACGGCGAAAGCGACCACGTGGCCGTCTCGCGCCGGCTGTGGCACCTGCTGCTGGAGGGCGACTGCGGCGCGATCCTCTGGTGGAGCGAGGATCTGCTCGAAGGCGAAGGCGACTCGCTGCGCCTCAGCGCCAAAGGCCGCGCCCTCGCCCCTGTCGTGCGCGAGATGCAGTCGCCCCTCGCGCGTCTGCTGCTGCGCGCGGAACGCCTGTATGATCCGGTTGCCGTCCACTATTCGCAGCCGTCGATCCAGCTCGCGTGGCTCTTCGAGTCGTTCGGGGACGGTGCGACGTGGCACCGCCGTTTTTCAAGCTACGAGGCCTCGCACAACCGCCACGCCGCGCTGCGCACCGAACTGTGGCAGCGCCTGCGCGAAGCCGGCTGGTCGCCGCAGTTCGTGTCATACGAAGAGATCGAGAACGACGCGCTCGCCGAGCGAGGCTTCGAGGCCTGCCTGCTGCCGGACTCGTTCGCGCTCTCAGACCGCGAGGCTCAGGCGCTGCAGCGCTTCGCGAAAGCGCCCGGCAACCGTCTGCTCTACACGGGAGAGCCGGGTGTCTTCCTCGCCAACGGCACACCGCGCCACGCCCCCCTCTTCGAGCCCTGCACGCAGGCTGTCGCGCAACTCGTCGCGATGCTTCCGCCACCCGCCGTGCGCGTTTCCACACCCGACTCCGGCGTAACCGTTTACCGCTACCGCCGGGACAACGACCTGATCTTCGCCCTCGAACAGCGTCAGCACGAGCAGACCGGCGAGGACGTGACGCAAAGCGCAACCCCGCTCAAAAAGGGGGCGACAGTGCGCGTCACATTTGACTATAATGATGTCCGTCCCCTATTGGATTTGCGTACCGGGCAGGCGGTTGGTGCCTCCGGCCACGCCCACGTCGCTGTGCCGTTCGAACGTCCCGTGGTTCTGGGATACTCGATCAGCCTGAGCGGCGGACAAAGGTGAAGGCGTATTTTAGCAGCAATTCTTGTTTTGACTGTTCTGTTCGCAAACAGGCGCGAAATCATGCGCAGGGCGCGTCCGGAGGCCGCGCGCCGCCCCTGAAAGACGCGCCGCGCAAGGTCGCCCGCGACCTCCCGGGCGCGGATATGAGTGAACGGAGATGCCAAAATTAGAATGGCTGGTGTTTCAGGTAGGGCGCTTTCCCCGAAAGCGCCGAGTTGGGATTTTGGAGTTAGTAATTAGGAGACCGTTCACATGAAACAGATTCCACGTACACTCTTCGCCCTCGCGCTATTCACCGCGGCCGCACAGGCCGCCGACCGCCTGCTCGAGTCGCCAGACAAAGCGGTCCGCGCGGCCATTGACCTTTCGCCCGAGGGCGCGCTCACTTACCGCGTGGATTTCAGGGGAAAGCCGGTCATTCTGGCGTCCAAGCTCGGCTTCATGACCGAGGACAAGGCTGACCTCACCTGCGGCTATTCCTTTGTCTCCGAAGCGCGAACCGCGGTCAACCAGACATGGAAACCGCCCTACGGAGAGCGCTCGCTGGTGACCGACGCCTATCAGGCACTGACGCTCACTCACAAAATCAAGGGCACCGGAGACCTGACGCTGACACTCGAATGCCGCGCCTACAACGCCGGCTTTGCTTTCCGCTACGTCTTCCCTAAGCAGACCCTGACACAGCTCGACGTCGCCAAGGAGAACACCGAGTTCGTCTTCACCGGGGATCACCGCGCCTGGCCGGTCTACAACGCCCAGGGCACCTACAAGCCGACCCGGCTGAGCGAAGTCAAAGATGGCGCGGAGCGCCCGCTGACCGTCGAGCTGACAGACGGCCCGGTCGTGGCCATCGGCGAGGCCGGGCTGTTCACCTTCGCCCGCATGAAGTTCGCTCCGCTCACGGGCAAGCCCAACGCGCTCGTCTCGAAGCTCGACGGCAAGGCCGTCCTGCCGCTGCCCGGCGCCACGCCGTGGCGCTTCGTGATGGTCGCCGACAACGCGGCCCGCCTGCTGGAGCAGAACGATTTCATCCTCAACCTGAACGAGCCCTCGAAGATCGCCGACACCTCGTGGATCAAGCCCGGCAAGGTCATCCGTGAAACCTCGCTCACCACCACCGGCGGCAAGGCCTGCGTGGACTTCGCCAAGGTCATGAACCTTCAATACGTGGAGTTCGACGCGGGCTGGTACGGCCACGAGTACGACGACGCCTCGGACGCCCGCGCGGTCAATCTCGACCCCAAGCGCTCGAAAGGCCCGCTCGACCTACAGGACGTGATCCGCTACGGCAAGGAAAAGGGCGTGGGCATCCTGCTCTATGTCAACCGCCGCGAGCTGGAGCGCCGTCTGGACGAACTGTTGCCGCTCTACAAATCCTGGGGCGTCGCGGGCCTCAAGTACGGCTTCGTCAACGTCGGCAACCAGAAGTGGACCGCGTGGCTGCACGACGCCATCCGCAAGGCGGGCGAGGCCCGCCTGATGATCGACATACACGACGAGTACCGCCTCACCGGCAACCAGCGAACCTGGCCCAACGTCATGACCGTCGAAGGGATCAGCGGCAACGAGGAGATGCCCGAGTCGCCCCACAACTGCACCCTGCCCTTCACGCGCTACCTCTGCGGACCCGGCGACTACACGCCGTGCTGGTACAACGGCCGCGTCAAGAACACCCGCGCCCACCAGCTCGCGCTTCCTGCGGTGTATTACAGCCCGTGGCAATTCCTCTTCTGGTACGACAACCCCGGCATGTACAAGGCTGACCCTGAGCTGGACTTCTGGCGGCAGATCCCCACAGTCTGGGACGACACGAAGGTGCTGAACGCCAAGATTGGCGCCTATGCCACGGTCGCCCGCCGCAGCGGCGGAGACTGGTTCGTGGGCTCGATCAACGCGCTGGAGCGCCGCACGCTGGCCATCCCGCTGACGTTCCTGACGCCCGGCAAGAAGTACACCGCGCAGATCTACAGCGACGCCGCGCCGGACGGAGCGGACCGCACGAAAGTGGCCTGCGCGACGCGCGAGGTGACCTCGTCCGACACAATTACCGCCGACCTGGCCAGCAACGGCGGCCACGCCATCCGCCTCGTTCCGCTGAAGTAGCCTACTTGGCCAGTTCCAAGCGACGCACCGTGACGATCCGTTCGGTGACGATCGGATCGTCCTCGTCTGAACGCAGCGCTTTCAATATCGGCACGCTGTCCAGCACATCGGCGGCAGCCTTCAGGGTCTCGTCGACCTGCGGGTCCGCGTCGAACGTAACCTGCTTCAGCGTCCCCTCGTCCGTGAGGGAGACGCTGAATTGCGTTGAGCTGAACCAACCCTGCTTCACGTTGATATCGTAAGCCACACCCAAAGGCAGGACGGAGACCGTCTCGACCGTCTGCCTGAACCCGCTTTTCCGCGTGATCTCCTTGACCACGACGCAACTGACCGGCTCCCGCACGCGAACGCCGCGGGGCGTCGCGTGAGTGGCCTCGTGAAATTCAAGACTCGCACAGCCCGACACCATGACCCCCACAAAACCTGCCATCATATAGCGCATCATAGCAACCTCCTTGTTATACGAAACACGTGTTCTCCAACGCCACAACAGTCCCACAGCGAGTCATGCCACCAGCAGCATCACTCCGATCAAGGTACACGCCGCCAAAACACATCCTAAGCTCGCAAGCGGTAACTTGCGGTACTCCGTGATCGTTAACAGGGGCATGGTGCATGTGACCACGCCTATCACGAACAGCGCTTGCTCAGGGAGCTTCTGCATGAGTCCACCTGGAACATGTTGACCGGCAAAGGCCAACACGGCAATACCTGTCGGCAGAAGCGCAATGGCGAAAAAACACCAGACCCCAGCCTGAAGCCACTTGGCTTTCGCGGTGACGGCATGAACGCGGAGCGCGCTTCCCATCCCCAGCGCGAACCCCAGTGCTCCGCAGAGCGGCGCCAGATCAGCAAACTCGAACCAGATCCAAATGCCGGCGTATTGGCCAACCGTGGCAAAAAAGTAGGTGAAAACAAAGGCGTAGCAGACCAGGCTGGAGATGGCCGCGCCAAGCGGCTTCCAGCGCGCAAGGAGCGCGAGCAACACAAAGACGACACCCACATAAAACATGATCTCATGCTGCCAGACATTCGGCCAGGCATCTACTTTATGCCGGACACAGTCCAGCCCGATTCTGACAAGCGCCGCCGCAAACAACCAGTACGACACAACGCTCGGCGATACGTTTCGTTGCATAAACAGTCCTTTAGGCACAAACATCTCTTAGCAATATTCAGCTAAATAAACGTTCTCAAAATCGAGCAGACTAATCAAGCGCTTTCGTTCGCACCCAGAGACATCGGTTGGCGACAGGGCGGCGTGAGTTGGGTACGTGTTGCGTGCGAAGGCACGGGAGGGACGAGCGTCTGCTCGTCCGGGCAAGCAGACGCTTGCCCCTCCCCAAAGACACACGTCAACCGTAGTGCGCCGCAGGGTAAAACAGCACGTTAATAAAAATCAGATGCAGCGGTTCATAGATGATGTCGAAGATTTTCCAGGCGATGAACAGCCCGATGAGCGAAAAGGAGGAGTTGCTGAGGAGTTCCAGGTATTTCTGCGCCTGCTCCCGGCTCAAGAACCACGGGATGACCCCACTCCCGTCAAGCGGCGGCAGCGGGATGAGATTGAACAGAAAGAGGAGCAGGTTGAGCGACAAAAACACATTGAGCATTTCGGCGGGTGCCGCGAACATCCCGCTCCGCGTCGCACCGATCACGTGCGAGTAGTCGATGTTATCCAGCGGATAAAAGACGCCAGCCAGCATTCCGAGGCGCATGAGCAGCGCAGCCACAAGCACCAGCAGCAGATTCGCGGCCGGCCCTGCTGCCGACATTTTGGCCGAGGCCTGCGGGCGCTCATACGCCCAGCGGGGATTGTAGGGCACGCTGGCCCAGCCGATCATCCAGCCGCCCAGCAGAAACGAGACAATGGGAATCACGACCATGCCCAGAGGCTCGCGCCTCATGTGCGGAACCGGGCTCAACGTCACATGCCCACCCTCGTAGGCCGTCCGGTCGCCGAGTTTGAACGCGGCAAACGCATGCGAGGCCTCGTGAAGCGTCGTCGAGAAAACGAATGCGAAATACCAGAGCACGCCTTCAACCAGTTTTTCCATGACCAGAACCTTTATTGAACGGAACCCAACCGGACGGTTTTCTCTGAGCCATCCGCCCAGCGCACATTGAGCGTGCTATCGGCAAAAATCAGCTCTTTCACGGGGCACTTATCCGCAGCCGTTGCACTCGGCCACAGCGCGTAGAGCATCGTAACCTTTCCCTGCGACTGCTTCCTGTAAATGGCCGTGGGGATCGGCCGGATGCCGCCGTAACCGGCGGACGAATCCGGCAGCCAGCCCTGCACGACGGGCTCTTTCTGCCCTTTGACGATACTCACGCTTTCCGCGCCGAACGCAAGCAGCGTCAGGTTCGGCCCTTTGTTTTGCGTAGTGACCTGAAACCCTTCCACCTTCGCATCCTCTGCGTCCAGATGGAACAGGGACTCATACGTGTGAGGCTGCTCGTCAGTCGGCTCCAGTTCGTCTGCGATCACGAACAGGTTCGGCTTGACGAAGAACACATGCCGCGTCTGCCTGACTTTGCGCTCCGACTTCGGCCCCCAGCCTTCATCGTACACCGCCGACACATGATCGAACGTGTCATTGCTTTCCCACACGTGAGGCAAGGGCGTTTTGACGACATAGGACTCCTTGGGCTCCTTGCGCCGGTTCTGCTCAAGCCCGTCGACGAACACCACGTTGTGCGCGCGGCTGCTGAGCACATAGCGCCGCCAGTCGCTCGCGTCGTAGGTGTAGACGCCGCCTTCCACCAGCAGCGACTTGCCGAACGCGGTCAGAGTGACCCCCAACTTGTCCTCGTGCTGATGACCAAAGCCGAACGGCCCACCGTCCATACACAGCCACAGCGCGTTACGGTCCCACCCGCTGCGCAGGATGAACTGTCCCGCGTAAGGGAACCGATACGACGTTTGGGCCGGCGCTTTGCCCTCTTTGCCCTCGGTGGCGACCCAGCGGAAATCCTCGCGGTTAGGAAAGAGCTTGGCGCCCGCTTCCATCCACCTCTCCATCGAGCCAGCGCCCGAGTCATTCAGCGCCGGTGTGCGCCGGGTGGGCTGCATGGAGAACAGAAAGTAGTCGAACATCTTCTCCATTTTCGCCGTGTAGTCCTTCGGCACCGCGAAGCCGGTCAGCGGCACCAGGTTCACCGGCCCCAAGAAATTCTGAACCGTCACCCCGTGGTAGCCGGGCGCAAGTTCGATCTGCGCCCCGTCTGGATAGACCTGCACATCGAACTCCCGATACAGCCGACCGAGAGCAGTGTCACGCCAGTTCTGCGCCTCCTTGAATTCTGGAAACAGCGCGCCCACGTGGTAAAGCCCGTTGGACTCCATCGCCAGCCAGTTCCCTTTCGTGAAAAACTGCATCAGGTAAAGCGCGTGCTCCACGTAGCTCTTCAGGAAAAGGATCAGCGCGTCATCATCGACCGACTTAGACGCGAGAAGCAGGTGGTAGACCTCCGGCCAGTTCGAGCCCGCCCGGATTCCCGCCTCGATCGTGCGCCAGCGCGAGTACGCCTTGTTGTCCGCCTTTGCAGGAAGGGGACAGTCGCGCACCCAGCTTTTGAGTTCCGCAACAAATTCAGCCGCATACTTCTCGTCGCCGGTCGCGTAATACGCACGTCCCAGATCCACCCACATCGTATGCCGGCTCAGTTGCCACGTCCACTCGTGATTGGCCGGCCACTTCGAATCCGGCTGCGTGGTCGGATTGAACGACCAGTCGATCGACTCGCCGAACGCCCACTCGATGCCGATGCTGGAAAACCGATGCTGGAGCGCCTTCTCAGCTCCCGGAAACCGCCGCTTCGGGTCTTTGCCCACGCCGCGCGAGTCGAAGGTCCACACCGGCGACTGGCGGGTGCGCAGATGTGCTGCAAACGCGTGTTTCGCCGCACTCCAATCCGACTTCGCCACCGCCGCACGCACGTCGGCCAGATCCGCGCGGTCGAGAGCTACCATGGAAAAGAACTGCGCATCCGTCAGACGCGGCCCCACCACCACTGGCGCTTTCTCGCCGTCGGCACCCCAGGCGCATAAACGCCCCGCAAACAACAAGGCAACCAGACACAGACACACCTGCTTAATGATGACTCGCATGCTTGAATCCCCTTACGCCGCTCATGAGCGGAATCAAGAACTGTTCCATATTCGCCTCGTTTGATCAAGCAAGAACGACGCGAATATCGACGCACGCACGCAAAGGGAACCCCGTCCGCCGCTGAATACGGAGGGTTGCGGGGATTTGTCATTTTTGATGCCGCAGCGCGATCACTCCGCCCGAGCCGTTGACGTGTCCAGCTTGACGCCAGACTGACGTAACGCGCGCTTGATTGCGTTGACCGGCTTCTGATCTTTACCTGCCTTCTCTTCGGCTTGAAGCACGAGTTCATACAAGTGCCCGTTCGCTTCAAGCGGCGCCCGTGGCCCGCCAGGCTCCGAAGTCGGCCCGTTCGCAGCGTGGAAAGCCTCAATCTCATCCTTGAACAGGTAGTATCGAGGACTCCGCTTCTGCTTGTCGCTCCAGGTCAGCTTGAGTGATTGAAGTCGCTGGGCGAAGCTCAGCGCAGAAACGCCGAAATGTTTTTTCAGACGCAACAGCATATCCAGCGTCCACCCTTTAGGCCCAAGCCCCAACTGACACAACGTGGCCGTGACGGCGTACGTCGGCATCAGGAAGAAGGTGGCAAACCGCCGGGCGAACTGGGCCTCGCCAAGCGCTTCCTCATCCGCCGGGGGCGCGAACGCCACCTCCGCACCGCCGGATTTGCTCGCAAACCAGAACACACGTCCCAGTTCGAAGAGCATGCGAAACATCTGAAGTTCCGGCTGCTTCTTAAGCTGATTGTTCACAAAGATGAAGGCGTTGCGATTGAAGCAGTCGTAGCCGCAGAATGTCTCGCACCCTTCCGGCATCTCCATGAAAACCACCCTCAGCCCCATATTCTCAAAAAGCTGAACGTAGTCGCTCATAACCAGGCTGCCGATCCCGAGGTTCTGGCGCACCCTCTGCGCCAAGTACTCGGCTCCGCTTTCCGTTGGACTGAATGATTGGAGCAGCGGGATCGAGCATGTCTTGACCGTGCCACACAGATCTTCCAGCGCCAGCAGCGTGCCCGCAAGCGACTGGCAGATGATGTGCGCCGATTTCACAGCCTCAGCGCCCGCCGCCGTATCGAGTGGCGGCAACAAGACCGGCACCGTGTCCGATGCACCGGGCGCACCCGGCTCCCAGATATTGGTTTCCTGAAACAGGTCGTCAATTCGTACGTTCAACTGTTTTGCGACCCGGTACAGCACGCGTCCGGAGGGCAGGTGAAGCCCTTTCTCGATCCAGCCCAAAGGCCCGGCTCGAATACCCACTTCCGTCGCCAGACGGATCTGGGAAATGTGCTGAATAGCACGCAGCTGCCGAATCCGGCTGCCCACACGCACTGCGAGATCGCGATCCGCTTGCGCTTTCTGCTTGGCCATAACGACCTCCTCTTTCGCATTGGTTTCTGTTATCAACACGTCACTTACACGTACTCAGCACACACTGTCAAACGAAACGTAACGACACTATAAATGAGCCGCACATCTCCACTTCCACATGTGCTGTAAAGCCATGCAATCAGGGCATGTATTTAACTTCATGTGTGTATAATAATGATACGTACGGTAAATGAATATAGGGTGTTTTCCCCATGGAGCAACTTCTATTCAAACAGGTCAACGCGTTCGGCATGTGACCCTCTCCGTGTTCGCAACGCCCCCCTTGACGGGAGCGGCTCCGTCTGCTACGTTTCAGCCTAACGAATGAGAACCTTGGTTTCGAGCCGCCCGGATTTACCGCGGGCAATCTCAGTGAAACTCACCCGGGAGCAGGAGCTTCGGCCATGACCCGCATCGCACTCAAAATGTTGTTCGGCGACCGCGGCAAATATCTGATGCTCATCAGCGGAATCACCTTTGCAACCCTGCTGATGGCACAAGGCATGGCCCTGTTTTGCGGCCTCATGTCGTGGACGTACTCCACCCTGCGCAACGTACGCGTGCCCGTCTGGGTAGCCGATCCGAAGGTCGAGCAGTGTAACGACAACAAGCCGATGCGCGACACCGACACCACGCGCGTGCGTTCCGTCGACGGCGTCGCGTGGGCCGTGCCCCTCTACCAAGGAATCTCGATGGCCCGCTTGACGGACGGCACCTCGAAAATGATCACGCTGATCGGCCTCGACAACAACACC
This sequence comes from uncultured Lentisphaeraceae bacterium, assembly GCA_964390795.1. GTDB lineage: Bacteria > Verrucomicrobiota > Kiritimatiellia > RFP12 > UBA1067 > CAYMLQ01. The sequence continues at coordinate 12,362 of CAYMLQ010000064.1, forward strand.
CTGATTGGTGCGCCCTCGCGCATCATCACGGGGAGCCTTGAAGACCTGCGCATGCCCAACACCGTGATCCTCGACGACTTTGGCGTCGCGCGGCTCAGCGAAGGCCGCGACCGGCCCATCGGCGTCGGCGACATCTTCGAGATCAACGACCGCGAGGCGCGTATCGTGGCAATCTGCGACAGTTTCCGCTCGTTCACGGGTGGCCCCTACGTGTTCACCACCTATGACCGGGCGGTTCAGTATGCGCCCAACCAGCGCAAGATGCTGAGTTTCATTCTCGCCGCCCCCCAGGCGGGCGTGTCCGACGAGGAACTCGCACGGCGCATCTCCGCGAAGACCGGGCTGGCCGCCTTTACCCACGGGGAGTTCATGTGGTCGACGATCATGTGGTACATCCGCAACACCGGCATCCCGATCAACGTCGGCACCATCGTCATCATCGGCTTCATCATCGGAGCGGCGATCTCCGGCCAAACCTTCTACTCCTTCGTGCTCGAGAACACGCGCCACTTCGCCGCCTTGCGCGCCATGGGCGCGAGCAGCGGAACCTTGTCGGTGATGCTGCTCGCACAGGCGTGTACGGTTGGCGTGATCGGCTACGGAACCGGCCTCGGCATGGTCTCTCTACTCGGAAGCAGCCTGCTGCGCCTCGGCAAGGTGCCGTTCCTGATGCTGTGGCAGATCACGGCCATCGTCGGCATCGCCGTGCTCGTCATCGTCGCCATCTCCGCCGTGATCGGCATCGCCCGCATCGCGCGGCTCGAACCCGCGATCGTTTTCAGGTAACCCCCCATGGCAGCACTCGGCATCAATGTTCAGAATGTGGACAAAGGCTTCGGGCGTGGCGAGGCCCGCACCGTCGTGCTCAAGAAGACCGACTTCACGGCGGAGACCGGTCTCCTGACCATGCTGGTCGGCCCCTCCGGCTGCGGGAAGACCACGCTGCTCAGCATTATCGCTGGCACCCTGCATGCCGACAGCGGCTCGATCGAGGTGCTGGGCCAGCGTCTGGACAAAATGCGTAGCAACGCGGTCGCCAAATTCCGCTCACGCAACCTCGGCTTCATTTTCCAGCAGTTCAACCTGATCCCGACGCTGACCGCCGCTGAAAACGTCAGCGTGCCGCTCATCATCCAGGGCCACCCGTACCGCCACGCAGAGAAAAAAGCGCGCGAAGTTCTGGAGTGGGTCGGCCTCGCGGACCACGCGAACTTCCGTCCGGCCAAAATGTCGGTCGGCCAGCAGCAGCGCGTCGCCATCGCACGCGCCCTCGTCCATGACCCGCCCGTCATTCTCTGTGACGAGCCGACCTCGTCTCTCGACAGCGAGAGCGGCAGGCAGGTGATGGAGCTCCTGCGCAAGGCCGCGACACAGCGGGACCGGCTAGTGCTGGTCGTCACTCACGACAACCGCACGTACGGCTTTGCCGACCGCATGGCCGAAATGGAGGATGGCCACATCCAGCACGTTCGAAAAAACCCGGCGGAGATCCTCGCCCATCACCCTCCGGGCGCTTGACGCGCCTTCGCACGCTTTCAACAGGAATACCGCCATGAGCCAACTCTTCCGACGTTTCAGCTTCTATCTCGCGCTGGCAGGCATGCTCTTCGCCGGGCACCTCGTGCTCCGCCTGTCCGCACAAGACCCCGTCCCCGCTCCGCCGCATGCGCCTCCAGACAATCCGTTCCCCCACGCCGTGGCAGCCGCGGGCCTCGTCGAGGCACAGGGCGAAAACATCGCGCTGGGCGTGCCGGTGGCCGGACTCGTGACCGCCGTTTACGTCAGAGTCTGGGACCAGGTGACGCCCGGCCAGCCCCTCCTCCAGCTGGATGACCGCGAGCTTCAGGCTGCGCTCATCGGCCAGCGCGCCAAGGTCCGCGTCGCCGAAGCCACCGAGAGCCGCCTGCGCGGCCAGCTCGCACGCCTGGAGAAGGTGGCGGACGGCCGCGCCATCACGCGCGAAGAGCTGGAGACGCGCCGCAGCGACGTCCAGATCGCTGAAGCCGAGCTCGCCGCCGCCCGCGCCGCCGTGTCGCAGACGGAGGCGCTCCTGACGCGCCTGACCGTGCGCGCGCCGCGCGCCGCCACTGTCCTGCAGGTGAATACGCGTCCAGGCGAGTTCGTCATTCCCGGCGCCGGCCGCACACCGATGGTCCTCGGCGACCTCACCTACCTTCAGGTCCGCGCAGACATCGACGAGCAGGTCGCCCCGCGCGTCCGGACAGGCATGAAGGCCATCGGCTACCTGAAAGGCGACACGCAGAAGCCTATCCCGCTCGAGTTCGTGCGCATCGAGCCCTTCGTCGTGCCGAAGACGTCACTCACCGGCGGCAGCGCCGAGCGCGTGGACACGCGCGTACTGCAAGTCATCTACCGCTTCGTTCGCTCCGACGATCACCCGGTCTACGTCGGCCAGCAACTCGACCTCTACCTTGAAGAGTAACCCCATGTCTCTGACCCTCCCCCCCCTTACCGGAGTTCTAACTTTGAGCGGGGACACTCCTGTCCCCGATTCTCAGCCCGGGCGCGGGGACACTCCTGTCCCCGCCGCACCTACATTTCTTCCCTTTCCCCCCGCCGCGTTCACCCTTGCCGCATTCAGCCTCGTCCTTCTCACGGGTTGTTCAACCCCGCCCCCCGCCCCCCTCCGCACGCCTCCGCCCGCGCCAACGACGCCGCTCAGCACCGAGACCCTTGCCGAGCGTCCCCTGCCGCACGCGTGGTGGATCGCCTTCCGCGACCCCGAGCTTAACCGCCTGGTCACTCAGGCCCGAGCGGAGAACCGCGACTTGAAGAAAGCCGCCGCACGCCTCGAGGCCGCTCAGGCGCGCGCACGCCTGGCCGGTGCGGACTCGGCCCTCCAGGTCACAGGCTCGGCCGGAGCCGGCCGGTCGCGCAGTTCGGAGAACAGCGCCTTCGCCTTCGGTTCCGCCTATCAGACCCGTTTCAGCGCAGGGCTCCAGTTCGCCTATGAAATTGACCTGTGGGGCCGCCTCCGCGCCACGCGCGAGGCCGCGCTCAAATACGTGGAGCTGACCGCAGATGAACAGGCAGCCGCCGAGATCACCCTCACCGCCGAGGTCGCCAAGAGCCACCTGAACCGCCTCGCCTTGCAGCGCGAGTCCGCCATTCTCGATCGGCAGATCGCTGCGTATGCTGAATCCGAGCTGCTCTTGACCGCCCGCACAGATGCGGGCTTTGCCACGGAGTTGGACGTCCAGCGCGTGCGCGTCGAAAAGGCCACCCGCGAAGGCGAGCGCGAGCGGCTTCACGAACGCGAGCTGGCCCTCGAGAACGCCGTGTCCCTGCTCTGTGGCCAGCCAGCCGAAAGCGCCCCCGCCACCACCAACCCCGCGCCCGGCGAGGCCGTCACTCCCGATGTGCCCGAAACGCTCTCGCTGACTCTGCTGGAGCGCCGCCCGGATGTGGCATCCAAGCGCGCGGGCTGGGAGTCCGCCTTCCAGCGCGTGCAGGCGGCCCGCGCGGAGTTTTACCCCACCCTGCGTCTGACCGGCACGCTCGGCGCGGAGTCACAGCGCGCCGGTGACCTGCTGGACTGGCAAAGCCGACTGTGGTCGCTGGTCGCTGGTCTCACCGGACCCGTTCTGGACGGCGGACGGCTGCAGGGAGCCCTGGCGCTTGAACGTGCCCACTTGAGTGAGGCGGCGGCAGGCTACGAGGCGGCCGTACTCACCGCCTACCGCGAGGTGTCCGACGCCCTGATCGCCCTGCGCTCGCTGGGCGAACAGCAGCGTGCCGCTGAACGCGCCCGTGACGCCGCCCGGCGTGCCCTTGCCCTCTCACAGGAACGCTACGACAAAGGCTTTGTCACGTTTCTCGAGGTGGTGGAGAGCGAACGCGCGCTGCTGACCGCAGAACGTTCCCTCATCCAACTCCAGGCCGCGCGCCAGACCGCCACCATCGACCTGATCCGCGCGCTCGGCCTCCCGTGAACAGCAACACCCTCACTTCACCAGCATCCGCGTCCCGCCCGACCCCGCCGACCACATCACCCTCAGATCGTCGATTGCAAACCCGTGATCGAGGCCCGCGTCATCCGGGTCGCTCCAGCGGAGCAGCACGACCGCTCCTGGCGCGACCGGGCCTGCGACCGTGGCGGTCCGTAGCGCTGAAGCGTAGACAGGCCCGGCGGACTGGCTCGCATTGGTCACCACAGGCGAGTCGAAGCAGAGCGCGTCGACCCGCTGCCAGACGCCCTGAGTGAGCGGCAACACGCGGTTGGTCACGCACAAGTCGAACGCCAGCGTGTTTGTCAGCGCGCTCGCGCTCACGCGCCACTGTTCCGCCATGAAGCGTACCGACAGACTCGTCAATGCCTGAGCCGACTCGTTGGTGAGCGCAATGCCGTAGAACAAGTCGTTTCCCGAAGAAGCAAGCGAGCCCAGCGAACGATCTCCGCTCCCTCCCTCGCCAAACGCAGAGAGGCCGCCAGAAGTTACAGTGCCCGCCCCGGCCCGATAGATCGTAACAGCACTCGCACCCGCGTTCGCGTACCATGCCTCCAACGGTTCGGCCGCGTTATCCCAGACGTTCGCATCCCCGTTCGTTGCGAGCGCGTTGAAATCCTGCATGTAGATCCCCATGGGCGCCGTCATTCGCACCGCGTTCACCTGCACGCGCCGCACCGTCACGGTCGCCGCCATCGCGTCGCTCACACCGTCCTTGTCCGTCGCCGTAAAGGTGAACACCCGCTCGCCCACATCCCCGCTCGCGGGCGTGAAACGGAACTGCCCCCCCGACAGCGCCCACAGCCCAGTGACGCCGACCGAGGCCGCCACGTTGGTGGACGTCACGGGATCGCTCTGCGTCGGCGTAACCGTCAGCGCGAACTGCAGGGTCTCCCCTACCCGCGTGACCTGCGGCAGAACCGGCCCCACCACCGGCGGAGTCGGCGACGCCGCCGTGTCCACGGCAATCACATTGGAGTCCGCCGAAACGCGTGCCTCGGCTACGGCACGCACGCGGTAGAAATAGACGCCCGGCACCAGATTCGTGACCGCATACGAGGTCGCCTCCCCGACCGCTTGGTTCGTTAACACGAAAACAACCGACGAGTCCCCGTATGCGGCGCTCACATCGTCAACCGCCAGATTGCCTTTGTCTTTGCCGTAGGTCAGCCGGAAACGCGTATACCCCTCCGCCGCACCCAACAGGTAACTCTTGTGGGTGGCCGCGTTCGTCACGGACACACTGTCGAGTGTGTCCCACGCGGCCCCGTCGCAGCCCTCCACGCGCAGCGTCGAATTGCTCGCCGCCTGCCCTCTGCTCCAGAAGGAGAAATTCGTCACCGCCGCCGGATAAACTGCTGTCGTGAGCGAGTGCCCCTCTGCCTCCAGTTTCACAGAAGGGGACTCGATCCCATAATTTCCCGTACTCGTATAGACGCCGCCGCCAGTCACGATCTCCCAGCCCGGCGGCGTCACCGCCGGATAGCTGTCAAACCCCTCCCGCACACGTGTCGGCGGCACACCCGCGAACGCGTAAACATCCAGATAGTACCCCGCCGCACCCTGCACCGCCGACCACTTCGCCGTGAAGCACTCCGCCCCAACCCCCGCGGCCCCCTCCGCCACTGGCGCAGGGAGCGGTCCTGGAACGCCCGACTCCACTGCTTCAACCCCCAGCGACACATCGTCGATCCGCCAATTGGAGCTGCCGCCCGTGCCACTATACCCATAAATCCGGAAGGTAACGGGCTCGCCCTCGAAAGCGGATCGAAAGCTCGGAACGGCACTTTTCAGTTCCCACGCACTGTTCGCCTGAAGCACGCCGACCGCCAGGTCCGAAGCGAAGCTGTCCACACTGCTGCGCAAGCAAAAGGCTGCCGGGCCGGTGCTTGTGCTGCGCGAGCCAAACAAGAGATTCGTCAGGCTCAGCACAGACCCCTGCGCAGGAGTCAGCGTGAACTGGAAATAGGCTGAGCCGTTGGTGCTCAACACACCGCCCCCCGCCGATGCCACCGCATTCGTGCCCCCCGATGCGCCGGTGTAACCGCTTGACGCCGATGTTGACGTCAGCATCTCTGCTGCGCCACCGTTCCCTCTGGAGAGAGCCCCCGCACTCACATCCGCTACGTCGTTGGAGGTCGGCATATCCGAGTTGAAGCTCCAGTAGATCGACTGCGCCCGCACCCCACACGCGCATCCCGACACCGCCGCCGCCAACACCATAGCCTTGTGACCTCTCAACATGGCACCCTCCCGCTTTGGAGATTTGCTTTCACCGAGACAACACACCGCGTGAAAAGAGATAAAATTATCCTACAAAACGCCCGACAAATTGCAAGTCGGTATTATGTTAATATTTTGTGATAAAACGCGTGCGCAAGGTTTTGACACCCGCCCGCTGTTTATGAGAAACTGTTGACCTCTTTTTTCCGAAACAACCGATGACTGACACAGGAGTTTAGGCTCACCATGAAACTGACCCAAGAAACGCTCGCCCTCGCGGCGAACACGATCCGCGGACTCGCGATGGACGGCGTGCAGGCCGCCAAGTCCGGCCACCCCGGCGCGCCCATGGGGCTCGCCGATATCGCCGTCGTGCTGTGGCTCAAGTACCTGAAGCAGAACCCCTCAGACTCCAAGTGGGCTGACCGCGACCGCTTCGTGCTCTCGGGCGGCCACGGCTCGATGCTGCTCTACAGCCTCCTGCACCTCGCCGGCTACGATCTGCCCCTCGATGAGCTTAAGCGCTTCCGCCAGCTCGGCAGCCGCACGCCCGGCCACCCGGAGTACGGCCACACCGACGGCGTCGAAACCACCACCGGCCCCCTCGGGCAGGGTATCGCCAACGCCGTCGGCATGGCCCTCGCCGAGCGCATGGCCGCCGCACGTTTCAACGTGGCCGGCCCCGACCCCGTGGTCGACCACCGCACCTGGGTCTTCTGCGGCGACGGCGACCTCGAGGAGGGTATCAGCCACGAGGCCTGCTCGCTCGCGGGCCACCTGAAGCTCGAGAAGCTCGTGCTCTTCTACGATAGCAACGGCATCACCATCGAAGGCCACACAGACCTCTCCGTCAGCGATGACCCCAAGAAGCGCTTCCAGTCCTACAACTGGCACGTGCTGGAGATCGACGGCCACAACTTCGACCAGATCGACCGCGCCATCCGCAAGGCCACCAAGCTCACCGGCAAGCCGGTGCTGATCATCTGCAAGACCCACATCGGCAAGGGCAGCCCGAACAAGCAGGACTCCCACGAAGCCCACGGCGCGCCTCTCGGCGAAGAGGAGGTCAAGCTTACCAAGCGCGCCCTCGGCATGCCCGAGGATCAGCTGTTCTACGTCCCTGCGGACGTCTACACCCTCTTCGAAGAGCGCGCCTCGCGCACGAAGCGCTCACAGGGCAAATGGAAGCGCGTGTTCAAAGACTGGTCCAAGGCCAACCCCGCGAAAGCCGAACTTTGGAAGACCATGCACGAGGACGCCCTGCCGGCGGACATCGAGAAGTCCCTACCCTCCTTCGACGTCGCCAAGCCGGTCGCCACGCGCAGCGCCTCGGGTATCGTACTCAACGCACTCGCTAAGGTTTTGCCGCAACTCGTCGGCGGCTCGGCCGACCTCGCGCCCAGCAACATGACGTGGCTCAAGGACATGGGCGAAATCCTGCCCGGCGACTATGCGGGCCGCAACCTCCACTTCGGCATCCGCGAACTGGGCATGGCCGCAGTCATGAACGGCGTGCAAATCCACGGCGGGTTCCGCATCTTCGGCGGCACCTTCTTCGTCTTCAGCGACTACTGCCGCCCGGCCATGCGCGTCGCCGCGCTCATGGGCCTGCCGGTCATCT
>CAYMLQ010000065.1:0-5584 GCA_964390795.1 uncultured Lentisphaeraceae bacterium
CCGCGCCGCGGGCGGACACGCCGGTCAGGGACGCGGAGACGGGCGAATACGACTACACGGCTGACACGACGGGCGACGGGGTGGCTAACTCCTCCGGGCTGACGCTCACGTTCACACGCGCGACCGGGCTCTTCAAAGGCTCGTTCAAGACCTGGTACGACTATGTCTCGGCGGATGACCGCACGACCGAAAGATTGACGCTGATGCACGCTCAGAAGATCGTCTCGTACGAGGGCGCGCTGACGCCTGAGCGTGACGCGGGTGAGGCCGAGGGCCGGGGCTTCTTCCTGTGGGCGGACAAGAGTTCGTATGACTCGGGCAAGGTCGACACGTACGGCAATCCGATCATGACGCCGTACAGCTTCAACCGGTCGTACGATTTCCTGCTGCTGGGGAATTGAGAACATGGGCGGAACGCCCATGCCACGATCACGCGTGCGGGTTCGCGTCAAGCCAGTGGCCGCGCCAGGCGGGGCGGCGGGTGAGGCGCATCACGTCCGGGTCGGGTGACTGCTCCTTGGCCGGATCCCACACGATCTCGCGTCCGCCGAGCTGGATCGAGAGGTGGCCGAGCTGGCACATGGAGCAGGTGCGGTGGCCGACCTCGGCGTCCTGCATCGTGCGTTCGCGGCTCTTGACGCAGCGGATGAAGTCCTCCTTGTCGCCCCAGGCGGGAAGCTTGACGGAGGCGGTTTCGAGGCCCGCGAGAACCTTCGGATCGGACGCCTCGACGTCGGGCGTGGCCTTGTCGGGCTTGCCCATGTACCAAGCCTTGACCCACCCCTCGTCGCCTTCGAACAGCACATAGACCTGCTTGCCGCCGACCTTGTAGTTCAGCTCGACGCCGTTGGCGTAGCGGTAGTCGACGTCGAAGTCGGTGAGGACGTTCCAGATGTTCTCCTTCGGCGGCAGCTCCCACTTCTTGGCCTTGACCCAGACCGGCCCGGACTCGTTCATCTGCATGCCCATGTGCGCGATGTCGTTCAGGTGGGTGCCCCAGTTGGTGATCATGCCTTCGCAGCGCCCGAGCACGCGCATCCAGTGCGGGCGGTCGAACTTCATCGGGTCGTGTACGCGGCGCTGGAGGTAGGGCGCTTCCGGGCACGGCCCCTGCCACAGGTCGTAATTGAAGCCTGCGGGAACCGGATCGGCGGCGGTGACGGGCGGAGCGGTGACGTCGCCCGCCGGCACCGTGGTGTAGACCTTCTTGAGCTTGCCGATGCGGCCGTTGAGCACGGCCTCGGCGGCTTTGAGCATGCGCGGGTCGCCGCGGAATTCGCTGTCGTTGCGGGTGACGCGGCCGAGGCGCCGGGCCTCGCTGGCCAGCAGGCGGCCCTCCTCGATGCTCAGGGAGATCGGCTTCTCAACGGACACGTCCTTGCCCGCGCGCACGGCGGCGAGGGCGGCGGGCACGTGCCAGTGATCACAAGTCGCGACCATGACCGCGTCGACGCCGGGATCGGCCAGCAGCTCGCGGAAATCGCCGTAGGCTTTGCAGCCCGCATAGGCTCCGCCCGGAGCGGCCTTGGCGTAGTGGCCGTTGACCTTCTTCTGCGTGAAATCCATGCGCCAGGCGTCCACGTCGCAAACGGCGGTGACCGTGACGTCGGCCATTTTCAGGAAGGGGTCGAGGTCGATTTTGCTGCCCCAGCGGCCGCAGCCGATCATACCGACGTTGACGCGCTTGCTCGGCGCGTTCTGACCGAAGACGCGGGCGGGGAGGATCAGGGGGGCGGCGCCAGCGGCGAGAGCGGCTTGCAGGAAAGAGCGGCGGGAGGCGGGGATGACGTGAGCAGGTTTTTTCATGGTGGGTATCCTTCTGGGGCAGGCACAGGGGCCAACCCTTACGGCTGGAGCTTGCGCCAAGCGGTGATGGCTGTTTTGAGGTTGGTTTCGATGGCGCCGGGGATGCTGTAGAACTGGTGCCCGACAGGGCCTTTGTAGCCGAGGCGCTTGAGTTCCGCGAGGAAGGCCGCGTTGTCGAAGGCGCCTTCGCCGAGCGGCAGGATGTAGCGCTTCTTGTCTGCGGGGTCCACGCCGTTGAGCGAGACCAGCGAGGCGGAGGGGCCGAAGGCTTTCAGGCTCTCCATGGCCTTGTCGCCCACGCCGGACAGGAACTCGTGGCAGAGGTTGTAGGAAGAGCCGACTGCGGGATGCCCCACGAGTTTCGCGAGGCGATGGGAGTCCGCGGCGGTGGCTGCGTAGAAGCCTGCGTGCGGATAGATCGCCACGCGCAGACCGGACGCTTGGGCGAGGTCGCCGAACGCGCGGAGGGTTGTCACGATCGCCTGATCATACTCCTGCGGTGTCTTCGTTTTCACGGCGGGAAGCGTGATCCACAAGACGGTTTCCGAACCCTTGAGCAGCGTGATGGCCTCGCGCAGGGCGGGGTTCCACGCCGGATCCTTGTCTGGCGACACGGGAAAATAGAGGCCGAAGATCTTGAGACCCGCATCGCGGTACACGCGGATCCAGGTCTCGAGGTCTTTATTGTTGGTGTAATTGTAGCTGATGCCGTCGTAGCCCAGCGCCTTGAGCGTGGCGGCCTGTTTCTCGGCGGGCCACTTGCCGCGGCCGACGCCGTTGTCGAAGGCGAAGAACGGCCAAGCGGGCTTCTCCTGCGCGGAGGCGCGCAGAGGCGAGAGGAGCGGCGCGGTCGCGAAGGCGGCTCCGGCTTTGAGGAATGAGCGGCGTTGCATGCTGGTTCTCCTGGTTTCGTTTGTCGATGGAATCGAAGAAATCGATGGATTCGATGATCTCGCCCCAGATGCTCAGTAGCCGCCCTCCTCCGCGGCGGCCTTGAGCATGGCTTTGACGTTTTCGAGAGGCGTGCCTCTTTCGAGGAAATCCGAAGCCGCGAAGAGGTAGCGCCCGCCGGGCTTGCCGATGCGTACGATCTCCCGCGCCTTGGCGTCCACCTCGGCGGGTGTGGCGGTTTTGAGGAAGCGGAGCTGGTCGAGATTGCCCAGCAGGCAAACGCGGTCGCCCATGACGCGCTTGGCTTCGGCGAGGTCGTTGTCGCCCTGCGGCGGTTCGGAAACCGTCTCCCAAAGGGTCATGCCGAGTTCTCGGTAGCAGGGATAGAAGGCGCGGGCGCAGCCGCAGTTATGATAGACGGTACACGCGCCTTGGGCGTGGATCGCGTCGAGCAGCCGCCGCTCGTAAGGGAAGACGTGCTCCATGAAGTAGTCGGGGCTGACCGAACGGGCGTTGGCGATGTGCCCCTGGAGTCCGATGGCGTCCGCACCGCCTTCGATGAGCGGCGTGTTGTAGGCGATCATCTGCTGTGTGAGCGCGTCCATCAGGGCGTGGTAAAGGGTCTCATCCGTATACGGGGCGACCATGAGGTTCTCGATGCCCCACAGGTCGGAGGCGTAGTTGAAGACGCCGGCCCAGCCCCACGGGGCGTTGATGCCGAGGTCACCGACGCGCTGCCGCCAGCCGGCCGCGGCCTCGCGCATGTCGCGGACCGCTTCGGCGTCGGGAGCGGGCAGCCAGCGGATGAAGGCCGCGATGTCATCGGGCGTCTCCAGCAGGTGTTTGCGCATGGCGGACATAAGGCCCTGCGTGGCTGCGCCCGCGTCCGGCTTGACGCTTTCCTGGGTGAGCGTGCGGTCCGGCGTGGCGATTTCGACGCGGGTGACCCACATCGCCTCGTCGCGGGCCGTCTCGCGGCGCACGCGCCAGTTGAGGTGGTCGCGAAGCATAAAGGCCGGCGTCATGAAGCGGTTGTGCTTGGTGATGACGTCGAAAGACAGTTCGCGGGCGAGTTCGATCACCGTGTCCACCCGGTCCAGTTGCTGCCTTCCGGGATAAACCCACGACAGATACTCCTCCTGGATAAAGGGGACGACGGGCACCCGGTCAGGAATGCCGCCGCGCAGGACGGTCAGGATACGTTCGCGAGCTGTCATGGTTACAGCATGTCACAGCCGCGAGGCCACTGACAAGTGATGTTATGCGAAAAGATAAGAGGTAATGCGAAAATTGGCTTGCGGCGAGGACGCGGGGCGACCGATAATGACCGCCGCGCGATACAAGCGCGCGCGTTCGTGTGGGAGGGGTATGAAAGGTGGCAAACCATGGGTGGCGGTGGTCTATCCGGCTTCGGTGCCGTGGATGGCCGAGTGCCTGCGCGGGATCAAGGCGGTCGCTGATGGGCTCGGCGGCTGGAATCTGGTGACGAGCCCGCCTTCGCTGCGGAGCGCGGGCGAGGAGGACATCCACGTGCCTGCCATGCGGGCGTGGCGGGGCGATGGAATGATCACCTGCCTGACGACGGCAGGCGAAGAGCGTGCGGCCTCTCGGCTGACGATACCGGTGGTGAATCTTTCTGGCTGGCGGCCACCGGGGCGCGGCGTGCCGCGCGTGAACGCGGACCATCAGGCGATCGGGCGCCTGGCGGCCGAGCATCTGCTGGCGTTGGGTTTGCGCCACTTCGCTTATTACGGCCTGGCGGGGCCCTGGTTCTCGGCGGAGCGCGAGCGGGGCTTCGTGCAGCGGCTGTCCGAGGCGGGGCTGCCGTGCGCGACGTTTCACCAGCGCTCGGGCGAGGGCACGGCCCGGGCTTGGCACAGGCGCTATGCGAGGCTGGCGCATTGGCTGTCGGGCTTGCCGAAGCCGCTCGGCCTGTTGGCCGTGCATGACTACCGTGCCCGCGTGGTGATGGAGCTTTGCACGCGGCAGGGGGTCTCGATCCCTGAAGACGTCGCGGTGCTCGGCGTGGACAACGATCCGACCACCTGCGATTACTGCGTGCCGTCGCTCTCGAGCGTCTCGCGTGATCCGTTCGCCTGCGGCATGGAGGCGGCCCGCCTGCTGAGCCGCCTGATGGGGGGCGAGCCCGCGCCGCCGCATGACACGCTGGTACCTCCGGCCGGGGTGGTGCAGCGGCGGTCGACCGACCGCTTCTACGACGGCGACCCGGTGGTGAGCCGGGTGATCGCGTATGCGTCTGACCATCCCGGCGAGGCCTTCACCGTGGCGGGCTTGGCGCAACGGTTCAAGATGTCGCGCCGCCTGATCGAGCTGCGCTTTCGCGAGCGGCTCGGGCTGACCCCGCACGCCTACCTGCGCCAGCGGCGCGTCAGCCGCGCGAAGGCGCTCCTGCTCGACGCGTCGGAACAGCGCTCGCTGGGCGAAGTGGCCGCGGCGTGCGGGTTCGGGTGCCTGCGCGCCTTTCGCGAGGCCTTCCGGGCGGAGACGGGCGTCACCCCCGCCGCCTACCGCGAGCGGTATGCGGCGGTCACAACCGCTCGACGGTGACGGTGTAGCGGAAACGGACGGACGCGCCAGCCGCGACGGTCAAAGGCTCGTGGAAGATCATCGAAGGCCCGACGAGGTAGTACCCGCGGCCTTTGTGGTCGGTGGGACTGTGGCGGGCAAACCAGGGTGAAGGATGGCGCGGGTTCTCGGGGTGGTCGCGGACGGTGATCTTGGCTTTCGCGCCGGAGGCTTGGGCAGTCGCGACGACCTCGATCCGCTCGCTCTTTTCACCGCAGGTCTGGACGTTGGTCTTGCCCTCAGGGTTAGCGTAGGCGTAGGAGAACGCGGGGCTGTCCGCGAAGCGCAGCATCAGGCCCGC
>CAYMLQ010000065.1:5684-20033 GCA_964390795.1 uncultured Lentisphaeraceae bacterium
GAGTGTACGCGGGTCACGGCGTTGGAGTCCGGCTCCCAGAAGTTGATGCCGTTGATGAACTTCCAGGAGAACCAGCAGCCGAGGTGCCAGTTGTGGTCAGGCGGGCGGAAGGAGGTGAACACGTCGCCCGTGCCGGGGATGGCGAGCGGATGGAAATAGGGTTTGCCTTCCTTGCTCTGCGGCACATACGTCCAGCACGTCTTGCCGCCGACCTGCATGGTGACCGCTCCGTTGGCCGGATCGGTGGAGAGCCGGCGCGAGTCCTCGGCACAGGCGGCAAGCGAGAGGGTGAGGAGACCGAGGGCGACTGCCGGGCGGGAGTAGGCTGTAAGGACGGTTGTCATGAGAATCCTTTTTGAGTTCGGTATAGTTTAGCGGGAGTTCACGGTTGGAGGCTATTGCATTATTTGAGAAAAGAAGTGCGGTTTTCTTACTGGTGAGGCGCGCTTACTGCCTGCGGGACGGCATAGCGTTTGCGGTAGGCGCGCGGGGTCAACGACTCCGCGCGGCGGAACACGTTGTTCAGGTGCTGCGCGTGGCAGAAGCCAGTCTGACGTGCGATGTCTGCCAGCACAAGGTCGGTGTGGGTCAGCAGGCGCTTGACGGCGGCGAGGCGCGTCCGCTGCGTTTCCTCATGGACGGAGCGGTTGAGGTGCAGGAGGAAGAGTCGGTCGAGGGTGCTGCGCGAAACGCCTGAGGCGGCGGCGACCTCTTCGATGCCGAAGCTGCGGGCCAGATGCTCTTTAATGAAGCGTAAAGCGGCGCGGATGGCGGGCAGGCTGATGGCGGTCAGGTCGGTGCTTTGACGCAGGACGACTTCGGTCGGCGGAATGAGGATCGGTTGGCCGGGGGGGGCCTCGCCGCCGATCAGCCGGTCAAGCAGGGCGGCGCCTTCGTAGCCCACCCGCACCAGATCATGCGCGATACTGGAGAGCGGGACCGGCTGGTTGAGGCAGATGAGTTCGTTGTTATCGATTCCGAGAATGGAGACCTCCTCGGGTACGGCCAGGCCTGCGGCGCGGCAGACGTCTTCGATTTTTGAGGCGTCGTAGTCGTTGTGTGCGAGGACGGCCAGCGGCTTGGGCGCCCGGCGCAGGTGGCGCTCGAGCCAGAGGCGCAGGCGTTTCCAGTCGTCAGGCGAGTCGGCGCACGCCTCCTCCCAGACCCAGTGCAGAGGCGCGTGCAGCCCGTGCGCGGCACACGTCGCGCGGAAGCCGCCCAAGCGTAGCGCATGGATGGGTGAGAAGGCGGTTGAGAACCAGGCGGTGTGGCGGAACCCTCGGGCGGCGAAGTGCTCGGCGGCCATCATCCCGATCCGGGTGTGGTCGCCTGCCACGCGCGCCAGCGGGATATCCGGGCGGTAAAGGCCCATGTCGACGACGGGTATCGTCAGCCGCCGGACATAGGACACGATGTCGCGCCGGCGGTGGAAGACCGTCAGCACGCCGTCGCCCTCCCACCCGCGCGGGATGAGGGCCCGCTCGTCCACGGTCAGATGCCAGTTGTGCTCACGCGCAAACTGTCCGATCCCTTGGCGGATGCGGTGGTCGTACCACTCCATGAGGATCAGGATGTTGCGCTGCACCAAGGCTCTCGACGATTTCGTCATGGTTAAATATTGCATCTATTTGACTGAAAAATGCAATAGAAAAGTTTCGGCAGGGGCTGTACGATCATGCTGTACTGTGGCTGGTTACATCCGCAGCGCTGCAAAGTCACCTATAACCTAACAAATATGGAGTTAAGCCGTGAAGAATCTGTGCGGGCGTTTGCCGGTGATCGGATTTTGTCTTTTCGCTGCTGTGGCGGTGGTCCAGGCCCAGACGTGGGTCAACCTGTCGGGCGGAAGTTGGGGCGCGGGCGCCAACTGGTCGGGCGGGGCGGTGCCGACAGGTACCGCGCTGGTGGCGCTCACCAACGCGCACGCGGGCGCGGTGACGGTCACGCTGGACGGTAACCGGTCGCAGACGGGCGGGCTGCTCTTCGGGGGCGGCGACTGGTCCGTCCTGCCGGGTGCGCCTGAAAATAGCACATTGACGCTGGGCGGCACGATCACGAACCTCGTCGGCGTGACTACCTTGGGCGTCGCGGGCGGCACGTCCGCCAGCGGCAACGTGACCAAGCGGGGGCCGGGCGAGCTGATCCTCGCGTCGGAGCGTTCCTTCATCACCTCGCCGGTGGTTGAAGAGGGTGCGGTGCGAATCGCGGCGGAGGGTGTGCTTCGAACGGCCGCCAGTGTGGACACCTTCGTCGACGGCACCGGCACGCTGAGCGTGGACGGCGGACGCGTTGAAACCAGGATCCTCCGGCTCGGCGGGAACCTCATGGCAAACGGCGCCCGGTTCCGGATGACCTCCGGCACGGTCAACTGCGGCGGCAGCGGCAATGCGGTGCTGCTGATCGGGTATCTTGCCGGGACGGTCTTGCAAGGGAGCGCGTATGCCGACATTTTGGGCGGTACCTTTGCGGCGACGGGAAGCGTGGATAACGCGGGCATCTTCATCGGAACCAAGCAGCACGGTACGCTTGCTGTGTCGGGAACGAACGGGACGCCCGCTTTCGTCGATGTCGCGCGGGTCTGGTTCGGGTGGCGAGACTCGGGCTTCAATTACGCGACGACGAATCTCTTCGATATTGGCAGCAACGCGGTGGTCTCCGCGTCGGTCGCCGTGGTTAAGAACTCCTCTCTGGGCTTGGGACGCGTCTATCTGCATCAGGGCGGAGTCCTGCGCACGCCGACCGTCTATGCCGGCGCCGGTGCGCTGGAGTTCCATTTTGCGGGCGGCAAACTGGCGCTGACCGCACCGTCGAACACGCTTTTCGCAGGGTCGGGCATGAGCGTCGCAGTTGACGTGGCTTCGGAGCTGGACAGCGGCGGGAATACGGTGAGCATGTCCGCGCCGCTTACCGGTACGGCCACGCTGACCAAAACAGGCGCGGGGAGCTTGCAACTTGGCGGCGACCAGACGGGTTTCGCAGGCGCGCTCGCGGTACAGGCGGGCACGCTCGCGGTCAGCAATCTCACTGGCGGCGCGGAAATGTCGCTGCGGCTCGAGGCCGGCACGGTGCTGGATCTGACGGCGGTCTCGGCCCTTTCGCCCGCGGTCGTCGTCACCGGTAACGCGGCGCTCACGTCGGCGGACGCGGGCGTGACGCTTTCGGCAGTCACGCTTGCCGACGGCACGTTTACGCTGCCGGACAACGATTTCCTGACGGTGCTGGCGCTGGATGTCCCGACGGGCGCGAACGTGACGCTCGCTTCGGCGGGCACGGTGGCCATCGGCTCGCTCACGGGTGGCGGCACGCTGACGGTGGCGGGCGGCGGCACCTTCGCGGTGGTCGATGACGCGGCCTTCACGGGGAGCGTCTCGGCCGAGCCAGGGACGACGCTGAACCTCGGGGTCGCCTCGCTCAGCAGGCTGACCGTCTCGGGCGCCCAAACCCTCGCGACGTCGGGCGGCGTGTTGACGGTAGGCGAGCTGACGCTCGCGGGCGGCACGCTGACGGTGGCGGGCGGCGGCGAACTGGCGTTGGGCACGGTGACGGTGAACGCCGGAGCCTCGGCCGGCCTGGCTCTCGAGGGCGGAGCGGTCGTGACCAACATCGCCTCGCTCACCTTGGGCGCGGGCAGCGTGTTCCAGCCGCAGGTGGCGGCTGAGGCGGTTCTGTCCGTGGGTGCGGCGACCGGCACGGGCACGCTGCGGCTGGACGGCGGCACCGTCGTGATTGCCGCGTTGGCGACGGACGTGAGCTTCGACATCGTTGACGGCACCGTGGCGGCTCAGCCGGTAGCCGGGCCGGGGGCTGTCACTTACACCTCGGGCGAGCCCGCCTTCTGGGTGGACGCCTCCGAGGCCGGTTCGCTGTCGACGGTGGGCGGCAAGCTGGAATGGCGGGACAAGCGCTATAACGTGGCGGGCCCGTACGACATGAAGGCTACGGCAAGCGGCACGCAGCCGACGGTCGTGGCGTCTGACCCGGAGCTGAACGGTCTCGGCGTCGTGCGTTTCGCGTCGCCTGCCTCGAACCCCTACAAAGGAATGGCATGGAGTGCGCGGCTGACCAACGTGCGGACGGTCTTCTGGGTGGTCGGCGCGCAGGAGGGCGGCGGCGGGCTGCTGGGCGACGAGACGCTGATCGACTTCCTGCGCGGCGAGGTGCCGGCGGGCACGGGTTTCGACGTGCCGCTCAACATCTACTACGCGCCGCTGTTCAGCTTGAAGTACGCGAACGGCAACCGCGATAATCTGAGACAGGTGCAGAACGGCGTGACCCGCATCAACGGTCAGGTGACGGACGCCTTCCGCAACGGGTTCCCTACGCCGGACTACCATGTTGTTTCGCTGCGGACAGCCAGCAACACGGTTGCCAAAGCTTTCGCTTCCGAGCGCATCTCGGGGTCTGACAATTACACGGTACGTTCCGGCTGCCAGCGGCTGGCCGAGGCGCTCGTGTTCACCAACGCGCTGACGGACGCGGAGATCGCGGCGACAGAGGCCTACCTGCAAGCCAAATGGTTCGGCAGCGCGGTGCGGGCGCGTAATGTGCGTATTGGCGGCGCCGGGGCGCGGTTCGAGGCCGTGGACGGCGAGGTGATCATCGACGAACTGCGACTGGACGTGCCGGGGCTCTCGCCGACCAACGCGCTGGCGGGCGTGGAGCGCATCGAGCGGCTGGTGGTGTCCGAGGCAGGTGTGACCCTCGGCAACGCGGCGCGGACGGGTCTGCCGTACGATGTGGGCGAACTGCGTGTCGAGAAGGGCGTCACCGTCACCGTCGACACGTCGGCGGCCGGTGCGGTTTGGCTGGGCTCGCTGTCGGGCACGGGAACCGTGTCGGTGACAGGCGGCACTTCGGTCGAAGTCGGCGGCGTGAGGTCTTTGACGGGCGACGACCTGACGGTGGAGACCCCGTCTGTTCCCTTGACGCTCCGAGCGTGGGAGTCTGGCGGCGCGCTGCGTGTGGCGGGCGCTTCCGCGCTGGCCGTGACCAGCGCCGATCTGAGCGGCGCTTCGGTGCTCGCTGTTTCTGGCGGGACAGCGGTTCCGTTTACTGCCGGCGAGATCCGCGTGACAGGCGCCTGGACCGTTTCGGGGAACGTGTCGTCCACGGTGGAAACACTCCGGCTGTACGGCAGCGGCTTGAATTTGAATCTGGCTACAGCAGGGCTGAATATGCGGGTCAATGCGTTCAACGGGCGCGGCACGCTGACGCGGACGGGCGAGGGAACGCTGTCTATCGGCACGCAGCTTTGGCTCGGGGACGGGATGACCTTCACTTTCGCGGCAGACGCCTTTGTCACGCCGATCCCACGCATCGTGCTGAACGACGGAGGTCTCACTATCACGAACTCTGGCAGTCTGACCGTGAACGAACTGCGGACGGAAAGCATTGCGCCGCGGGGCTATAATCTGTCCGACGGTGTCTCGATGACGGTGAGCAACCTGAATCACACGATCGGCACGCTGACGCTGCCGACCAATGGTACGTTGAACATCGTCAACCTGAACGTCACCAGCGACCGGGCGGTGACCTTCCCCGCCGGGAAGACCACGAGTGTGAGGACTCTCGCGACTTCATCCAACGGGCGCGTGGTGCTTCAAGGGGGGACGCTACGGGTGCTCGACAGCCTTACGAACGTCGGGCGGTTTGCCCTTCTGAACGAGGGGCTGATCCTGCCGGACGGCACGCTGCTGACGCCCACGTCGTTCGATGTGCGGTCCGCCGCGCGAATCGATCTGGGCGCAGGCTCGGCGCTGACGCTGAACGTGGCGGGACAGGCGTTCTCGAACGGCGTGACCTTCGTGCAGGGCGCTGTGAACGTGAGCGAGAGTCTGAGCATGCCCGGCACGTTGCGCTTGGAGGGCGCGGCCCTGAGCCTGGCGGCGGGCAAGACCCTGACGGCCGCCGCGCTGACAGGCGACGGCACGCTGACGGTAGCGGCGGGCGGCACGCTGACGATCCCGAACCTCAACGGTTACGACGGTACGGTCGAGAATCAGGGCGGCACGCTGAACGTCAGCAACGACCGGGTTAATCTGGTGCCGAACGGGCCGGTGGTGTCTCCGACCTTCTGGGTGGACGCGAGCCAGAGCGGCTCGCTGACCACCAACGCGCAGAACAAGCTCGTTTGGCTGGACAAGCGTACGGTGCGCGACGGCACCCCGGGGCTGATGTACGCCGTGTCCAGCAACATGCCGGCGATCCTCTCGAACGAGTTGAACGGGCTGCCAGTGGTGAACTTCGGGCCGCTGGGTACAAACAACTGGCACGAGAAAGGCATGACTTGGAGCCAGCGCCTGACCGACGTTCGAGCGGTGCATTGGGTGATCGGTGCGCAGAACGGCGGCGGACAGATGCTGGGCGATTACAAGAGCGGCCACATTGACTACTTCCGCTACAGCGACACGATCGCCGCCCCCTACACGAACAATTACGGGTACGGCGACTACCGCACGCCGCTGTGGTCGGGGACCAAGTTCTACACGCGCGATCTACAGAAGAACATCGTGGACGGCACAACCTACATGAACGGCGTTCAGATGACTGCGCCGGGCTTCACGGAGGGTTTCCCCTCGCCCGATTATCATCTGCTTTCCCTTCGGACGGTCGGCCCGACCTGGGCCGCGGCGTTCGCGAGCGAGCGCGTAGGACAACCATACGGCACGCGTTCCGGCGCGCAGCGCTTGGGTGAGGTGCTGGTCTATAACGCGCTGTCGCTGACCGAGGCGCAGAATCGCGAAAACGACGCCTACCTCTCGTGGAAGTGGTTCGCGCGTCTGTTGCCGACTTACCGTTCGGACGGGGAGGACCTGCTCGTGCTGCGGGGCTCCGGCACGGTGAGCGGCGCGAGCGTATTGGCCCGCGAGCTGGCGCCCTCGGCCGCAGGGTTGGCGCTCAGCGGCAACCTGTTCCTTGACTTCTATCAGGAGGCGGCCGCTTCCGGCACAATGATCCGGCTGGACGCGCTGCCTGCCGCGGGCGTCGCGGCGGTGGGCGTGACGGGGAACGTGTCGCTGTCTTCGCGCGGCACGGTCGTGCTGGGCGAGGCGCGCGCGGGCGTCTTTAAGGTGCTGGAGGCGGGCGGTATCTTGATTGGCGCGTCGAACAGCGCAAACTGGAGTTTGGACACCTCCGCCGTTCCGAACGCTTCAGGCTTCTCCTTCGAGCTGTTTGTTCAGGAGGACACGCTGATGCTGAAGATCGCCGCCAAAGGCACGCAGATACTGTTGCGGTAGTTGCTTGTTTGTTTGTAATCGGTTGGTTGGCAGGGGTATGGCAGGTGTGTGCGAGGAGAAGCGAAAATCGGATGATTCGGCAGTATCGGAGAGTATGCACAGAGCGTTTTTTGAGACAGGAGTGCTTGAGCGGCTCAGCGGGGACGCTTCGCCCTACCCGCTGCGCACCAGAAACACACGCTGTCCGAAGGCGGTAGGGCGAAGCGTCCCCGCTGAGCCGTCTTCCGTGTGCCTGTTCCCGGTTGAAGTCCATGGAACAGACATGCGCCCGCTTCCGCCTCACTCGCACTGAACTGCCGCACCCCTGCCACCAACCGATTACTGTTTGTTTGCCAATCTCGCTATTTCCATCCGGCCCGAAATCGTGCATACTAGAGCCCATGGTTGGTTCAACGGTCTATGGGTGGAACGGGCAAGGAGGGCGAACGAATGCATAAGGTTTTTATCGCGCCGCGGCGCTACGTGCAGGGGCGGAACGTTCTGAGGGAGGCGGGCACGCTGCTCGGCGCGCTGGGCAAGCGCGTCCTCGTGCTGTGGGACGGCCAGGTTAAGGGGATCGTGGGCGAAACGCTGCTGGCGAGCCTCCAGGCGGCTGGGCTGAGCGTCGAGGACGTGGCGTTCGCCGGGGACTCGACCAAAGCGGAAGCCGCGCGCGTGGCCGGTATCATCCGCGAGCGCAAGGTCGATGTGATCATGGGCGTCGGCGGCGGCAAGACGCTGGACACGGCCAAGGCGGCGGCCGCCGCCGCAGGCGTCAAGGTGGTCACGTGCCCGACCGTCGCCTCCAATGACTCGCCCACCAGTTCCTACACCGTGTGGTACGACGAGCAGGGCAACTGCCAGGGTTTCGAGAGCTGGGGCGTCAATCCCGACCTGGTGCTGGTCGACACGCAGGTGATCGCGCAGGCGCCGGTGCGCACGTTTGTTGCGGGCATGGGCGACGCGCTGGCCACGTGGCTGGAGGCGGAGGCGTGCTTCAAGGCGCGCGGGCCGAACCTCGCGGGAGGCACCGCCACCCTGGCCGCGCTGGCGCTGGCGCGGCTCTGCTACGACCTGCTGCTGGAGCACGGCATCGATGCCAAACGTGCGGTGGAGCGGAAGATCGTGACGCCGGCCGTCGAAAAGATCGTCGAGGCGAACGTCCTGCTCTCGGGACTCGGGTTCGAGAGCGGCGGCTGTTCGACGGCGCACATGGTGGCCAACTGCCTGCCCTCGTATCCCGAATGCCACGGGCTGATGCATGGCCATGAGGTCGGCTTCGGTCTCATCACCCAGCTTTGCCTGGACGACGATATGCCGGTCGAGCGCAGGAACCGCATCGTCGATTTCGAGATCGCCGTCGGGCTCCCCGTGACGTTCGCCGACCTCGGGCTGCCGGGTGTGGCCCGCGAACGTCTCGCGCGCATCGGCGAAATCTGCGCGGGGCCCGGTTCGCTCTGCGAGAACCATCCGTTCACGGTTACGGCGGACGACATCGTGAATGCCATGATTGCGGCGGACGCGCTGGGTGAGGCACGCAAGCGAGTGGGGAAGGCGGGCTGAAGGCCGCGCACGGAACGGCCCATCTGGGTGGTGCGGGCTCTCCGAGCACGCTCTCCGCGATGGGGACATCGCGGGCCACCGAATACACGCAATGTAACGACGTTCACAGGAAATGCTTGAAGGCTATGAAAACGAGAGCTGAGGTTTGGGCTGGGATCAAGGCTGACCCGACGTGCGACGTGCTGATTCTGGGCGGCGGCGTGAACGGGACGGGCCTGTTGCGCGAGCTGGCGCTGCAGGGCGTGCGCTGCATTCTGGTGGATCGGGACGACTACGCGGCCGGCGCCAGCTCGAAATCCTCGCGCATGATCCACGGGGGGCTGCGCTATCTGGAGAACGCCGAGTTCAAGCTGGTGAGCGAGGCGGTGCATGAGCGCAATCGGCTGCTTCAGTACGCGCCGCACTATGTCGGGCCGCTGCGCACCACGATCCCGATCACCTCGTGGTTCGCCGGCCTGCTCAAATCGCCGCTGGTCTTCTTCGGCTTGCCCGTGAAGCCCGGCGGACGCGGAGCCGTGATCGTCAAGCTCGGCTTGTGCTTCTACGATCTGATCACGGGCAAAAGCCGGCAGACGCCGCGACACTTTTTCCTGTCGAAGCGCAAATCGCTGGCCGAGGTGCCGGGACTTAAGGGCGAGATCGTCTGCACGGCCACCTACTGGGACGCGTGGATCAGCCAGCCCGAGCGGCTGTGCGTCGACATGGTCCGCGAGGCCTGTGCCGCGATGCCGGCCTGTGCCGCTTTGAACTACGTGACGGCCGAGAAGGCGGACGCCGATCACATGCTGCTGCGTGACCGGGCCGGCGGCGAAGTCGCAAACGTGCGGGCGAAGATGGTTGTGAATGCCACGGGCGCGTGGGTCGACGTTGCGAACAGGTCGCTGGGTGTTGAGACCCGCTTCATGGGCGGCACCAAGGGCTCGCACCTGGTGATCGGCAATCAGGCGCTCTATGACGCGCTGGGCGACCGCATGATCTATTACGAGCACGAGGACGGACGTATCTGCATCACGTTCCGCTTCCTGGGTAAGGTGATCATGGGGTCGACGGACATCCGGGTTGCGAACCCCGACGACGCGGTGTGCGAGGACGCGGAGATCGACTACATGATGACGACGCTTAGAGGCGTCTTTCCGAGGTTAACGCTGTCGCGTGCCGACATCGTACACGTGTTCTGCGGGGTGCGGCCGCTGCCGTATTCCGGGATTGGCTTCACGGGCCGGGTGACGCGTTCGCATGCCCTGGCGCTGACGGAGGCGGACGCCGCGCGCGGCTTCCCGATCTACAGCATGGTCGGCGGCAAGCTGACGACGTTCCGGGCTTTCGCGGAGCAGGTGGCTGACACGCTGCTGGCCCGGCTCGGCAAAGACCGTTCGGTGTCCACGGGCGAACGATATTATCACGGCGCCGAGGGCTATCCCAAAGGAGAGGCCGAGAAGCGGACGTGGAGCGCGCGCGTGGCGGCTGTGAGCGGACTCGCGCCCGAGCGCGTGGCCGCGCTGCTGGAGCGTTACGGGACGGAGGCGGAGCGGTTGGCGCAGAGGCGCGAGCCGGACTGGCGAGCGCCGCTGAAGGCCTTGCCGGACTACACGGTGGGCGAGATCCGCATGATCGCCGCGGAGGAGCAGGTTGCGCACCTGTCGGATCTGGTGCGGCGCCGCAGCGTCATCATGTTGCTGGGTCATGCGGAGCCGGCGGCGCTGACAGAGTTGGCGGAAATCGTCGGCGAGGTGCTCGGCTGGGATGCCGGGAGGCGCACGAAGGAGATCGACTTGGCCTTGCATGAAGCCAAGGGCCGGAAATAGGGGGGCGATGGATATGGCTGAAATGACCTCTGCAGAACGCGTGATGACGGTGCTGCGCCGCGGCGAGCCGGACCGCATCCCGCATTTCGAGTGGATCATCGACAAGAAGGTCAGGCACGCGCTGTGTCCTGGCGCGTCGACAGAAGAATTTACGGTCAGGATGGGGCTGGACGCCATGCTGACGGCTCCGGATTTCAAGACCGTTCAGGTCGCGCCCAACCGGTTTAAGAACGAGTGGGGCATCGTGGTCGAGAAGGGCGAGGAGCAGCACTCCACGGTGGTTCAGGCCGTCATCGAAACGATGGAGGACTATAACAAGTACCAGGCTCCGGATGCTTTTGCCTCGTATCGCTTCGACAGCCTGAAGAAGCTGGTTGCGAAGTACAAGGGACAGTATGCGATCGGTGTTCACTTGAACGATGTGCTTTCGATCCCGCGAAATCTGATGGGCTTCCAAGAGCTGATGATGGCGTTCTGTCTCGAACCGGAACTGGTCTCTAAGCTCGTGGAAATGTCGGTGAACCTCAACATCCAACTGGCGGGCGAGGCGGCGCGGTGCGGCGCGGACTTCGTGTTCACCGGCGACGACTATTCGTCGGGGCAGGCGCCCTTCATGTCGCCCGACACCTTCCGGGAGCTGCTCTACCCGGGGCTGAAGCGCGTGGTCAAGGGCTTTCACGATCACGGGTTGCCCGTGATCAAGCACACGGACGGCAACATCATGCCGCTGATGGACATGATTCTCGACGCGGGGTTCGACTGCCTCGATCCGATCGATCCCTTGGGCGGCATGGATATGGCGTTCATGAAGCGGACGTACAGCCGCTGCTTCGCGCTGAAGGGCAATGTGAACTGCGCCACGACGCTGGTGCACGGCACGGCCGAAGAGGTCGTGCGCGAAACGCTGGGCGTGCTGCAGGCGGCGGCGGAGGGCGGCGGACTGATCGTCTCCTCCAGCAACAGCATCCACTCCTCTGTCGCGCCGCTGAACTATCTGGCCATGCTGAGTACCCTCAAAGCCTACGGCCGGTACCCCATCCAATTGGGGTTTGACGCGTCGGGTGCGGGCGAGGCGTTCTCGTGAGGAGGTTCACATGAGCTATCTTCTCGGGATCGATATCGGCTCGACCAACCTCAAGGCCGTGCTCTTTGACACAAGCGGCAAGATGGTCGCGAAGCGGGAGGTCCCGACCGAGTGCTTCCACCCCGACCCGGCGCATCCCGACTGGGCCGTGTGGCAGCCGGAGCAGATCTGGTCGGGCATCGCTCAGTCCGTGCGTGCCGTGGCGGCGGCTGTTGACGGCGGGGAGATTCTGGGCGTGGCGGTGACCGGCATGGGCATGGACGGCGTGCCCATCGACAAGGAGGGAAAGTGGCTCTACCCCTTCATCAGTTGGCACTGCCCGCGGACCGCGCCGCAGCAGGCTTGGTGGCTCGAACACGTCGGCGCGGACAAACAGTTCGCGCAGGGCGGGAATCAGGTGTGGACCTTCAACACCGCGCTGCGTCTGCTCTGGATGCGCGAGCACGAGCCGACGATTCTGGAGAGGACGCACAAATGGCTGCTGATCGAGGACTTCGTCAACTTCATGCTGTGCGGCGAGAGGGCCACGGACTACAGCATGGCGTCGACCACGCTGCTGTTCGACCAGCGGACGCGCAGGTGGAACGATGACCTCCTCAAGCGTTCAGGCATCGACCGCTCCCTGCTCTGCGACCCCTTGCCTGCAGGCACGATGCTCGGGCGCGTGCATTCGGCCGCTGCCGAAGCCACGGGCTTAAAGGTTGGAACGCCCGTGGTTCTGGGCGGACACGATTACTGTTGCGGCTGCCTGCCGACAGGGGCCTTCGAGCCGGGCGTGCTGCTCGACGTGCTCGGCACGTGGGAGATGGTGGTCTCCGCGCTGCGCCAACCGGTGCTGACTCCCGAGGTGCAGCGCATGGGCGTGCTGGTGGATGCTCACGTGGCGCGTGACCGCTACGCGGTGATGGGCGCGACGGTGGCGGCCGATATGCTGGAGTGGTTCAAGCGGGAGATCGGCGTGCCGGCCGCTGGCGGCGGGGCGGGCGACTCGGAATGGGCACAGTTGATCGCGCTGGGTTCGCAAGCGCCGATCGGAAGCAACGGCGTGTTCTTCCTGCCGCACATGTCGGGCAGCTTCTGCCCGGTGCTTGATCCCGTGTCGGCCGGCGCGTTCGTCGGGCTGCGCAGCATCGCGGGGCGCGGCGACCTGTTCCGGGCCGTCATCGAAGGTTTGAACTATCAGTTCTTGGAGATCATCCGGGCCTTCGAACGCGGACTGGGCGTCGCGAGCGACCGGATCGTGGCGATCGGCGGGCCGACGAAGAACCGTCTCTGGATGCAGGGCAAGGCGGATGTGACCGGCCTTGTGGTGGAGGTTCCTGACATGGAGGAGGCCGTTCCGCTGGGCGCGGCACTTCTGGCGGGAATCGGCACGGGCGTGTACCGGGACGAACAGGACGCCTTCGCTCAGGTGTGGCGTTCCGGCGTCGCCTATGAACCTGAGGCGCAGGCGCAGGCGCGCTACCGCGAGCTGTACGCCCGGTATGAGGCGCTCTATCCCGCGCTCAAAACGTTTGGCCAGAACGCGCCGGCGTGAGCGCGGTGAGGGCGCTGCGCGAGGCTCTTGTACACAGCACAATAAGACATTTCGGACATGATTACATGATTAACAGCCATTGTATTCAATCATGAAAATCCTGTAATCCTGTCAAAATAAACGAAGTTTGTGGCTGTACAGACTGCTAGGGCGTGCAGCGGGCTACGCAAGCCGCAGGCCGGAGACGGCTTCGAGCAACTCGGCGGCGGGGCAAGGCGCCGCAAGATCGGTGAAGGACGTGATGATCGCGGCGGGCTTGTGCTCCGCAAGAACGGCGGCCGGATACGACGTGGTGATCGCGATGACCTGCATGCCCGCCGCGTTGCCCGCCTGGATGCCGGCGATGGCGTCCTCAAACACGAGGCAGCGCGACGGCGGCACGCCGAGACGCTTGGAGGCCAACGTGTAAATCTCCGGGTCGGGCTTACAGTGCTTCACGTGCGAGGCGTCCACCACTTCTTTGAAGTAGTGGCGGATGTTGAGTCCGTCGAGCACGAAGCGCACGTTGTCTTCAGGAGCCGAGGTGGCGACTCCGCACACGATGCCCGCATGCTTGGCGGCATCGAGCAGCGCGAGCAGGCCGGGCGGCACGACCAGGTGTTGCCGGTAGATCTCGCGGTAGAGCGCCTCTTTCTCGACCGTGGACTTGAGGACTTCCGCGTCGGTGGGTTCGCGTCCGAACACGAAGCGCATGTACTCGCGGTTGTTGAAGCCGAGGCGCCGCTTGACGTCGTCCACGCTCAGTTCGCGTCCATACTGGCGGGAGTATTCGGTCCAGGACTGCACATGAAAGTCAGAGTTGTCGGCGAGCACGCCGTCCATGTCGAAAATAAGGGCATTCATGCGGACGAAGTTTACCAAAGAGACCCGCCTGCGGTAACAAGAAAAAGTAGGTAACTCCCAATTCATCCTTCGTATGCGGATTCAACAACGGTGAATCGAACCCGTCCGGGGGGCTGACTGCTGCCGGTGGTGGTCGCGGTACTGCTTGGGTGAACAGGACATCTGTCGCCGGAAGGTGCGGGTGAAATGGCTGTGGTCATAGAAGCCCACGGTGAGCGCGATGTCGGCGATCGTGCGGTCGGTGTTTTCGAGCAGCGCGCGGCTGGCGTTGATGCGCACGCGCAGGACGTACTCGCCCGG
>CAYMLQ010000066.1:0-20018 GCA_964390795.1 uncultured Lentisphaeraceae bacterium
ATCCCCGACGACGACGTGGACAACTACGCCGGCTGCTGGCTGGCGGACGACGCCGTGCTCTTCCTCTCGACCGCCTCCATGCTGGGCGTGCCGTGCGTGCGCGGCGGCTCGCACATCGGACACCTGTTTCGCGCCGAGACCGACGGCGCCATCCGCCGCCTCACGTTCGATCAGGAGCACAACTGGTGCCCCACCCTGCTCGCCGACGGACGCGTGATGTACCTGAGGTGGGAGTATACCGACATCCCCCACTATGTCGCCCGCATCCTCTTTACCATGAACCCCGACGGCACGGGCCAGCGCGAACTCTACGGCAGCAACTCCTACTGGCCCAACTCCATGTTTTACGCACGCCCGATCCCGGACCACCCGCGCCGCTTCGCCGCCGTCGTAAGCGGCCACCACGACACGAGGCGCATGGGCGAATTGGTCGTCTTCGACCCGGCCCAAGGGCGCCGTGAAGCCGACGGCGTGGTGCAGCGCATCCCCGGCCGCGGCAAGCCGGTCAAGCCCATCATCGCCGACCGGCTCGTCAGCGACTCGTGGCCCAAGTTCCTCCATCCTTTTCCGCTCGGCGGCAACTACCTGCTGGTCTCCTGCCAGCCCGACGCCAAAGCGCCGTGGGGCCTCTACCTGGTCGACCTCTTCGACAACATCACCCTCATCCACGAGGAGCCCGGACAGGCGCTGCTGGAGCCGCACCTGCTGCAGCCGACCACACGCCCGCCCGTCATCCCCTCGCAGGTCGTAGCCGGCAAGCCCGCCCTTGTCAAAGTCGTGGACGTCTACGAAGGACCCGGCCTCGCGGGCATCCCGCGCGGCACGGTCAAAGCCCTGCGCGTCATTTCCTACAGCTTCTCCTACCGCGGCATGGGCGGCCAGGTGGACCGCGTGGGCCTCGACGGGCCCTGGGACGTTCGCCGCGTGCTCGGAACCGTGCCCGTTTCAGAGGACGGCTCCGCCTATTTTGAGGTTCCCGCCAACACGCCCGTAGCCTTCCAGCCGCTCGACGCGAACGGTCGCGCGCTCCAGCTCATGCGCAGTTGGATCACGGTCATGCCGGGCGAACTCCAGTCCTGCGCCGGCTGCCACGAGCCGCAGAATTCCGGCTCGGGACCGCGCCAGCGCATGGACTCTCTCGACCATCCCCCCGCGCAACTTACACCGTGGCACGGGCCGACGCGCGGTTTCTCCTTCAACCGCGAGGTGCAGCCCGTGCTCGACCGCCACTGCGTCCGCTGCCACAACGGGACGGAGCCGAAGCGCCCCGACCTGACCCTCAAGCCGGACGCAAAGGCGGGCTCCGCTTCCGCGCACTATAACGACGTGGCCCACTTCCCCCCCGCCTATCTCGCCCTGCGCACCTACGTGCGGGGGCATACCATCGAGAGCGACATGCATCTGCTGACGCCCTGCGAGTTCCACGCCTCCACCACCGAGCTGGTGCGCCTGCTCGAGGCGGGGCACCACGGCGTGCGGCTCGACGCCGAGGAGTGGGACCGCCTCAACACCTGGATCGACCTGAACACGCCCGCGCACGGAACGTGGACCGAAAACGCGGGCGAAGCACGCGTTGCCAAGTGGGCCGGCCGCCGCCGTGAGCTGCTGAAGCGCTATGCCGGCCTTGACGACGACCTAGAGGACACCGCGTATCGGCAGTCGTGGCACGGGCGTCCCGCTCGTGACGCCAGGGGCGAGACGCCCATGCCACAGAACGCCCTCACTTCAGCGTTCGACGTTCAGCGTTCGGCGTTCGGCGTTCGCGTTTCCCCCTCGTTTAACCCCGCTCCGCAGGCAGCTGGCGTACCGCTCCCCCCCTCCACAAACACCGTCGACCTCGGCGATGGTGCGACCCTGCGTTTCGTCAGTGTGCCCGCAGGCACGCTCTCCACCGACGCGGGCGTCACGAATGTGTTTGCCCGGCCCTTCTGGATCGGCGCATGCGAGATCCGCAACCGTGACTTCGCCCGCTTCGATCCCGCGCACGACAGCCGTATCGAAACCGGCGAGTTCCTCCAGTTCAGCGAGCGCGAGCGCGGCGAGCCGTGCAACCTCCCGGACCAGCCGGTCTGCCGCATCTCGCGAACCCGCGCCGAGGCCTTCTGCGCCTGGCTCTCCGCCAAGTCTGGCCTGCGCTGCCGCCTGCCCTCGGCCGCCGAGTGGGAATGGGCCGCGCGCGCGGGCTCCAGCGAGCCCGCCGCCTGGGGCGCAGCCACCAACGATTTCTCGAAAGTCGCCAACCTCGCGGACAAGTCTCTGCGCTCGGTCCATACCCTCGGATGGGGGCTGCCCTCGGGCGCCATCCCGCCGCAGCGCCCCGCCGCGGCCCATGTGGACGACCGCCACCGCGTCTCCGCGCCAGCCGGCTCTTTTGCGCCCAACGCTTGGGGCCTGTCCGACGCCCAGGGCAACGTCTGGGAGTGGACCGCCGAAACGGCCGCTGACGGCCGGGCCGTCGCGCGCGGCGGCTCGTGGTACAGCCGGCCCGAGCATGCGCTCTTCGACGCCCGCATCCTCTACCCCCCGTGGCAGCCGGTCTACGACGTCGGCTTCCGCGTCGTCATGGAGCAGAAGGATTCACCTGAACCCTGAACCCTATTTTTTAACCAACCAAGGAGTCACCCATGTTTCCCTTCGTCTACTGTAACCCCACCAAGATCGTTTTCGGAAACGGCACCGTCACGCAGACCGGCGCGGAGGTAGCCGCCGCAGGCCTGCGCCACGTGCTGCTGGTGTACGGCAAGGCCAGCATCAAGCGGAACGGCGTATACGACGCCGTCACAGCCTCGCTGAAGGCCGCCAGCGTCGCCTGGACCGAGTGGCCGGGCGTTGACCCCAACCCCGTGCTCTCGCACGTGCGCGGCGGCATCGCGCGGGCCCGCGAGGCGCGCGTCGATGGCGTTCTGGCGGTGGGCGGCGGCAGCGTGGTCGACGAGGCCAAGGCCATCGCGCTGGGCGTGCCCGCGGCCTGTGACGTCTGGGACTTCTATCTCGGCAGCGCCGCTCCGTCTGCCGCCCTGCCTCTGGCGGTCGTGCTGACCCTGCCCGCCACAGGCTCGGAGATGAACGGCGGCACGGTGATCACCCACGACGAGACGCGCGAGAAGCGCGCGGTGATCCACCCGCTACTCAACCCCAAAGTCTCGATCCTCGACCCCGTGACCACCGTCTCGGTGCCGCCGGACTACGTGGCCTACTCCGCCTCTGATGCGATCTCGCACACGATCGAGAGTTATCTCACGAGGCCGCCCGCCTTCCTGCCCGTGCAGGACGGCTATGCCGAAGGCGTGGTGCGCGCGATCATGGCGTCCACCGAGCGCATCCTCGCGAACCCGGCCGACCTCGAGGCGCGCGGCGCGATGATGTGGGCCGCGACGCTCGCGTGGAACTTCCTCGGCTCCTCCGGCGTCGGCCCCTGGACCACGCCCGCGCACGTGCTCGAGCACCCGCTGAGCGGGCTGCACAACGTCGCGCACGGCGCGGGACTCGCCGTCACCGGCCCCGCATGGATGACGTGGGAAAGCCGCCGCCGCACCGACCGCGTCGCAGCCTTTGCCCGCCGGATCATGGACGTGCGGGAATCTGATGACACAGCCGCCGCCGCGCAGGGCATCGCCCTTTTCCGCGCCTGGCTCAAGAAAATTGGCAATCCCGCCACGCTTGCTGAGTGCGGCCTGGGCGAGGCGCAGATTCCCGAGCTGGCCCGCCACTCCGAGATCCTAGCCAAGGCATGGGGCGCGGGCCCGGAATACACCGCCGCCACCTGCGCCGAGATCCTGCGGCTGGCGCTGTAGGGCCATTGTGCGAATTGCTGTTGCACGGGCGGTTAGGCTAAAGGTATGATACGGGCAACAACAAACTGTGGATACCGACTCTTATGACCGAACAAGACATCCGCTTTTTCTTCCTGCTGTTCGCCTTCTTCTCCACGTTCTTCGGCGCGTGCGTGGGCAGCTTCCTGAACGTCTGCATCTACCGCATCCCGCGCGACGAGTCGGTTGTCAAGCCGCGCTCGCACTGCCCGCACTGCGGCACGCTGATCCCGTGGTACCTGAACGTGCCGGTCGCGAGCTGGCTCTGCCTGCGCGGCAAGTGCGCCACCTGCAAGGGGCCGATCTCCTTCCGCTACACGCTGGTCGAACTGCTCACCGCGCTGCTCTTCCTGGCGGTGTTCATGAAGTGGGCGGCCGCGCCCGCCATGCACATGCAGCCGATCCCCCACGCGGGGATCATCCCGATCTACTGGCTCTTCTTGGCGGGCCTTGTGCTGGGCACCTTTGTCGACTTCGAGCACTTCATCATTCCTGACTCGGTGACGATCGGCGGCATGGTGGCAGGTCCGCTCCTGAGCGCGCTGGTGCCGGCGCTTCACGGACGGGAACTCTGGTGGCAGGGGCTGCTCACCTCAGGCATCGGCCTGGCGACCGGCTTCGGCCTGCTCTTCGCCGTGGCGTGGGTCGGCGAAAAGGCGTTCAAGAAAGAGGCGATGGGCTTCGGCGACGTCAAACTGATGGGCGCAATCGGCGCCTTTCTCGGCTGGCAGGCGGTGCTCTTTACGGTCTTTGTCTCTTCCCTGCTCGGCAGCGTGGTGGGCATTTCGCTGATGGCGTTCGGCGGAGCCAAAATGCAGAGCCGACTCCCCTTCGGCCCCTACCTTTCCGCCGCAGCTCTGATCTGGGTCTTCTGGGGACCGGCCCTCTTCGGCGCGTACATGAAACTGCTACAGCGGTGAGGCGACACAGATGACCACCAAGATCTATGTCTCGGCCAACAACTATCTGCGGGACAGCTTCAGGCTCGCCCGCATGATCCTCGATTCCGGCTGGCTGCCGGAAGACCTGATCGCCCTGTGGCGTGGTGGCGCGCCGGTCGGGGTCACCGTCCATGAGTTTTTGCATTACCACGGGCTCCGCCCCCGCCACCGTGTGCTCAAATGCCAGTCCTACACCGGCATCGAGTCGCGCAGCCACGAGGTCGTCTTCGAGAACGCCGATGACATTTTCCGGTCGGTCATGCGCGGCTCGCGCGTGCTGGTCATCGACGACGTGCTCGACACCGGTAACACCGCGCGCGCGGTTTTCGAGCGACTCGCCCCCTTCGGCGCCGAAGTCAAACTGGCCACGGTGTATTGGAAGCCGAGCCAGAACCAGACCGCCATCAGGCCCGATTTCTACGTGCGCGAGACGGACGACTGGATCGTGTTCCCGCACGAGCTGGACGGGCTTACGCCTGACGAGGTGAAACGCAAGGATCCGGCGATTTACGAGCTGCTCACGCCAAGCAAGCTCAATCGCCAAGAAGGTTCATTGGCTGAAGGCATGAGATGAGTCGCATGCGCCCCTAAACGCCGAACAGTCTAAACCGCTAAACGCCTTCTCAGTCTCACGGCTCCCAGCGCTCTTCCGCCTCTTCCGCGCCGGGCTTCCATTTGGGCCGGCTGCCGAACAGGACGGTGCCCAGCCGCAGCCATGTGGCACCCTCCTCCACGGCGATGAGATAATCGTTGCTCATGCCCATCGAGAGGTTGGGCAGTCCGATGCCGAACTGCGTCTCCCAGCGGTCGCGAAGCGTGCGTAGTTTGGCGAAAACGGGGCGCGTCCCTTCGGGGGCAGGGCAGAACGGCGCCATCGTCATCAGTCCGGTCAGCGTGACGTTGCGGCAACCCAAGGCGTACTCGAGCACCTCCAGCGCCTGTTCGGGGCGCAAACCGTCCTTGCTCGCCTCGCCCGAAACGTTGATCTCCAGCAGGATCTCGGGCCGGTGACCACTCTCCTCCGCCACCCGCTCGATCTGTTCCAGCAACCGAATCGAATCCACCGAGTGGATCACGGAGAACAGCTCCAACGCCGCGCGCACCTTGTTCCGTTGCAGATGGCCGATCAGGTGCCACTCGGGGCCGCTCACGCATTCGGGAAGTTTCCAGGCGGCCTCCTGAACCTTGTTTTCGCCCAGCCTGCGTAGACCGGCCTCCCACGCCTCGCGCACCACGTCTGGGCCGTGCGTCTTCGTCACGCCGACAATCTCGACCTCAGCGGACGTGCGTCCGGCTTTGGCGCAGGCCGCGGCGATCCGCTCTTGGACACCGAGGAGGATTGAGGAGAGGTCGGAGGTGTCAGGCATATCCATACTGCTGATCCTCATACGTCCATGCGACCCTTGATCGCACGCTTGAGCGTCAGCGGATCGGAGTAACTCACGCCGCTGTCTGCGGGCAGACCGAAGGCGAGGCGCGTCACGCGCACGCCGTGGGGGCTCAGCAATTCGCCGATGTAGCCCGCCGTGGTGTCGCCCTCCATGTCCGTGCTCAGCGCCAAGAGCACCTCGCGGACGCCGCCGCGCGCCACGCGAGCGGCCAGTTCGCGCAACCGCAAATCGGAAGGCCCGGTCTGTTTGGCCGGCGAGAGCTTGCCCATGAGCGCGTGATACCGGCCGGTGAAACCGCCGGAGCGCTCGATCGAGAAAATGTCGGACGGCTCCTCCACCACGCAGAGCACGCCGTCATCGCGCGTCGCGTCGGTACAGAGGTTGCAGGGGTTCTGCTCCTTCGCTGTGAAGGCGCCGCAGACCGCGCAGCAGCAGACCGTCGCCCGCGCCTCCTGCAACGCCGCGACCAGCGTGTCCAGCAGCAGTTCCGGCTTGCGCACCAGCGCCAGGGCGGCACGCTCCGCCGACCGCTTCCCCAAGCCAGGCAGTTTGGCCAGCGCCCGGATCAGATTGTCGATCGGCGAAACCATCTGCGCATCAACCTCCGAACATGTCGCCCATGCCCGAGCCCTGCATCATTTTGGCCATGGCTTCCTGCGTCTGCTTCTTGACGTTCTTGAGCGCGCCGTTGACCACGTTGTTCAGCATGGTCTCGAAACGCTCCGGTTTGCCCGCGAGCACTTCCCTGAGCGCCTCCTGCGTCACTTTGATCGAGATGATCGTGAAATCGCCGCGCGCCACGCACGTGATGCCGCCGTTGGCGTATTCGCAGGTGATTTTCTCGATCTCGGTCTGAATGCGCTTCGCTTCTTTGCGCATCTGCATCGCCTGCTTCACTTGATCCAACATACCCATAACGTCATCTCCTTAAGTCGTTTTTGTTCCTGCATGCGCACCCGGCGGTGCCGCTTTGCAAACAGGGGGGAGTTTAATACAAACGAAGCCCTGCCCTCAAGCCCGTTTGCGCACTTTCTGGAGGCCCAGGGCGAACAGCTCGCGCAATTCTTCGATTCTCAGCCCGTAGGCGGCCGCCAGATAGACGAGGCCGAACACGGCACCGGTGAGCCCCAGCTTCATAAGGTCCCCCGCCCGTCCCGAAAGTCCGGCCACAACGCCCACCCGGTGCAAGACCAGCCACGCCGCACCGGACGCCAACCCCGCGGCTAACGCCACGCGCGTGAGGAAAGAGGAGGTCGCCAGGAAAGGAAACACCGGCGCGCTTTTTTTCAGCATCTCCACCAGCGTGACGCACTTCAAGGTGCGCGACAGGGTGAAGCCTCCCGCAATAAAGGACAGCAGGATCAGTTCGTGCCCGTGGCAGACCTTAAGCCCGATCCAGCTAATGGCGATGCTGAGCATGGAGAACACGATCCCGATCACGGTCACCGTCACCATGCGCCGGTTCGCGAAAAAAGCCTGCATGGCCAGCATTTCGATGGCAGCCGCCGGCAACACGAAGGTGTAGAAGGACAGCGACACCGCCGTGCGCTGCACCGCCGTTGCGTCGAAATATCCGCCTTTGAAAATGAGCGACGTGATCGGCACGGCGGTCACCGCCACAAAGGCCGCAAAAGGAATGAAGAAGGAGAAGAGCATGCGCCCGAAGCGCGTCACCAGCCGTCCCAGGTTGATATGATCCTTCTTGTCGACCAACTCGCAGAAGAACGGAAAAACCGCGATCGACAGCGTATACGGCACGAGGTAAAGCAAGGTGCTCTGCAGCTTGCGCCCCATCGAGTTAGCCTGCATGAGACCGGACGTATCGATCGCGCTCAGGATATAGTTGTCGTTGACCCGGTCACGCACTTTCGCGAAGAGGATGCCCGCGATCAGCGGAAGCGCCAGGAGTCCCAGAGTTTTGAAGGCCGGATGCGAGAAGGCCAGCGTTGGCCTGAAATGACGAAGCTTGTCACGCAGCCCGAACAGATGCGTCACCAGTTTGCAGACCGACCCCGCCACCAGCCCCCACATCAGCATCTGCGCACCGTCGCGCGACATCACCACGCCGCAGACGAGGAACAGCGCCGCGCAAAACTTCCACACCGCATCGCCGAACGCTGCGAGGAAAAAGCGCTTGTATCCGTTCAAGAGCACATAGGTGGTCGATCCCAGCGAAAGGCCCAAAACCGCCGGCGCCATCGTCCTCACGCTTCTTGCTGCCAACTCGTACTTCTCAGGCGAGGAGTCCGCCGCCCACCGGGTCAGGAGTTCGACCACGGCATGCGGCGCGAAAAAAAGGACCGAAGCGACCGCCGCGAGCAGGAAGAACTGAAGCGTCAAGACCGTGTTCGCAAGCTGCCAGGCGCTGTCCTCCGACTTCGTGTCCAACTCCCGCATGAAAACCGGCAGGAAGGACGGGCCCAAGACCTCCTCGCCAATCAGGAACAAGGTGTAGACGCAGCCCTCAAAAGCAATCACGTAGACGATATCGACGGTTCCGGGCGGCAGGAAGCGCCCCACGACCACAGCCTGGATCAGACCGGCCAGCTTGAAAAGCCCGTGAGCGATCAGAATAAAAAAGCTCGCCTTAAAGATGAGCTTCTCAAGACTCGACTTGTGTTCCCCCATACGTCCCCCCTTGGTGAAACAGTCTGGTCTGCGGCACCGCCCCCCCTATGCCGGCACCGCAGTCCGTCATTCCTCAATCCATCATCTGCATATCGCACAGGTTCCGGTAGACGCCGTTACCCGCGTAAAGCTGCTCATGCGTGCCGCGCTCGATGACAATCCCCTTCTCCATCACGAGAATCAGGCTGGCATTACGAATCGTGCTCAGCCGGTGCGCGATCGCAAACGTGGTGCGGTTCGCCATCAGCCTGTTGATCGCGTCCTGCACCAGCCGCTCCGTCACGGTGTCCAGCGCGCTGGTCGCCTCATCGAGAATCAGAATCGGCGGATTCTTCAGGATCGCACGTGCGATGGCCACGCGCTGCCGTTCGCCGCCGCTCAGCGAGAACCCCTTTTCGCCGACCACACGGTCGTAACCTTCAGGCTGAGAGATAATAAAGTCGTGCGCATTCGCCATCTTGGCCGCCTCGACCACCTGCTCGCGCGTGGCCTCGGGCGTGCCGTAGGCGATGTTGCTGGCGATGGTGTCGTTGAACAGCACCGTCTCCTGCGTGACCACACCGATGAGGCTGCGCAGGTCGCCCGTCTCCATCTGCCGCACATCCACGCCGTCCATGGTCACCGCTCCGGAAACCGGATCATAGAACCTCGCCAGCAGATTAGCCAACGTCGTCTTCCCTGAACCCGTGCCTCCCACGACCGCCACAAGCGAGCCACGCGGAATCTCGAACGACACGTTCTTGATCGTGAGATCCGTTCCCTCCTGATACCGGAAACAGACGTCGTCGAAACGGACGACCTCGTCGAAACCCGACTTACGGATGGGATTGACCGCCTGCGGCAGGCTGATGTCGGTATCCAACAGCGAGTAGATCCGGGTCAGAGCCGCACGTCCGCGCTCGATCTGCGCCTGCACTTTGCCGAGCTGCTTCATCGGGCGGTAGGCAACGATAAACGGCACCAGCAACGGCGCGATCTCATGAATCGCCAGATGCCTGAAATAACAGTAAATCACAAAGAGCCCGACCAGCAGAATACCCATGCACTCGACGGAGGGCGTGATCAGCAACTCCATCCGCACAGCCCGCAAGACGCTCTTCACGTAGAACGCGTTGGCCTGCCGGTAGCGTTCAATCTCGTACGCTTCCGTGTGATAAGCCTTGACCACGCGGATGCAGGTGAGATTCTCATGCATCTTGGACGAAATGAAGGAAATGCGGTGCAACGCCTTTCGCGACCACTTGCGCACCAGATTACCCAGCACAGCCATCGGAACCAGAAACAGGGGAAACCCGAACAGAACAAGAACCAAGGTTTCAATCATGTTGTTCTTGATTGCGAAATAGATCACGAAGCCGACCGCCACGAGAATCTCGAACGGCGCCCGGCACAGATCCGCCAACGTGTGTGCGATGACCATGTCGATCTGCTGCGGATCACTCGTGCAGCGGCTCATCAACTGTCCCACGTCCGTCTTCCCGAAGAAAAACAGCGACTGCTTCTGCAGGTGGCTGAACAGATCAATGCGGAAATCCTGAACCACTTTGGCCCCGGTCCAGCGCAGGAAGTAGTGGTTCAGGTACATGGCCACAACCTTGACCGCCATAACGAGCGGCAAGACAAACAGGCCGATCAGAAGCAACTGTCCCGTCATGCGCCCCTCGGCATCTCGGAACGTCACCCCGCACCTGTTGCCAAACTTCTCCACCTTCTGGAACCAGCTCGGCAGCTCGTCATCGGCCACAGCCGGCTGACCGCGTCCCTCCTGCTGGATCAGCCCCTTCAGGCTGTCAGCCCGAGACTCGCCCTGTTTGGCCTGTGTTTCGGACACTCCCGATACCGGAGACTTCGCTACAACCGGTTGGGCACCCCCGGCCTGAAACTGCTTGAGAACGGGCTGAACGATCTGAAAAACAGGAACCCACGAACCGGCTGTGACCGAGCCGGCCAGCAACCCGGCCAACAGGCGGTAGCGGTACTTGCGCGCATATTGATAAAGCCGTCCATACGCCTGTCTCGCCGTATACTCTTTGTCAAAAAACTCCATGGGCTATCCGTTCACCGTCAAATACCGTTCCACCTGCAACGCCGCCATGCAGCCGGAGCCCGCCGCAGTGACCGCCTGCTTGTAGGTTCGGTCCTGCACGTCGCCTGCCGCAAACACGCCGGCTGACGACGTGCGCGTGTCGGCTGC
The DNA here is from genome assembly GCA_964390795.1 of uncultured Lentisphaeraceae bacterium. Classification (GTDB taxonomy): domain Bacteria; phylum Verrucomicrobiota; class Kiritimatiellia; order RFP12; family UBA1067; genus CAYMLQ01. The sequence continues at coordinate 10,967 of CAYMLQ010000066.1, forward strand.
CACAATGTACCCTTCCGCGTCCAGCTCGACCTGACCCGCGAACGCCGCCGTGTTGGGCCTGTGGCCGATCGCAATGAAGACACCTTGCACGGCACGCTCGAACCGTTCGCCAGTGACCACGTTTTTCAGGCGAAGCCCGGTCACTTCACCCTTTGCGGGATCGAGCACCTCTTCCACCACCGCGTTCCAGACCACGTCGATGTTGGACGCGACCAGCAAACGGTCCGCCATGATCTTAGAGGCCCGGAATGCGTCGCGACGGTGAACGACCGTCACCTGCGAGGCCATCCGCGACAGGTAGAGCGCATCCTCCATCGCCGTGTCGCCACCGCCGATCACCGCCACACGCTGCCCTTTGAAAAACGCGCCGTCGCAGGTGGCGCAGGCGGAGACGCCCTTGCCCATCAACTGTTGCTCAGAAGCCAATTCCAGATACCTCGCGCTGGCACCGGTCGCAATGATCACGGCGCGCGTCTGAAGCTCGCCGCCCATCATCAGCGTCACTTTCTTAACGCTGCCGGAGAAATCGCACGACGCCACCTCGTCCATCAGGAAGCGCACGCCGAACCGCTCGGCCTGCTTTCGCATGGTGTTCACCAGCTCAAAGCCGTTGACCGGTTCTTCAAATCCGGGAAAGTTTTCGACGTCCGTCGTCTGGGTGAGCTGCCCGCCCGGCTGCATGCCATCGATCACGACCGGATTCAGGCTCGCCCGCGCCGCATAAATGGCCGCCGTAAGCCCGGCGGGCCCGCTGCCGATAATCACCACGTTTTCCATCCGCCCGCTCCTTACGTGTAACGCAAAACCTCGTCCACCGTCGTATAACCGTCCAACACATTGCGGATCGCATCTTCGCGCATCGTCCGCATTCCGAGCTCGCGCGCACGCTCCCGAATGAACAGGGTCGGGCGCCGCTCGTTGATCAAGTCCCGGATGGGATCGGTCAGACGCAGGTACTCGAACACGCCTTTGCGTCCCTTGTAACCGGTGCCGTTGCACTTCGTACAGCCCCGGCCGTAGTAGAACGGACGGTCTCCGACGTTTTCTCGCTTGAGGTCCATGCGCGCGACCGTGTCATCGTCCGGCATGTAGGGCTCTTTGCAGTTCAGGCAGATGGTACGCACCAGACGCTGCCCCAGCACCGCTTCCAAGGTCGAGGCGATCAGGTACGGCGCGACGTTCATATCGATCAGACGGGTCACCGCGCCCGAGGCGTCGTTCGTGTGCAGCGTAGTAAAGACCAAGTGACCGGTAAGCGAAGCCTGCACAGCGATTTCAGCGGTCTCCAAGTCACGAATTTCGCCGATCATCATCACGTCCGGATCTTGACGCAGGAACGCGCGCAGCACTTTGCCGAAGGTGTTCCCGGCGCTCGGGTTGATCTGCACCTGAACGATGCCGTCCATGTCGTATTCGACCGGCTCTTCGGCGGTCAGCAGCTTCTGGTCAATCGTATTGATGCGCCGCAGGCAAGAGTAAAGCGTCGTCGTCTTGCCCGAGCCGGTGGGCCCCGTGACGATGATGATGCCGTTCGGCTTCTCGATGTCCATATTCAGATCTTCGTATACGTCCTCGGGCAAGCCGACGTTCTCGAGATCGAGGGACACGACGCTCCTGTCCAGCACACGCAGCACCACGCTTTCGCCGTGCGCCGTCGGCAGACACGACACGCGCAGATCCACCGCGTGTCCCGCGACGGTCAGCGAGATGCGTCCGTCCTGCGGGACGCGCCGCTCGGCGATGTTCAGGCCGGACATCACCTTGATGCGCGAAATGATCGGCAACGCCAAACGCCGCGGGGGCGGCGACATCTCGTAGAGCGCGCCGTCCACACGGTAGCGGATCTTGAAATCCTTCTCAAAGGGTTCAAAATGGATGTCCGACGCGCGGTCTGTCACCGCCTGATACAGCACCAGATTCACGAACCGGATAACCGGCGCTGCGGACGCGGCAGACTCCAGGCTCTTGTCATCGGCCGTATCATCAACATTCAGCGACGTGTCGAGCGCGAGGTCGGACTCCAGACTGTTCAGCATGTCCGCGACGGTGGAACTCTCGTCACCGTAATACTCGGCCACACGCGTGCTCACGTCTTTCTGACGCGCCAGCACAAACTGCACGTCTTTGGTCAGCACGAACATCAGCTCATCCATGACGTGCGGGTCGACCAGATCGCTCGTCGCCAACGTAATCGTGCCTGCCGTCGCGTAGACCGGCAGCACATTGTACATGCGCGCCACGCTCGCCGGAATGCTCTGGATCACATCGGTGTCCTGGGACATCACGGAGAGGTCGACGACGTCGCACCCCTGATAGGCCGCCATCATGCCCAAGAGGTCATCCTCGCTCACATAGCCCGTGTCGATCAGCAGCTTGCGAATCGGCTGCCCATTACGCGTGTGCTCTTCACGCAGCTCTTCGGCCTGCGGCTGGTCGATGAGCCCATTGCTGACCATCAGATCGATCAGCGGGTCATACGCAGGCGCAATCATTGCTAACGTCTCAGCCATTCGTTACCTCCTTGACTGAAGCTCGTCCTTGAGCTTCTGGACCAATGTGTCAGGATCCTGCGCCTTGGTCACCAAGTCTTCATACGAGATCATCCCACCGAGATACAGATCCATCAAATGGGAGTCGAGTGAAATCATGCCGAACTTCGCTCCGGTCTGGATGTCGGAGGCGATCTGGAATGTCTTGTTGTCGCGGATGCGCGAGCGGATCGACGGCGTCGAAATCATGATCTCAAACGCGGCCACGCGGCCGGGTTTGTCCACGCGGGCCAGAAGCAACTGCGAGATCACGGCCACCAGGCCCACCGCAAGTTGCGTCCGCACCTGCTCCTGCTGATCAGTCGGGAAGGCGTCGACGATACGGTCGACCGTGGCCGCGGCGCCAGTGGTGTGCAGCGTCGCAAACACCAAATGGCCGGTTTCCGCAGCCGTAATCGCGGCCTGCATCGTTTCCAGATCACGCATTTCACCAACCAGAATCACATCCGGGTCTTGGCGCAGGGCGCGGCGGATCGCCTCGGCAAACGACGGCACGTCATGGCCGATCTCGCGCTGCGTCACAACCGACTTCTTGTGCGGATGGTAATATTCGACCGGATCTTCGACCGTAATGATGTGAACATCACGCTCCTGATTGATAATGTCGAGCATGCTGGCCAGGGTCGTCGTCTTTCCTGAGCCGGTCGGGCCGGTCACCAGAATCAGCCCGCGGGGCCGGAAAAGCAACTCCTTCACCTGCTCCGGCAGACCGATCTGCGCGAGTGAGAGCAGTTTGTTCGGAATCTGGCGCAACACGATGCCAAAGTTGCCGCGCTCCTTAAACACGCTGACGCGGAAACGCGCAAGATCGCCGAACGGCAGAGCGAAATCCGCGCCGCCGCACCGCTCAATCTCCTGCAGCTTGTCCTCCGCCGTAATCATGCGGGCGAGCGCCTCCGTGTCCTCTGCCCGCAAAACCGGGCTTTCGAGCGGGGTCAGCGCCCCGTGAATACGCAGCATCGGCGGTATGCCGACACGAATGTGCAGATCGGAAGCCCCTTCGTCCACCGTGGCCTGCAACAAATCCGTCATATTGATTTCGGTGCTCATTAATCGGCGTCTCCCATCGTTGCCCTTAGAATTTCCTCAAGCGTCGTCATGCCCGAAGCGATCTTCAACAGTCCGTCCTCACGCAGCGTCCGCATCCCCATCTCGCGCGCACGGGCCCGCAGCACCGTGGCCGGCGAGTGATCGAAAATCAGACGCTGGATCGTATCGTCAATCTGGAAAATCTCAAAAATGCCCTTTCGTCCCTTGTACCCGCCCTGGCTGCAGGTCGCGCACCCCGTGCCTTTGTACATTTTACCGCTCACCACGTTCTTGGAGATTGCGCCCAGCATCTTGATCTCCCGCTCCGTGGGCGTGTACTCGGCCCGGCAGTTGTTGCAGATGGCGCGCACCAGCCGCTGCGCCATGGCGGCACGCACGGCCGACGCCACGAGGAAGGGCTTGACGCCAATATCCAGCAGACGGGTCACCGCGCTGGGCGCGTCATTGGTATGCAGCGTGCTGAACACCAAGTGACCGGTGAGCGCCGCCTCCATCGCGATATCGGCCGTCTCATGGTCACGAATTTCACCGATCATCACGATGTTCGGCGCCTGGCGCAGAATCGAGCGAAGCGCGCTCGTAAAGTCGAGACCCACATCCTTGTTGACCTGCACCTGATTGATGCCCGACATCTGGTATTCGACCGGGTCTTCGACGGTGATGATCTTGCGGTCAGGCAGGTTGATCTGCCCCAGACAGGCATAGAGCGTCGTGGTCTTGCCCGAGCCGGTCGGCCCCGTCACCAGCAACACGCCGTCGGGGAGCTTGATCAGGCGCTCGAACTTGTTCTGGTCGTCAGACAGGAAGCCGAGCTGCGGCAAACCCAGCGACAGATTGGTCTTATCCAAGATACGCATGACGATGCTCTCGCCGTGGTTCGTCGGCACCGACGACACGCGCAGGTCGAGGTCACGTCCCTGTACCTTGACCTGAATGCGCCCGTCCTGCGGAATCCGCTTCTCGGAAATCTTCATGTTCGACATGATCTTCACGCGGCTGAGAATCGCGGCCTGCAACCGCTTGGGCGGATTCTCCATCTGCCGCAACACGCCGTCGATACGGTAGCGCACGCGAAAGTGACGTTCCATGGGCTCAAGGTGGATATCGGAGGCGTGCATCTTACACGCCTCCATGATGATCATACTCACCAGGCGGATCACCGGCGCGTCCGTGTCGGTCGCGTCGGACGTTCCGTCATCATGCATTTTCTCCTCGAGGTCGATCGCGGTGCCGTCCACTCCGTAACGCGCCTCGAAGGACTCGGGGTAGAGCTTGTCGACCGCCGCCTTGACCTCGGCGCGCGGCGCCACCACGGCGTCCACGTTCATATTCAACACGTAGCGCAGGCTGTCCACCGTGTCGTAACCCATGGGGTCACTCAACGCCACCGTCACCGAGCCCTCTGTGGCGAACACAGGCACCACGCCGTACTTGCGCGCAACCTCATTCGGAATGATTTCTTTGACGACCGGATCGATGGCGTCGGCGTTCACATGCACATATTCCATGCCGAACTGCGCGGCGATCATCGCCAGCACGTCGTCTTCCGTCACGGCGCCGGTCTGCATCAGGATGTCCAGCGTCGTCTCGCCCTCCTGCTTGATGGACCCCATCACCGTAGCGATTTGCTCGGACGACACATAGCCCTGTTCCTGCAAGAGCTGCAAGACATAATCATCATTGGATGTCACAGTCGTTATCCTCCAAAAATACGCCCGGTGCGTGTTACGCCAACTTCTCCGCAACCAGCTTGCCGACCAGCTTCGGATCGGCCTTGCCCTTGCTCAGTTTCATCACCTGACCCACCAGAAATCCCGCGGCCGCCTTCTTGCCGGCCTTGAAATCTTCAACCGATTTGGCGTTCTCCGCCAACACCTGGTCCACAAAACACGCCAGAGCGCCCGTGTCGCTCACCTGCCCAAGTCCGCGCGCCTCCACCAGCGCCCCTGGCATGCCCCCCTCGCGGAACAGCTCGGGCAAAAGCTCCTTGGCGGTCGGCCCGTTGACCACGCGCGTCTCCACCAGCGTGACCAGTTCGGCTAAGGCCGCCGGCGTCAGCGCGCACTCAGTGACCGTCTGGCCCGTCTCCGACAGCAGCCGCATGATCTCGGTCATAAACCAGTTGGACACCGTCTTGCCCTGCCCGCAGAGCCGCGCCGCAGCCTCGAAGAAATCCGCGTTTTCCTTGGCGTCCGCCAACACCCCCGCGTCATACTCGGGAATGCCGTACTCCGCCATCATCCGTACGCGCCGCGCCGAGGGCAGCTCCGGCAGCGCGGCCCGCCACGCCTCGACCTGCTCCGCAGCCAGCGCGACCGGCACCAGATCGGGCTCGGGCAGATAGCGGTAATCATGGGCGTTCTCTTTGGAGCGCATGGACTGCGTCTCACCTAAGTCCGGCTCCCAGCGCCGCGTCTCCTGCACGATCACCCCGCCGCGCGTCACCGTGGCAAGCTGCCTCGAAATCTCGTATTCCAGCGCTGCGGAAATCCCCTTGAAGGTGTTCATGTTCTTGATTTCCGCCCGCGTGCCCAGCGTCTCCTGGCCCTCCGGACGCACGCTGATGTTCACGTCGCAGCGCAGGTTCCCCTCCTCCAGGTTGCAGTCGCTCACGCCCGCGTAAACCAAGATCTGCTTCAGCGCCAACAGATAGGCCATCGTCTCTTCCGACGAAGACAGGTCCGGCTCCGAAACGATCTCCATCAGCGGCGTCCCGCAGCGGTTGAAGTCCACGCCGCTGAAACGCGCGTAATGGTTAATTTTCGCCGCGTCCTCTTCCAAATGAATGTGGTTGATGCGGATACGCTTCGGCCCGTTCGGCGTCTGGATCGTCACCCCGCCCCCCAGGCAGAGCGGACGCGCCTGCTGCGAAATCTGATAGTCCTTCGACATGTCCGGATAAAAGTAGTTCTTTCGGTCAAACGTGCTGTACCGGTTGATCTCGCAGCCCAACATCAGTCCGGACACGACCGTGAGCTTGACCGCCTCACGGTTCATGACCGGCAGCGCGCCGGGATAACCCAGGCAGACGGGACAGACGTTGCTATTCGGCTCCCGGTCGCTCACCTGCATGCTGCAGCCGCAGAACATTTTTGTTTTAGTCTTGAGCTGGACGTGCGTCTCCAGCCCGATGGTAACCAGATACTTGCTCACGCGCGCACCTCCTGCTCGTACGCGTACGCGGCCCGCAGGAGCGAACACTCGCCGAACGCCGGCCCCAAGAGCTGCACCCCCACCGGCAGCCCAGCCGCCGTCGCCCCGCAAGGAACCGAGATGCCGCACAGACCGGCCAAGTTCGCGGGCACGGTGAAAATGTCGCCCAGATACATCTTGAGCGGGTCGTCGCAGCGCTCGCCGATCCGGTAAGCCGCCGTCGGCGCCACCGGCGTCAGCAGCACGTCGCACGTCTTGAACGCCTCGTCGTAGTCTCGCCTCACCAGCGTGCGCACTTTCTGCGCCCGGCCGTAGTAAGCGTCGTAATACCCGCTGCTCAGCACGTAGGTGCCCAGAATGATGCGGCGCTTGACCTCCGTGCCGAACCCCTCCGCGCGGCTCTTGGCGTACAGGTCGTACACCGACGCCGCCTGGGCCGTCCGGTGCCCGTAGCGCACGCCGTCGAAACGCGCCAGGTTCGCCGAGGCCTCGGCCGTCGCCACGATGTAGTAGACCGCGATCGCGTACTCGGTGTGCGGCAGGCTCACCTCCACGATCTCCGCGCCCGCCGCCGCGCAGCCATCCACCGCCCGGCGCACGCACGCCATCACCTCGGGGTCCGCTCCATCGATGTAGTACTCTTTCGGCAGGCCGATCCGCAGGCCCTTCAGCCCGCCGCGCAAGGCCGCCCGATAGTCAGGCACCGGCACGTCCAGCGTGGTGCCGTCGCGCGGGTCGACGCCCGCCAGCACCTGCAGGAGCACGGCCGCGTCCTCCACCGTCTTGGTCATCGGCCCCACCTGGTCCAGCGACGACGCGTAAGCCGTCACCCCGTAGCGCGACACGCGCCCGTAGGACGGTTTCAGCCCCACGCAGCCGCAGAACGAGGCCGGCTGGCGGATCGAGCCGCCCGTGTCGGTTCCGAGCGCCGCGATCGCCTCGCCGCCCGCCACCGCCGCCGCCGAACCGCCGCTCGAACCGCCCGGCACGCGCATCAGGTCGTGCGGGTTGCGCGTGACCTTGAAGGCCGAACCCTCGGTCGAGGAGCCCATCGCAAACTCGTCCATGTTCGTCCGGCCCGCGAACACCGCGCCCGACTGCCGCAGCCTGGCCGAAACCGTCGCGTCATAGGGCGAGACATAGCCCTGAAGAATTTTCGACGCGCACGTGCAGGGCTGTCCGTCCACGTTGATCAGATCTTTGATCGCGACCGGCACGCCGAGCAGGTCGGAGTCCCGCCCCGCCGAACGCGCCTGGTCGGCGTCGCCGGCCTGCCGCAGCGCGCCTTCAGCATCCACGCTCAGATACGCGTTGAGCGCCCCATCTTTCTTGTCGACCGCGTCCAGCACCGCGCGCGTCAGTTCAACGGAGGAAAACGCCTTGTTCCGCAGCCCTTCCGCAGCTTGGCAAATCGTAAGTGTTGAAACATCCATCTCTTCCCGCTTCCTAACTCCTAAATCCTAACTCCTAAATTTCGGTCAGGCGTCTTCAACAATCTTGGGGAGCTTGAACTCATAGCCGTTGCGCTCGGGCGCGTTCGCCAGCGCACGCTCACGATCAAACGACGGCACCACCACGTCCTCGCGGAACACGTTGACCAGCGACTGCCCGTGCAGCGTCGGCTCGATCCCGGTCACGTCCAGCTCGCCGATCTTCTCCACATAGTGGACAATCGTCTCCAGCTGCTGTTGAAACAACCGCTTTTCGTCCGCTGTCAGCTCCAGACGCGCCAGTTCGGCTACGTATGCGACATCAATCGTATGACTCACCAAAAAACTCCTCATCGCAAAGGCGCAGGTGCCTTTTTCCAAATTGACGTTCTATGTTACTCTTCCGCCGGTTTTGGCACAATTCAAAACTGGGACGCCGGCAGCAATTCTAAATTTGACTTTTCGTTCACGGGACTTCGCGGAAAATGAGCGCAGGGCACGCCCCCCCTTCATAATTCGGCCGTCACACGGCTCCTTGTTTTCATAGCCTCGCAGGCGGCGAACATCGCCCGCTCGGTGCGCAGCGCCATGGCCGGCGGACAGGACATGAGGGCGACGGAGAGCCAGCGGGCGCCCTCGTCGCGATAGACCCAGTTCCGGCTGACCCGGTCGAGCGCCAGGCCGTTCGTGACTGTGCTAAGGTCGCCCATACACTTCGACCTCGGTGTAGTGGTTCATCTCGTTCGAAGTGTTGCCCTTGCTGTATAGACGTACATAGCGACCCTTGACGCCGTTCACCGCGACGGGGCGACCCTCGTAGGTCTCGATGTACTCGAACTCCTTGCCCGCTCCAAGCGCGGACGAGTTGTC
>CAYMLQ010000067.1:0-20016 GCA_964390795.1 uncultured Lentisphaeraceae bacterium
GACGCCTCGCCCTACCGCCTGCGGCTCAGCGACTTGCCTGTAAACAGCGAGCGAATCGTCTTGGCGAGCCGCCGGCCCTGTTCATCTTCTTTTGAAGTCAGTGAAACGGGGATGCGCCCGTTCGCCGCGTCCTTTTTTTATTTCCGCACCCGCAAGACTCTGTGCTACTCTATGATTCATAAATAAGGAGTTCTTTGCCCATGCTACGTTTAGGTGTGAACATCGACCATGTGGCCACGCTGCGCCAGGCGCGGCGCACGGTATATCCGAGTCTGGTGGAGGCGGCCGCGCTCTGCGAGCGGGCCGGCGCGCACGGCATCACGATCCATCTGCGCGAAGACCGCCGCCACATTCAGGACGCGGATGTCTACGCGCTGCGCCAATCGCTCAAGACCCGCATGAATCTCGAGATGGCGAACAACCCCGACATCGTGGCGGTCGCCTTGGACGTCAAGCCGGACGAGGTCTGCATGGTGCCGGAGCGGCGCGAGGAGCTGACCACCGAGGGCGGCCTGGACGTGGCGGGCCAGCGCGCTGAGCTGGCCCCGGTGGTGGCGTCGCTGCGCCAGGCGGGCATCAGCGTCAGCATGTTCATCGATCCGGATCTGCGGCAGGTCGAGGCCTCTGCGGAGATCGGCGCGCCGTACATCGAGCTGCACACCGGCGCATATGCCGAGCGCACGCGCTCGGAGCGCGAGCTGGAGCTGGGACGCCTGATCGCCGCGGCCAAGCGCGCGCACGAAATCGGGCTCAAGGTGAACGCGGGGCACGGGCTGAGCCTCGACAACCTCGGGCCGATTCTCAATATTCCGCATCTCGATACGCTCAACATCGGACACAGCATCGTCTGCCACGCGCTCTTTGTCGGGCTCGAGCAGGCGGTTCTGGCCATGCTAGGTAAGTTAGGAGTTAGAAGTTAGGAGTTAGGAGTTCTGTTGATTCAACGAGACGCGAGACGACCTTAACTCCTCCCTCGTAACTTCTCACTCCTCCTTCTCACGGAGTGAGTTATGTCCTTACAGCGCGGTTCCTTCGGGATCGAGTTCGACGAACGCCAGGGCTTCCCTTACCGCAAGCTCTGGTGGGCGGTCGTATTGATCCCCGTGGTCTCCGTGGCCGTGCTGTTTGTCCGCGGCTGCCCCGGCGACGCCACGCCGGACGCGCTCGACGAAGATCCCGCGCACGCCGCCCGCTATGACGCGCCGGAGGTGAAAGCCGAGCGGGAGCGGCCCTCGCTGTTCCGGCACTTCTTTCAGAAATGGACGCGGTCGCCGCCTGCGGACAAGCCTGGCGCGGCCCCGACCGCTCCCCTACAGGGCGACGGGTGGATGGCGTCGACGGCGCAGCAGCCGTTGCCCGGCGTTAAGAATCAGTCGGCGGAGGTCAAGCGCCTGTTGGAGCAGGCCGCCGCAAAGGAGGTCGAGGACGATCTGCTGGGCGCGCGCTTGGTTTTCCGGCAACTCCTCGTGCGGAAGGATGCCGAAGAGGTCCGCCCCTTTGTGGAGCGGAAGATCGGAACCCTCAACACGGCACTGGTGTTCACGGACCGGCCCATGCCGGAAAAGGCCAAACACCGCATCGCTTCGGGCGACCTGGTCGGCAAGCTTTCGAAGCGGTACGGCTGCACGCAGGACTATCTGCTCAGGGCCAACGGGATCGACAAGCCGGAGCTGCTGCGCATCGGGCGCGAGATCTGGGTGCTGACGAATCCGGTGTTTGAACTCACCGTGTTCAAGAAGGGTGGCAGCGCGGTGCTGACGCTCAACGGCCAGTTCTATAAACGCTTTCCTGTCGGCGCGGGCAAGCCGGAAGAGTGTCCGAATGGAACCTATGCGGTCCGCAGCCGGGTGAAGAAACCGGTCTACCGGAGTCCCGAGCACGGCGAGATCCCGTTCGGGAACTCCAAGAACATTCTGGGCTCCTGCTGGATCTCGCTTACGGCGACGGGAGAGACGTCAGAGGCTTTGGGCTTCGGCCTGCACGGCACCTGGAACGAGTCGACGCTCGGGCGGCCCTCCGACGCCGGGCGCATCCGCTTCCGCAACGCCGACATCGAAGAACTTTACACGCTGCTTCCCGCCGGCTCGCTCGTGAACGTCACCGAGTGACCGAGGACGAATAGAATCAGGGCAATGCCAAGTGAAGATGCGTACTGCCCCTGAGTCTCGCCATCAGTTGCCGTTCTGTCATCGCCGCGCGTCTTTCGGGGTTGGCGCTCGACTGGGACCAGAAGTGTCCGTCGGGCATGGAGCGGCGCGGCTTCCCGCGCCGGCCGGAACGCGAAGGCGTTCCGCTCCAAACCGCTCGCGGGCTGTTGTCAGGTGCGTATAGAGAGAGACCGAATCGTCAGTGAAAACAGGGATGCTCCCATCGGTCGTCTGCTGTCGGATTCACTTCTCATGAGAAGTGAATTTGCAATCGCAAGACCATCCGGCGTTTGAACGAATAATGGCGCTCTTACGCGCATACTTCAAATAGGCGCTAATGAGTCGTTGTAGCATGTCGAAATACGGCCCCCATACGTGCGGACGAAGTCGCGGGAGCGTTCGCTAATGACCTGTCGCGTCGTGCGTTTTCAGAATCTTCAACGACGAGTGTTTTGCGATGTGGTCGAAATCGCGGTCGTTGTGCAAGAGAGGCAGGTCGTTCTCGATGGCAACGGCAGCGATCATGCAATCGATCGGCTTCCGGATTGTGACTCCTTTCTTGCGAAGCTCGCGATAGAGTTCCGCAGCACGCACAAAAGTGGCCGGATGCATAGGCAGGATGATCAGCACATCCAGATAATCGCGCGTCTTGCGGTAGTCCGAGTCCGAACGGATGCCCTGAAGGATCTCAGTCAGGATGACTCCGCACAAACACAGATCCACGTCACCTTTGAGCAATTCGTCAAGCGCGAGCACATGCGACTCCGACCGACTCCCGAAGTAGTCGATCCAGACGGTTGTGTCGACGAGCACCATTAGACCCGTGCCTCCCGCCATTCGGACAGCTTGCCTTCCCACGCGATGTTGCCCCTCAATTCCAACAGGCGGCGCTGGCGGGCGTGTCGCCGAACCTCCTGCAAGGCGTGGTCGATCAGGGCACGCCGGGTCTTGATGCCCGTTAATTTCTGGCACTCTTCCACGAGCGCATCGTCCATCACCACATTGGTTCTGCTCATACTCTTCGCCTCCAGTCAATACACATGGTATGACGGTTTAATGTGTATGGCAAGGACGATTTCACGGATTCTTGTCGATTCTGCCCTTAAGCTCCCGCCATGCGCGAACGAAGGCGCCCCATGTCCAAAGTTCGAATACGCCGAAATTCCTCTTCATCTCTTCATTCCACCCGAACTGCTCGACAAGCTTCTTGGTCTTTCGGCTCACGTTCTCATCTGGATCATTCAGTCCGATCTTGATGACTGGGAAGGCAAGGTGCCCTGCATCATGGAGGATGGTTGTGGCATTTGGTGTCGCGTCGGATTCATTGCCCTTGGTGGCCCAAAGGAAGATGTCAAAGACATCTGGCAGCAGTGACTGAACGTTCTCTCTGATGGTGTTGGCCGATGAGGCGAGTCTCTGCGCGTCGGGTTGGCGAGAGTACTTTGCCTGCCGCAGGAAATCCAGTGCACCTCGAATTTGTGGCGAGGGTTCGTGTCTGTCTATTTTTCGTAGGGCAACGAAGGCTGCGTAGTATGAGTACCATCCTTTGGGCTTGTCGCGGATCTGGGCGAGGTGCGGCACCGCCGCCTCGCTTCGGATTTCGCCGAGAGCCTTGATCGCGTTGCGAACGTGCCATTCGTCGTGGCTGTCGAGAAAGGCGATGTAAACCGGTTCTGCATCTTGCTCCGGGGTCCATGTCAGTGCGTATGCCGCGTGGTCGCGAACGTCGTCCATGCCGCTGGAGAAAGCATCAATCAGTGCGGAGCGGGCGGTCTTTGTGTTGATCTGGCCCAAGCATCGAACAGCGTAGTATCGGCTTCGCTCGTTCTCATTCCGCAAGGCATCGCGAAGGGGCGGGACCGCCTCGTCTCCTTTTCGCGTTAGAATTCCGCAAGCGGTGTTGCAGGTGTTGTTGCCTTGGTCTTGAACCGCAAGATCGTCGATCAACTGCGAGACTGTTTTCTCAGCGTGCACGCTGGTGCATGCAATCAAGATGGCGACGGTTGCCGCGATGCTCGTCTTCATTTCATGATCCCCAACGTCAGCGACCACCGAACCCGTGAGCCGCAGGCGAACGAGGGTTCGGTGTGTCGCCGTGTTGGGAATAGTCTCTCTCTTTTCTTCCGGGCTGTCGAGGGATTTCGGGACAGCCCAAGCGGTCGGTCTGGTGCTGCGCAGGTCTCACCGATCTTTTCACACCTCGCGAAGTGTGGAAGAGGTCTCACGCTAAGAAGACCCGGAGACCCAAAGGTAAGAAGAGGTGCTTTCTCATCTTGGGGTCTTCGGATCTTGGCGTGGGCCCATCCACCCTGTGTCCATCTGTCCGTCGCTCGATTTGTCGTATTCACTTATCATGAGAAGTGGATAGACGTTCGCCTGACCTTCGTGGTCTAGGAACCCTGTACCGTTCGTGATTCTTCTCTCTCCCAAAACATTATGCGTAACTGGGAAAAGACTAACTGCCCGTTGCCACGAAAGGGGGGATGGATGAATGCGGAGGAGCTGAACCGGCCGGTATCATTTTCGTGCTGGAGGGAGGAGTTAGGAGTCGGAAAGAGGGGAGGAACGCTCAACGTCCAACGCTCAACTCTCAACTCTCAAGTGGGGAGGGGAGAACGGCGGTCGGCGGTCGGAAGTCGGAGGGAGAGGGAGAAGGAGGAGAGGGAACGCCGAACGCGGAACGTCGAACACCGAACTCAGAAGGGGGAACACGGGCGGGACGCCCGTGCCACGGGAGAGGGGAGAACGCGGATCGTCAGGCGCGTTCGATCACTTCGCGGTCTTTGGTCACCGTAGGTTTGCCGTGGGCGGTGAGCAGCACCAGGCAGCCCTTGGGGCAGGCCTCGACGCAGGAGCTGCAGGTGATGCAGCGCAGGCGGTCGATGGTCCAGCGCTTGGCCGCGCGGTCCACCTCGATGGCCTGCGTGGGACACTTCTTGGCGCAGAGGGTGCAGTAGGTGCAGTCGGTCAGGACGACGCCCAGCGAGCCGCGCGAACCGGGCAAAGCGTGCCGGGGCTCGAACGGATAGCGGCTCGTATAGGGCTTGCGAAACAGCCACTTCATCACCAGGCCGGTCATGCAGAAAAGAGACATCGTTTAACGCTCCGTACAACTGATACAAGGGTCGATGGTGAGAACCAGCACGGGCACGTCCGCAAGGTTGCAGCCCTGCAGGGCCTTGACGAGCGCCGGGATGTTGGCGAAGGTCGGCGTGCGCACGCGGAACCGCTGCAGGTGCTTCGTGCCGTTGCCCTTTAAATAGTAGATCACCTCGCCGCGCGGCTGCTCGGTGCGCACGAAGTACTCGCCGTTGGGGTTGCCCGTGACCTTCACGGCGATCTCCCCGGCGGGGATCTTGGCGGCGGCCTGGCGGATGAGGTCGGCCGACTGGAAGATCTCGTCGCAGCGCACCGCCACGCGGGCGTAGCAGTCGCCCGCCGTGCGGGTGATGGGCTCGAAGGAGAGTTCGTTGAAGGCGGCGTAGCCGAGCGTGCGGGTGTCCTGCGCCCAGCCGCAGGCGCGCAGCGTGGGGCCGACGCAGCCGAGCTGGTAGGCGTCCTCGCGCGTGAGCGCGCCGACGCCGCAGAGGCGGTGCTTGACGGTGTCGTCGTTCAGGAAGACCTTGACGATCTCGCGCGTTTCGCGCTCGACCTCGGCCACCTGCGCGAGCAGGGCCTGCATCGCCGCGGCGTCGATGTCGCGCCGCACGCCGCCGACCTTGCAGGAGCCGAAGATCACGCGTCCGCCGGTGGTGGCCTCGATGATGTTCAGCACGCGCTCGCGCACGCGCCAGGAGTGCATAAAGAGGCTTTCAAAGCCCACGGCATCGGCCATCAGGCCCAGCCACAGCAGGTGGCTGTGGATGCGCGAGAGTTCGCCCCAGATCGTGCGCAGGTAGTGGGCGCGGCGCGGCACTTCGATGCCCATGATCTCTTCGATCCCCTGGCAGTAGGACTGGCCGTGGATGAAGCTGCAGATGCCGCAGATGCGCTCGGCGATGAACACGAACTCCTGAAAGTCCCTTTTCTCTACCAGCCGCTCGAGGCCGCGGTGGATGAAGCCGATCGAGGGGATCGCCTCGACGACCTTCTCGTCCTCGACCACGAGGTCGAGGTGGATCGGTTCCGGCAACACCGGATGCTGGGGGCCGAACGGGATGATGGTGCGGGTGGCCATAGTGCTTCTCAGACAGATTTGACAACGGTGGTTGAAACTCCGGCGGCGGCCGAAGCGGCGAACGGGAAGGGTTTCGCGGTCTGATACAGGTTTCCCTTGAAATCGAGCACCAGGCCGTCGAACGCGATGCCGAAGAGGTCGTGGATCTCGTTCTCGTAGAGGAACGCGCACCAGTACACGCCGCTGACGCTCGGCAGGCGCGCACCGGCCGACGGGAGCTGCAGGCGCAGGTTGAGGAACTTCTGCTCGCGGTCGAAGCTGTAGTTCACCTCGACGGTCTCCCCCAGCCCGGTGACGCCGATCTGCACCAGGCGCCAGCCTTGGTCGCGCAGGGCCTGGACCTCGGCGACGAGCCGCTCGGGCGTGACGGGAACGGTGGGCTGCTCTTCTCTCATGACGATGTCTTCTCCATGTAGACCCACTCGACGTTGGCGTTGAACGGCTCGGTCTTGAAGCGCTTGTACCCGAGCTTGGTGTAGATGTGGATGTTGACGGCGCTGCGGTGGCCGGTGAAGATCTCGTAGCGGCGGACCTTGGGGAACTCCGCCTCGAGGGCCACGATCAGCCGGTGCCCGAGGCCGCGGCCGCGGAAATAAGGGAGCACGCTCAGGCGCAGGATGTGGGCCGTGCCCTGCCCGTCGCTGTAGCCGCGGATCGAAGCCACGATCTTGCCATTCACGACGCCCTTGAGGAAGAGCATGTGGCTGAAGTCGGAGGAGATCTCAGCGAGCGACTGGCGCAGGGCGGGCAGGCTGGCGTCGCCGTAGATCTCGGCCTCGCTCTGGTAGGCCACCTTCTGCAGCGCCAGGAGTTCGGGCAGGTCCGCCGCAAGCGCCGGCTGGATCATCATCACCCCCGCCGCGTAGGTGGAGGCGGCCATGGCCGCGCGCCGGGCCTCGAGGATGCCGAGAGCCTGCACCACGCCGTCGATGATCGCCTCGGGGCGCACGGCGCAGCCGGGCACGTAGACGTCCACCGGGATCACGGAGTCGATGCCGCCGGAGACGTTGTAACACTCGCGGAAAATGCCGCCCGAGGTGGCGCAGATGCCGAGGGCGACCACCACCTTGGGCTCGGGCATCTGGTCGTAGATGTTGCGGACCACCTCACGGTTCTGCACGTTGACCGAGCCGGTGACGAGAAAGACATCGGCGTGCTTCGGGTTGCCGGTGTTGACGATGCCGAACCGCTCCACGTCGAAACCGGGCGTGAGGCTGGCGAGCACCTCGATGTCGCAGCCGTTGCAGCTCGACGCGTCGTAGTGGATAACCCAGGGTGATTTTTGCAGACCGGACATGGGGGCGCAGTTCCTAACTCAATTTCAAGAAGCCGCAGAGTTGCATCAGCCAGAGCACGAAGATGTTGCCGCAGCCGAGCACCAGCGTCATCAGCCACGCGCTGCGCAGCGCGAAGACCCACTTGACGCGGGCGCAGACGTTGTCGACCACCAGCAGCGAGAAGAAGCACACGGCGCAGGAGACCAGGCCGAAGATCCAATGGGTGCTGAAGAAGAGGAAGAGCCAGCCGAGGAGCATGACGTTCTCGTACCAGTGGGCGACCTCGATGAGCGCCAGGGTGGGGCCGGCGAACTCGGTGGTGATGCCGCGGACCAACTCCTGATGCGCATGGTGCGAGGCGGAGAGGTCGAAAGGCGACTTGCGGAACTTCATCTCCATCGCGTACATCAGCGCCACGAAAACGCCCGGCAGCAGGAGGATCGGCGTGTGCGCGCCGCTGGCGATCGCGTCGACCGAGAACGTGTGCGTCACCATGTACATGCCGACGGCGGTCAGCAGCACGATCGGCTCGTAGGCCATCATCTGGATCAGCTCGCGCGAAGCGCCCACGAAGCTGTACGGGGAGCTGGCCTTGAAGGCGCCGAGCACGAAGAAGATGCCCGACAGGGTCAGCGCGAAGAAAACCAGCAGCAGGTCGGAGCCGCAGAAGAAAAGCGCGCCGGTGAACACCGTCAGCACGAAGAAGAAGACGATGTAGAAGTTCTGCGAGCGGCGCACGACGAGGCGCTCCTTGCTCCACAGCTTGGCCACGTCGTAAAACGGCTGCAGCAGCGGAGGCCCGAGGCGCGCCTGCATGCGCGCCGAGAGCCGGCGGTCAATGCCGGCCAGCAGCCCGCCGACCAGCGGCGCCGCCACCAGATAGATCAGAAGACGCCACCACGGACTCATGAGCACACCCCCTTCAGCAACAGGACGGCCAGCAGGGCGGCCAGCAGGACGCAGGCGAACACCACGCCGGCCTTCATCATCTTGGCCTCCGGGAGGAGGTCGGCCAGGTAATAGTTCTGCATCGACATGTCATGCGTGGAGCCCGCAGCGCCGGTGAAGCGCATGCCGCTCTCGGCATTGGCTCCGCCCAGATAGGGATCGACGACTTTCACGTTACGCCCATAATTCAGGAAGCTGAGGGGGAAGAGCGAGACCAGCGCCAGCATGATGACCATGATGATGATGTTGCCCTCGCTCATGGCGCTGAACTGGGCGAGGTGGTACTGCGTCTTCACGTACGGCTCGATCAGATAGGTCGACACCAGCGGGAAGAGCATACAGGTGCCGAACGTCAGCCCGGAGAGCGCGTACAGCGCCGTCCACTTGCCCGCGCCGATGTTCTTCTCCACGTTGGCGTGCATTTGGGTCACCATCAGCAGGCCGCCCATCCACTTGATCCAGAAGAAGAGCGTGGCCGCGCTGCCGAAGACGATGAACACCGCCAGCAGGGGCATGGAGTCGAGCACCGCCTTGAGCACCGCGTACTTGCTGATCAGCATGCCGAACGGCGCGAGGAACATGCCGGCCATGCCGATCTGCAGCATCACGGAGAGGCGCGGCATCTTGAGGAGCAGCCCGTTCATGTCGTCGATGTTGCGGCTGTGAAGCTTGTGCTCGATCACGCCGACGCACAGGAAGAGCAGCCCCTTGGCGATGGCGTGGAAGACGATCAGCAGAATGCCCGCCCACACGGACTCGTGCGTGCCGATGCCGCCGCAGAGCACAATCAGGCCGAGATTGGCGATGGTGGAATAGGCCAGCACCTTCTTCGCGTCGCTGGTGGTGATGGCGGCCAGGGAGGTGATCAGGAACGTGAGGGCGCCCACCAGCGCCACCAGAATGCCGGCCACGGTGCCCTGAAGCACGGGCGCCACGCGCAGCACCAGGTAGACGCCGGCGTTGACCATGGTGCTGGAATGCAGCAGCGCGGAGACCGGCGTGGGCGCCACCATCGCGCCCAGCAGCCACGACGAAAAGGGCAACTGGGCGGACTTGGTGAGGCCGGCGAAGGCCAGCAGCGCGACCGGCAGGAGCGCCACGGCGGGGCCGGCGGCGACGAGCCGATCAAGCTCAACCGGCCCCCCATGCCCGGCCAGCCAGGAGAGGGCCGCAGCAAACGCGACTCCGCCCGTGAGGTTCAGCAGCAGCGCGCGCTGGGCGTTGCGCTTGGACTCGTCCGTGCCCTTGTAGCCGATCAGCCAGAACGAGCAAAGCGTGGTGATCTCCCAGAAGAAGTAGAACCAGATCAGGTTGTTGGAGAACACGAGGCCGAACATCGCGCCCAGGAAGATGAAGAGGATAGCGAAGAAGCTGCGGCGTCCGTCGCGCATTTCGGGATGGTGCGTGACATGAAACTCCTGCATGTAGTCCACCGCGTAGAGGCAGATCAGGCCGCCGACCACGCCGACGATGAGCGTCAGAATCACGGAGAAGGGGTCGATGAGCAGGTTGCGGGCGACCTCCACATGATGGCCGCCCAGCTCCAGCGGCAGCAGCAGGGCCGCCTGCGCCAGAGCCAGCACGGCGATGAGCGGCTTGCGGCAGCGTGCGCTGAGCCAGAGCAGATAGAGCGTGATGACGCCTTCGATGGCGAGCATGACGCGTCCGACCGTTTCAGGCGCAACCGGCAGCCGCGTCACGCTGTCGGGCACTCCCGGCAGAGACAGCGCCACGGAGCCCGCGATGACGGCGACGACACCCAGTCCGACGAGCAGGCGCCTGATCGGATTCGAGCGTGTGGCCAGAAGGAGAAGGCCTAAAACAAAGGGAAACACAACCAAGAGTGAAATTAAACCAGTCATATTAGTCCCGCAAAAAAGCCGGTAAGATATCATCTTGGACTAGTCGGCACAAGGGGAATCATGAAAAATCGTAAGCGGGAACTTTTTTCGCTGATCCTGCTTGTCACCGTTTAGGCGACGTGTTACGTTCTTGCCCATGTGAACAGGTAGACGTCTTCGCTCGCACCTGCTTCTCGCTCTTAACTTAATTTGTGTTGGTCTTCTGTCTGTCTTCCGTCTTTTTCCCCTGTCTTTCACCCCCTCTGTCTTCTTCATCTTGGGAGGATTGTCTCATGACGTCTCTTCGCTCGGATCGGGCGTTCTGGTTCGCTGCCGCCTTTCTTTGCCTCAACGCGTGCGGGTGGTGGTGGGTGAAGCAGCGCCCGCCGGAGACTGTCCGGCCCGGCACGGCGCTTGTGCCGCCCGATCCGGTCGCGGAGGCTGCGCCTGTTCTGAAGCCGCTCGCGGTTGTGGGCGTGGAACAGGTCGCGCTGTCGCCGGAGCGCCTGCTGACACTCGCCTTTACCTTCACCGGGCCGGTCGAATGGACGACCTTCGCCGAACGCCTGAAACTCACCGCCGACGGGCAGCCGGTGGCGTGGCATTTCGTGGGCAAGAACCGGGCGAGGGTATGTCAGGTGCAGACCAAGACAGCGGTGCGCGGCGACCGCATTGACGCGCGCGTCGAGACAGGCGTGAAGCCCGCCTCGCGCGACTACGCGCCGCTGGCCGTGACCGTGTCCCAACCCGTGCCGGTGGCTCCCGAGTTTCAATTCTCGAAGCTTGAGGCCTGTACGCCCTCCTTCGGGCAGCCCTACGTGGTCGCCCGCTTCACGCAGATGGCGGAGGCGCGCGAGGCGCCGACCGCGATCTCGTGCGAGCCGCCGGTGCAGTTCACGGTGACCCCCGAGTCGTGGGGTGACGGCTTGCGCCTGACAGGGCCTTTTGCGATCGGCACCTCCTACACGTTCACCTTTAAGTCCGGCCTGCGCTCGCGCGCCGGGCACCGGCTGGAGCAGGAGGCCCGCCGGACGGTCCTGGTCCGGCACCGCGAGCCGAGCGTGACGATTCCGGTGGAGGGCCGCTATCTGGCGCCCGACGGAGAACTGCTGGTGCCGGTGCTCGCGGTGAACACGCCGCGCGTGGAAAGCAGGCTCGCACGCGTCCTGCCGCAGAACCTGGTGCAGTACGCCCTGCGCGAGGGCGGGCACACCAGCGGCTGGTGGCGCGACGAGCCGGCCGCGCTGGCGCAGGAGCTGACCACGCGGGCGGCGGTGCGGACCAATACGGTCTCCGCGGCCCGCGACCAGGAGCAGCGGCTCCTGCTGCGGCTCGGCGACTACGGCCAGGAGCCTGTGCGCGGCGTCTATGTCTTGGAGGTGAGCGCGCCGGAGGTGGAGCCGAGCAGCCGGCTCGTGTGCGTGACGGACCTCGGTCTCAGCGCGCGCGGCGACGGCGAGTCGGTGGCGGTCTGGGTGACCTCCCTGCGCACCGGACGTCCGGAGCCGGGCGCACGCGTGGAGCTTTACGGGCGCAACAACCTGCTGTGGGCGCAGGGTGTCAGCGACGCGCAGGGGCTGGTTCGGCTGAAGCGCAGGGCGGACGAGGGCGAGCCGTTTCTGGTCTTGGCACAGACGGCCGACGGACGCGACCTGTCGATGCTCCAACTCGCGGACAGCAGCGCGGTGGAGCAGCGCTGCGAAGCCGCGCGCGGCTACCCCGCTCCGGGCGTGTGCGAAGCGTTCCTGCTGAGCGACCGCGACCTTTACCGCCACGGCGAGAGCGTCTTTGTGCAGGCGCTGCTGCGCCAGAGGGACGGGAAGCCGCCCGCGCCCTTCCCTGTCGAACTGCGCGTGGTCAAGCCCGACGGACGCACCTTCAAGGCCTCTCCGCTGATGCCCGACGCGCTGGGGGCGGCGGTGACGCAGGTGACGCTGCCGGAGTACCTGCCCTCGGGCACCTACACGCTCGAGCTGCGACTGCCGGGTGAGGGGGCTGTGCTCGGCGAGCGCCGGGTGATGCTCGAGGCCTTCGTGCCGCCGCAGATCCGCGTGAAACTGAAGGAGCTGCCCACGTCGGCGCGGGCGGGCGACGAACTGACGTTCCAGGTGGCCGCCGAGCACCTCTTTGGCAAGCCGGCGGCGGGGTTGGGTGTGCAGGCGAACCTGATCGTAGCTGAGAGCGCTTTCGCGCCCAAGGCGTGGGAGGGCTTTCTGTTCGGCGACCCGGAGCGGAGCGTGAGGGCAACCTGCATCGCCTGTCCCAGTCAGACGCTGACTGCCGAGGGAACGGCGGCCTTTCACGTGAAGGCCGCCGTGGAGGGGCTGCCGCCCGCCCAATTGACAGCACGGGTGCAGGCGACGGTGACCGAGACGGGCGGCCGCACGGTCTCGGCGCGAGGCGAGGTTACGGTCGACCCCTACCCCTTCTACATCGGCATCCGCCCCAACGACAGGCAGCTGCTTCGCGCGGGTGTCCCGCACACGGTCACGCTCGCGGCAGTGAATCCCGACGGGACGCGGTATAGCGGAAAGACGCCGCTCAAGGTGCGGCTCGAAAAAGTCGCCTGGGTCAGTGGCCTGCTCAAAACAGAGACGGGCGGTTACCGCTGGGAAAGCGAACAAGTGAAGGCCACGGTGGCGGAATCGACGTCCGAGACCGGCCCCCAAGACACCGCTTACGCCGTGACAGCCGAGGGCGCGGGCGACTACGTGCTCACCTTCACGGACCCGGTGTCGCACGCGTCGTCAAGCTGGCGCTTTGCGGCGGGCGGGGACGGGCAGTCCGACGGCAGCTGGAGCCGCGCCACACCCGAACGCGTGGAGCTGGTCTTTGACAAGGCCGACTACCGGCCTGGAGACACGGCCCGGCTCCAGCTCCGCACGCCGTTCGCGGGGCAGGCGTGGGTCTCGCTCTGCAGCGACCGCCTTTTGGAGAACCGCGTGGTGACGCTCACGAACAACACCGCCTCGCTCGAGTGGGCGGTGACGGAGGCGCTCGCGCCCAACGTGGCGGTCGCGGTCAGCGTCGTGCGTCCCGCGGTGGCTGAGAGTATCTGGAGCGCGCACCGCGCCTCGGGCGAGGCGCTGCTGAGGGTGTTGCCGCAGGAGCGGAAGCTGACGGTCCAGGTACAGCCGGACAGCGAGGTGTGGCGGCCGAAGAGCAAGGGAACGGCGCGGGTCACGGTGACCGACGCCGCCGGGCGGCCCGCGCGCGGCGCGGAGGTGACGGTGCTGGCGGTGGACGAGGGGGTCTGCCTGCTGACCGACTTCGAGACCCCTGACCCGTATGGCTTCTTCACGGAGGCGCGCTGGGGCGGCCTCACCTTCCACGATGTGTATCGGAGCCTGATGCCGATCACGAGCGAGCGGCTATTCGGTTCCGCCTCGCACATCGGCGGCGACGGCGGGGACGAGATGCTCAAGCGGCTCAACCCGGTGGCGGCGCGGCGCTTCAAGCCGCTGGCGTTGTGGCAGGCCAGGTTGAAGGCGGACGAGGCGGGCGTCGTAACCGTGCCGTTCGAGCTGCCCGAGTTCGCGGGCGAGCTGAGGCTGATGGCGGTGGCGTGGGACGCGCAGGCGGTGGGCTCGGCAGCGGTGCCGGTGAAGGTCAAGCGCGAGCTGGTGGTGCTGCCCGACCTGCCGCGCTTCCTCGCGCCGGGCGATCAGGCGGACATGCAGGTGGCGCTGCACAACGAGAGCGGCGGAGACTGCGCGGCTCGCGTGTCGGCGAGGGCCGAAGGTCCGCTGACGTGCGACACGGCAGTCCGAGAGGTAGTGCTGAAGGCCGGCGAGTCGCTCACGCTGCAACTGGCGCTGACCGCGCTTGGCCAGGCGGGAACGGCGCGGATCTTCGTGCGGGTCGAGGGCGCGGGCGAGGTCTACGACGAGCCGGTAGAGCTGGCGGTTCGCCCCGCCTCAGCGCGGCGCGTGACCTCCGAATACGTCGTGGTGCAGCCGGGTGAAGAGCGGACGTTCGAGCCGCCGCGGGAGGTGCTGGCGGAGAGCTTCAGCCAGACCTTCTTCTGCTCGGCGCAGCCTTCGGTCAACCTGCTCGGCGCGCTGGACTATGTGGCGAGCTACCCTCACGGCTGCCTGGAGCAGGCGGTCTCGTCCGTACTGCCGCTGCTGACGCTCGGCGAGCTGGCGGGGCGGCTGCCGTCGAAAGGGAGCACGCTCGCGCAGGAGGCTCCGGGCCGGATCAGCGCAGCGCTGCTGCGGGTTCTCTCCATGCAGCGCTGGAACGGT
Source organism: uncultured Lentisphaeraceae bacterium (assembly GCA_964390795.1). Taxonomy (GTDB): domain Bacteria; phylum Verrucomicrobiota; class Kiritimatiellia; order RFP12; family UBA1067; genus CAYMLQ01. Next base: position 14,638 of record CAYMLQ010000067.1, read on the forward strand.
TTCGCACTGTGGCCAGACGTCTTTGAATGCAGTCCGCAGGCCACCGTGTACGCTGCCTTCTTCCTGGTGCAGGCGTCTCAGGCCGGTTATGCGATGCCCAAGGAGACGCTCCCGGAGGTTCTCAGGATGCTGCGGAACCGGCTGCCTGACGGTGACGAGGCGTCGCGCGCATACGTCTGCCACGTGCTGGCCTTGGCGGGCCAGCACGACCACGGGTGGATGCTGCGGCTGTACGAGCAGGCCGATTCGCTGCGGCCGGAAGAGCGCTTCCACCTGGCCCGCGCGCTGATCCTGTCGGGAGAGGTGGAGAAGGGTCGCGAGCTGCTGACGCTGGCGCGGTCGGTGAAGGGCCTGCGCGAGGCGGCCTTCGCCCTGCTGGCCTGGCTTGAGATCGATCCGGCGAACCCCTTTGTGGCGGCGTGCTGTCAGGAGATCGACCAGGCGCGTCGCCGCGAGGGACACTGGGGCAGCACGCAGGACAACGCGCTGGCGTTGCTGGCGCTGGGCACGTATGCGCGGCAGACGCCGGAGCGGCCGCAGACCTTTGCTCCGGTGCTGCGGTGGGCGGGTCAGTCACGCGACGTGGCTGCCACCAACGCCTTTACGTGGGCTCCGGGCGCGGAGGCTGACCGCGGCGCGGTGCGTCTGCGCAATGGCGGGCCGGGGCCGATGCATGTCATGCGGCGCGTGTCGCGCGTGCCGCTCGCTGCGAGCGAGGAGATGACCGACTCCGGACTGAAGGTGCGGCGTACGTGGCTGGATGCGGGCGGCATGACGGTCGACCCGGCAGAGCTGCGGCGCGGGGATCTGGTGATCGTGCGGCTGGTACTCGACCCGCTGGGCCGGACGTGCAAGGACGTGGTTGTGGAGGAGCTGCTCCCGGCGGGGCTGGAGGTCGAGAGCGCGCGGATGGATACGGACGAGTCGCGTCCATGGATCAGGAAAGACGAGTCCGCGTGGGTCTTGCACCGCGAGGTGCGGGACGACCGGCTGCTGCTCTTCAGCAAGGCCTTCTCCACCATCCAGTGTTTTCACTACGCGGCGCGCGTCGTGAGTTCCGGCGAGTTCGTGGTGCCGGCGGTTTCGGCGTCCGCGATGTATGAACCCGACTTCTTCAGCCGTCACGGCGCCGGCCGAATCACGGTCCAGTGATTGCCGCCCAGGCGCTCACCTCTTGACCCGCAACGGCCGCCCTTTAAACAAATCCGCCCTAGGGGCTTCGGATCAAGCACTTCCGTCCGTAAATCTGCTCGAACAGGTCGCCTTTTTCGGCCAGAGCAAGCTGCTCCGCGCTGATATCCACGGGCTGCACGGGGACGCACGTCAGAACCTCATCCTGCAAGTCGATGAGGATATCACCCATGCTCTGGTCATGTACGCGGTCGAGCGCGTCGGCTACGCGCAACAGCGAGGCAAGCTTGCAGACCACCAGACGCTCGTCATGCGGCAGCGCCAGATAGTCCGGGTGTGTCAATTGAGGCACCGCCTTACGGTGATAGCGCGCCACCTGCGCGATCAGGTTGATGACGCGGGAGTTCAACCCGGGGAATTCGGTATGCTGGATGATGTACATCGAGTGCTTGTGGTGGCCGCGCGTGTTGATGAACACGCCGATGTCGTGCAGCCACGCCGCCACCTCAAGGATCAGGCGGTGCAGCGGCGTGCAGCGGTGCTCGGCCTGCAGGAGGTCGAACAGGCGCACGGCGAGGCGTGCGACGTGGGCCGCGTGGCTCGCGTCGTGGCGGTATTTCAGGCCCGTCTCCTGCGCGATCCGCAGGATATGGCGGCTCATCCGCTTGTCCCACACCAGGCCCTCGACGGCCTCGATGACCAGCCCGTCGCAGAACGACATGCTGCCGATAGAGAGCGTGTTGAGCGAAAGGGCCTTCGCAATCCGCAGAGCGATCATCAGCGCTGGGCCGAAGGTCTCGGCATCGGGATAGGCGAGCTGTTCGTTCCGCGCCAGCTCCTCGACTGGCTGCTCGACCACGCTGGCCACCAGCTTGGCGAACGCGGACACCGGGATCTTCACAAGGCCTTCCCCGCTCCACTTCGGCAGTATGCGTGAAGCGGCAAAACGCATCTCGCGCCCCAGCAGCACAAGCTTGAGCGAGGCGGGATGGCCGATGTTCTGCGACAGGTGCAGCTCCATCTCTTTGGCCCGGCTTTCGGCAACCTCCGTCATGCGCCGGTCGGGAAGGCCCGACTCCTGCAGCTGGTGGCGGATGCGCAGGGAGCCGTTGTTGTAGGTCTGCGCGAAGCGGAGCTCGCGTTGATCGATGAAAAGCACCTCCGTGGTCAGCCCGCCGATCTCCATGACGCAGTACGCAGACGCATCGGCCTTCTTGTCCTTGGCAAGAACCGCCTGAAGGGCCAGATGGTGGTAGTAGCCGACCTCGCTGATGTCCAGCACATGCACGCGCAGATTGGTCGCCACCGAAAGCCGGTCGATGAAGGCGTCGCAGTTTTCCGCCTCGCGCACCGCCGCGGTGGCGGTGACCCTCACGGACTCCAACGGGATCGCGTACTCGTTGAGGAGGTTCAGATAACTGCGGAGGATCGACACGCACTTCTCGATGGTCGCATTGCTGATCCGCCGCGAGGCGATCACCTCGCGGCCGATCGCCACGGACTGGACGACGCGCTCCAAAAGGGTGAACTGGCCCGCGCCCTTGCCTTCCGCAATGGTCATGCGGATAAAGGTCGAGCCGATGTCCACCACGCCAACCGGCTTGGGGCTGGGCGTCGCTGCCTTACTTTTTTTGTTTTTCACAATCCTTACACCTTGCAACTTCGGCAGCATACGCGGCGCGCGTTAGGAATACGTGAGCGCGTTCGCACCCGTGACTGAGGCATCCCACACCGCCACGTCCGCAGCGCCCGGCACACCGCCGCCGACCCACGAGCCGGCCTGATTGAGGGGCGTCGTGTTGTTGGCTTTGACCACGTCTGCGGCGTAAACCGCACAGGCGACCGCGCTTGCAAGTGCGCTGCCGATTAAGCTTCTGAAAGTCTTCGACATGCCAACTCCTTGGGGTTTTTCTTTGTCCTGAAATCGGATTAAAGGACTGATCGGTCAGTCAATCCGGAAGAGCGTGCCTTGGAAGCCGACGCTTAAAGGGCTGCCACCCGCCGCAAGATACTTGATCGCGCTTTCGCTGAGCACGCTGCCCCAGATCGAGACGTCGTCCATCTGACCGATAAAGGGATACTTCGACGGGCTGGTCGCAGAGCGTATCCAAGCGCCGAGCGTAGTCGTGTCCAAGGGCTTGTCCGCGCGCCGGCCCCGTCGAAGTACCAGCCGTTCGTCAGGTGGTACCCGTAGTCCGACATGCCGAAGAACGCCGCTCCGGCGTTGAAATAGTCCGGAAACTTCGTCAGGGCCGACATCGTGTTGCCGCCGCCTCCCGAATAGCCGGTGATATAGACGATGTCCGGATTGACGAGGGCGGGGAACGCCGCCTTGACGGCTTCGACGGCATCGTAGATGTCGTAGATCTCGAGGCCGCCTGAATCGCGGATGCCGTCCGAACCGTCGCGGCCGCGCAGAGCCACGGAGATGGCGAAAAACCCGTAGGCGCGCAGACGCTGCGCGCTGGTGCGGACTTCCCCTGTCTTGCCGGTCGAGCCGGAGTAGCCGTGCATCACGACGGCGAGCGGCGCCTCCGCTTGCGCCGTGTCATAGTTAAGCTCGGCGACCAGATCCAGCGGTCCGTTGGCATCGGAGGTTAGTGTTGAAGAGTAGGTGAAGGTCACCGTGCGCGGCTCCGCAACCGCACTCAGGAAGCTTAGAAAAAGCGCCGTGCAGGCGTCTACACACCTTGTTCGATTCTGTCTCATGTCGCTCTTTCAGGTTAATTAATAGTTTAACTTTACGTGAACCACGCGTGCAGGGCAAGCCAGAACCGCAGCCAGAAACCAGCCAGAAACGCAGGCGGGTGCAGGGCATGTGAACCGGCGGCGGGTTACGGGGAACCCGCCCTACCCGTGGACGACACGGTGCGCACGCGCAATGGACGCGCGAAGTCAGGCAGAGGACAGACAAAGGGACGTACAAGATTGGCGCTAAGATAAGCGCATTCGCAGCGCACTTGACGGCTCAGCACAGCATCGCCCTCCATTTTTCATGCGAAACCGTAACGATCATTGTCCAATCTACAGACTGCAGAACGGAGTTTGTCGCGGTCTATTCTCATCGGGGAACCTGTGTTTCGGCGGGACTCATGGTGTACCGCTTCTTCTTTGTGCGGAACGGACGCGGTGGACACTGGGTCACTCTTGGTGGCGCATCCACCCCGTCCACCGTGTCCACTCAGCGCTTCCTTGCCTCCCTCACCCGTAGACCGGGCCGAAGTTCTGGCAGGCGCGGTAGTCGGCGCCGACCGGATCGTCCGCGCCGAACAGTCCCCACACGTGCGGGCGGAAGATTTGTTCTTCCGGCACGTTGGACATGGCCACCGGGATGCGCAGCATCGCCGCCAGGGTCATCATGTCCGCGCCGATGTGGCCGTAGCTGATCGCGCCGTGGTTCGCGCTCCAGTTGTTCATCACGCTGTAGACGTCGCGGAAAGCGCCCTTGCCGGTCAGGCGCGGCACGAACCAGGTGCAGGGCCAGGTCGGGTTAGTGCGGTCCATCAGCTTCTGATTCACATCCTTGGGCAGGTCGGTGGACCAGCCTTCGGCGATCTGCAGCACCGGCCCCAGGCCCTTGACCAGGCTGATGCGCGTCATGGTCATAGGCATTCCGCCCGCAGAGAGGAAGCTGGAGGAGTAGCCGCCGCCGCGGAAGTACTCGACGTCGGCCGGCGCCCATGTCGTGGCCTTGAGGCAGGCCTCGGCCTCTTTCTGCGTGATGTCCCAGAAGGGCTTCATGGCGGGCTTGCCCTTTTCGAACTGCTTCCCGCAGGCGTCCATGCAGGCCGCGCCCGAGTTGAGCAGATGGATGAAACCGTTGGCGTTGATGCCGGTCATTTTCTTGCCGGTTACGCGCTTGACCGCCTCAGGGCTCCAGTAGGTGCGCACGTCCGCGAAGATCTGCGCGCGGTTGGTGAGCAGGTACATAAGCAGCATGCAGACGCCGTTGAGCGAGTCGTTCTCGGTCGCCACCAGGTAGGGCGCGCGGATGCCGTTCCAGTCGAAGGAGCTGCTGAGCACCGACTCCAGGTAGTCGCCGTTGGGCTTATAGTCGGTCCACTGGCGCTGGCCCTGGAAGCCCGAGGCGATCGCGTTGCGTCCGAGCGCCTCCTCGCCGTAACCCAGCTTCTCCAGCGCGGGATTGCCGACCATCAGGTCGCGCACGATGAGCGCCATCTTGACCACGTACTCCCAGTCGGCGTCCTTGGCGGCGCGGGACTTCTGCAGCGCCTTCTTGTTCAGGTC
>CAYMLQ010000068.1:0-19779 GCA_964390795.1 uncultured Lentisphaeraceae bacterium
TGGCGCAGGTTTCCCAGCCGCGCACCTTGCACTCCTTCTGCGGCTCGTTCGCCGTGGTCAGGCTCACGGAGAGCAGGCGGATCTGCGGATAGTCCGCCGCCGCGATTTCGAGCTGCGCGTTGGTCACGCTGTTGACCGTCATGCCCATGTTCGACTGGCCCGAGCAGAGCCAGACTTCGCCGGAGAGGACGTTCTTGAGCTCGATGGTGTTCTGCCCCTTAAACGTGATGGTGAACGGGCCGCCTGCCGCGGGCGTCTTGAGCTTCAGCCTCCAGGTGCCGTCGGCAGCCGCCGTGGCCGCCGCAGTCGCGCCCCACGAACCGGTGACGGCAATCTTCTCGCCGGGCTGCGCCCAGCCCCAGAACGCCGCGGAGGTCTCGCGCTGCACGACCATGTTATCGCTGAACAGCGACGCCAGCCGCACGTCGGCCCGAACGCCGCCCGCCATGATCACCGCAGCCACTAGCGCCAGTATTCTCTTCATAAAGCATCCTTTTTGTTTTTCGCACACGCCGCTGTCACGCCGTAGACATCCGGCCCTCCGGGCGTTTTTTCTATCCGACCGGAAAACTTCCCCAGCATACGGCTTTAGACGCCCGCAGTCAACGCCGGGAGACTAGCCATTTAAGGGGCTGCCCGGTAATCGGTTGTTCGTGGCGGTGTGCGCGTACCTGTGCGGGTGCGTGAGCTTCAACGAGATGGAGCTGTTCGCCGAGGAGAACCAGGCGTGGCCGAGGGCCGAGCTGGGGATGGCCGGCGTGCGATGGCGCTTGCACGTCGCCGATGGCTCTCGCGCTCGACACCCGCGGCCATCCTTGCTATTCTTCAAAGCAATCTCATGCGCTCCGCTTCCCGCCATACGCCGCTTCAGGAGGGTCTCCTTGAAGGCGGTTTGTAGCGGATGAGCACGCAATCGCCTGAAAGGCGGAAAATGAAGTCATTCGATTTGCTTCTCAATGGGCTTGCGTTGTTTGGTTTGAGCCCGCGGGCCACGATCAGCAGTTGCAAGGGCTTGCCTTTTTATGTGCGTGATTATCTGAGCTTGCGAAGGCAGATGCGCCAAGGGAACTTCGAAAAGACCTTCCCGCTGGGCATGCCGTTTCCCTGCCTCTCTGACCGTTTCGCCGAATCGGGCGAAACGAAGGGAACATACTTCCACCAAGACCTGCTGGTGGCGCGACGCGTCTTTCGAAACAATCCGGTTCTGCATGTGGACGTCGGCTCGCGCATCGACGGGTTCGTCGCCCACGTTGCCTCGTTCCGCAAGGTCACCGTCCTCGACATCCGCGCCTTAACGAGCTCCATCCCCAACGTCGAGTTCGAGCAGGTCGATATGATGGGGAAACTGCCAGACCGCCTGGTCTCCTCAACCGATTCGCTCTCGTGCCTCCACGCGATGGAACATTTCGGCTTGGGCCGATACGGCGATCCGGTCCGTCATGACGGCTACCTGCTCGGAATAGAAAACCTATATCTGCTGCTGAAGAAAGGCGGGAAGCTCTACTTCTCCGTCCCGATCGGCTCACAGCGGGTGGAATTCAACGCGCACCGCGTGTTCTCGGTTCAGTACTTGATCGACCTGTTCTCTGGCAAATACCGCATCGACGCGTTTTCATTCATCGACGATCAGAGCGCGTTTTTTGAGAATGTCCCGCTTGATCCCGCGCGGGTCAAAACGAATTTCGGTTGCAGCCGCGGATGCGGCATTTTTGAACTCACGAAGCTGTCATGAGCGAGCGCCGATACGCTTAACCCGCGTCCGGATTTCCTTAAACAACCGGCCTGGGTCTTCCTTCAGAAGCCATACGCCGAACAGGATCTTATCCAAGAGAGAATAGTTGCCGGGATACCTGCGCAAATATTTGGGGATATACTGAAACTTCTCCTGCCTTATCGGTGTCTCGTGAAAAGGAAGCCGACAGGCACCATGCAGGAATATTTTCCCGTCCAACCCCGAGAACAGATAAGTGATCACACCCAAGTCGGTTCGAAGCACGTCAGGATCATTACACGCAATGTCGAAAAGCGGATAAAACTCTTTTCTGACAAAGAAGGCGTTAAACTGCAAGGCGCAGACTAACTCGTACCCCTTCTCCTTGCCCAGTTTGACGAGTGAAAGCAGGCTAGCCCCTTGGTTAACAGACGGATCGGCAGGCTGCACAAACTCAATATGCGTAGGAATCGTCGGGTTATATTCGATGACGACCACTTTGGGTCTGTATTGCGAAAAGGCGTTCCATACATGGTAATCGTTTCCATCGATGTCAATTGACAGGAAATCAAAATCCTTCGGAATCGGCGTACCCTGCAAGATCACGTCCAGATTGTCGCTCGGCGTAACACCGACAAACCGGTGCAGCGGATACACATTCTTCCTGCTGGCAAAGTTACTTTGAAGCTTCAGGAAACGATCCCGCGCCGCCTCAATCAGCACAGCGGAATAATTCTTACTTTCGATGAGGTTACGGGAGTTAGTGTAAAAAAGGCCATCCCACGCACCGAACTCCACGCACCACTTGTCTGTCTGAGGAAGAAGCTCAAGGATGGCTTCGACGATCCCGTCTTCTCCGGTCTGAGAATAGACATTCCGTTGATGCTCCTGTAACCATGTGGACACTCGACTCATCACTTCGCTCCTTTTCCGTGCAGCCCCAATTTCCTGGCGACGTCATGCTGATGGACAAAAAATGGAATCAGACTCAATTTGCTGGAAAACATTCTCATACTGTGGGGGCTGAGTCAAGACCCAACCAAGCCCTATTTAACTCGGACTTCTGACTTCAGGGTGCGATGCAACGAAGTAAAATCGTACCCTTAACCACGGCAAGTCAACCCAGACAACAGCCGGTGCTATGCCTCAAAATGATGGCACCGTTCTCCATCCCGTTTTTAACAGACACGAGGCTGTGGTAACATTGGGAAACCAATTTTCAGGCGCGACGGTGACGCCATTCGCATCGCGCCCGAGATAAGCCCCCCACCAAGAGAAGGAACTGTTGGCGATGATGTGATGCTTGCACGCAGCCATCAGCCTGATATCTTCCCATGGCTCAGCTTCATTCCCTTCGATAAAAAGCGTCTCGCCTTGGCACCCAAGATGCTCGCGGCACCACGCAATGTCATCCGAGAACACCACCCATAGCGGTGTCGGTTCGTTTGCCCGGATCAAAGCCGACGCCTGGCGGTAATAGTCAAGCCCCAGCACGGAACATCCAGGCGTCATCAGATAGTCGCTCCGGCGGATATGAACGGAGACCGATGCCCCCTGTTCAATGCACGCGAGCCACCGAAGGTTCCTTTCACGCGGCGGATCTGAGAACTGGAACTCCCGCCGCAACGTCGCTTCATCTGGCAGGTACTCAAGGTGCTGGCAGTTTCCATCCACATAAAGAAGCCTCTTCGACGCGCCGGTCTCTGGGTCTCCAAACGCGCGTTCGAATATCCAAGGCGATTTCTCCTCAAGCCTCAGCACATTCATCGCGCGCAATAGAAAAGGAAACAGCCGCGCGCTGACCCGCTTATAAACGATATACGCCAGCAGATACAGCCCGCTGTTCAGCATTCCCCAGTGCGGCGTCCGGGATGGGCCGGCGAACCGCTTCATCTGATATTTCCGACCGTGAAAGATCAGGAAATCGGTCAGGTCGAAAAAGAGTCCCCGTCCGGTCCTTTCAGCAAGCGCGAAAGCGGCTGCATACCGGAACATCTGATTCCCCAGCCCTCCGGAAATACGGACAACCACTTTGTTCTTTTTCATCACGTTCTTCCGAATCCGGGTAGAATTTTATGAAGGTAGCAGGCTAAAATCTCGACCGGCAGGTTGAGCGCAAGACGGCAAGCGGAAGGCCTTAACTTCGGGACACCGAACCAGCCAGCCAACCGCCAGAGATAACCGGCCTGCTTGACGCAGAGCGCCGTAGGCCACTGGTCGAACTGTGCCCGCTGCGGGCGTGTTCGAAAAACACCCTTCTGCACCGCCACGCGCCCGCCGGGCCTGAGCCCGATTAACAGCCCGTACATGTGCGCATAGCTCGTACTCAGCATAGACGTTGCCCTCTTCAAGTCAAAAATCTCTTTGCGGAAGATATTCGACGTAATGAGCGTATGCGTCAGCGCGAATGCCTCATCTCTTTTCATCTCCTCGCGGACGCAGGCTCCGTAGTCGTGATAGAGCACCGCTTCGTTGCCTTCCGCATGTTGAGCGCCGTCGCGCAGAATGACTAAGGCGGGATGCTCAGCGGACAGCAACTCGAGGATGCGGCCAATACCGCCAGGCACAATCAACTCGTCGTCGCCGAAGAGCCAGACATAGGTTCCGGCGGCGCGTTCGACACAGACCAGAAAGTTGCGGTCTGCGCCGATGTTGCATGCGTTTCGAAAGACGTTGAGACTGCGGCACGACACCTCCCGCAGATACGCATCCGTCCCGTCCGTTGCGGCATTGTCTGAGATCAGGAGTTCCACCCGCACAGCGCCCCGGTTCGCCGCTTCCACCTCAGCAATCAACAACGGTAGAAGCTCGCGCAGATAGCTCAGGCGGTTGTACGTGGGAATGCAAATTGAAAGTAAAGGGGTATCCATACGCGCTCCGCTTAAAGGGTCGGTTCTTCCAATAACACGTTGAAATAGTCGTTGAATAGACCTGCGATCTCCTGCCAAGTATGAACAGAAATGTCTTTTTCGGCATTTTCGGCAAGGGCACACCGCAAAGCAGGATCGTTATAGAGCCGCAGGATCGCTGCGGGATAATCGCATGTCAACAGGGCATTACGACCGTTCTTGAACAACAGATTAGCCCGGTCGTCGTAACCGAGAATCGGCTTCCCCCAGCGCAGATATTCATGGAATTTGGCGTTGCAGTCCTGATTGGCGGTGCAAACGAGCACGTCCGCCTGACTCATCACGCAGAGCTGGTCGTTCTTCGAAACAAATCCGAGAAAAATGCAGTTGTCGGAAGCATATTCGTCAAGGTACGCGTAGTGTTGCCCCGTGAGATACAGCTTGATCTCTATCGGCACATGCCGCATGGCCTCGCAGATTTCGGCGGTCCGTTTCCATTTGGCCTGGTCCCCGGTATAGACGAGCTTCATGTCCCCTGCCAATTTGATCGTGCAGTCCGCCGGATCAAAACGGGGGATATCGGCGCCGTTTGGAATATAGCGGCACTCGACTCCCCACGGGCGTGCGCGTTGCTGGTTGAAATAGCTCAACGTCACAACCGCGTCCGAATTCTTAACGATCCGTTTTTCCATCCAGTCCATGAACAGACCGGGTATTTTGCCAAACACGTCGGCCCAGATTTCACCGTAGACGTCATCCCAGCCGTGAACGACTTTGAACGCTTTATGCCGGCACATCCATTTACGGCAGAAAAGCGGGTGCAGCGCGACGATGCTTCCATAGGTGTAAACGACGTCGGGCTTAAACGTGTCGATGAGGCGTGCGAGTCTGAGCGGGTTGGAAGAAATCGAAAGCGGCACATAACCCGTCGTCCAGCCCAGGCGCTCAAGATTATAGCGAATCGCACCCAGGCTATACGGGGCTTTCTTGAAATGCGCTTCGGCGTCCGTCGTTTCATCGACCTTGCCGGAACGATCACTGGTAACAATGAGCAGTCGTTTCATAGCTAACACATTCAAATCACACGTTCAGCATCTCAATGCGCTGCGGAATCAAACTGATGAAACTCCAGCGTCCGACGAAGCGCGACCTCCAGAGGAATCGACACCTGGAGCCCCAGCGAACGCTCAGCCAGACGTGTATCCGGCACATATCGCGGAGCTGGAACGCGCTCATCAGGAAGGCCTTTGATGACAACATCCGGATGCGTTGGAGAGAGGCTTGAAACGAGATGGGCCAGTTGGGCAATCGATACGGCCGCTGGTGATCCAACATTATACGCTTGGCCTGTCTTGCCAGACAACAGAATCGTCCACAACCACACCGCAAGGTCGGCAGCATGCAAATAGGATCGCAGAGGGCGTCCGTCACCTTGCAAAGTGATCGGACACCCCGACAGGGCATCGCGAATAAAATTTCCGACAGCGAAGTGAGCATCCAAGGGCAGATAAGGGCCAACAAAAGCGAATGGCCTAACGATGACACACTCAAAATGATCCCCAACGGCCTCCAAACAGAGTTGTTCCGAAGCCTTCTTCCCTTTGCCGTAAGCCGTCTCTGGCAGGCCTGCGTACGTTTCTGGAATGTGGCTCAGCGAAGGCGGCTGAGGGCCGTAAACAGCCCCTGAACTAATGAAGAGCAGTCGCTTGGCATCACACCGTCTCGTGAACTCCAAGATGTGCCGAGTCCCCTCCGTGATGACAGAAAACATTTCACAAGGGTCGTTCCGCTCCAATTTGACGCTGGCTGCGGTCGCACCATGGATCACGAAATCAAAGGTCCGACCGACAGGCTGCTCGAACGACCTCACATCTCCTGCAAAAAAGTCCAGTCCCGGCCTCCCTGAGAATTCAGGACAGTCAGCGAGAAACCGCCTGGGATCACGCGAGAGAACCGTCAGCGAGACCTCCACATCAAAAAGCTGGCGCATCCGAAGGAAACTGTGCAAAAGCCATTTTCCAAAGAAACCCGTTCCGCCTGTCAGAAAAATACGGTGCCCTTCCAATGCCATGCAGAGCGGACGCAAGGCGTTGGCGACACGTTCGACATCCTCGGACAGAATCTTTCTTTGCATTGCGAAGGGGTTTCCGCATCTTATCGGAAGTGTAGCCTGAACCGATGGTCAAACGGTGTGCTCAGCAATCATGTTCTGCCGGAGTCCGGCTTCAGGCAAATAGGGAAACATGTCCTCAATTTTCCTAGAGAAAAGCCTGCCGTCTGGTCGTTTTTCAGAAGAGGCCCGCGGGATCAGCAGTTGCCATTCCGGCGTCATCACATCGCACACGACCGGACCGTCATACGCAAGAACCTTGTTGCCAAGACAGAGTATGAAGCGTCTGCCCCCGAACGCAGCATAGCTGCGCATGATATGCCACACGATCGGCTGCTCGCCGATCGGCACCTTGGGCTTCGGCAGCAGTTCGGTCACGTCTCGCAGACGCGCCCCCTTACCGCCGCTCAGAATCATCGGGGGCTGCATTTCACTGGGCACGGAAGCTTGAAACATCAAGGCCATAAAGTGGTGCCAGCTTACCAAAAGAGTAAGGCGTTCGCCTAGTCGAAAGCAGCATTTCGTAATCGTAATCGTAGGGAGCGGATGCGAATGAACGGAAATACCAAAATTAGAATTGCTGATTCAAAAGATACTCCGCCTCCGGATAAAGAAGTGCTCATCTCTTCGGCTGCAAAGCGAAATACAGTTTCCGTCCAGAACGGTAAATCCAATCCAGGATGATGAAGAAGACGCTTGGTAGCCGAACGAGAAGCCGGTGGAAACCGATGAGCCAGCCGCAACACTGCGGGTCAAAGCACTCGGTCAGCCGCCTGTTAAACCAGAGGCGGTCTATGTAACCGTTGCGGGCTTTAACCTCAAGCAACATGTAAAAAACACCCCGCACGCACGTCAAATAGAAGGAGCGATAGACGTCCCAAGGATACAGGCTGCGCCCCCCCTTGCTGGCTTTTACCAAATCAAAAAAATAGACAAACGGCCAACCGGTATTATTGCCATCGCCGCGCGTTTTGAGATAGATATCCGCCGAACCGCCGCCATCACGGTATTTGATGAGCGGCTTATCGATCATGCAGACACCGCCTTTTGAAAGAATTTGCACAGCGGCATGCAACTGCACGCTGCCGGAGGCGAGTCCATCCGTCATATCCGCCGTTAGCCATGTCGCAGTACGAAAGAGGTTTCCTGAAATGCAGGTGTCGCACAAAGAACCACGCGCACGGTAGAAGTCGACGCCCGATGCATAGTAGGCGCAGGACGCGCCAAGTGTATGATCCGCCCCTTCCGCCCGCCATTTCGAGGTCGTCAACGCCTGTTTCAGCGCTCCATCATAGGTCGCGCTCATCACAAACATGGCATGCACATCTGGATGACGGCCTAACACAAACAAGATTTCTCGGAGCGCATCCGCTTCCAACGCATCATCATCGCTCAAGACGAGGACGAACTCGCCCCGTGCATGGCGAAACAGCGCATCAACATTGCGCGAGAAACCGATGTTTTCCGTGTTCCGGTGAATTGAAAACAGACTTGTCTCTCGTTCGGCGTAGCCACGCAGAACGGCCTGCGTCTCATCGGTTGAGGCGTTATCCGATATGAGGATCTCGATCTGGGAACGGAGCACAGCATCCAATTGCACTAAGATGCTGTCGATTGCATCCCGAATCTCAGCCGATCGGTTCCATGTCGGTATCCCAATCGTAAGCTTCACGGCACTCATTCTCTCGCATCCTGTCACTTGGCACCCTCGCCTGGGGCTCCCAAACGATCCGAAATGACTTTAAAAAAATGACTCATGGAAAAAAGACCCACTTGTTCGCTTTGCATAAACAGGTCAATCGCCTGAATATACCGCGCATAGCGCACCTCATCAATCTGGTTGAGATGGGTTTCAAGGTCTTCTAAACTCCTGAAATCGCGCAGGTCGATCCAGGCGTCTTTCGGAAGATAGTCTCCCGCCCCTTTCCATCCATAATAGACGGGCACGCAGCGGGCACAGAAGCAATCAAGTATCTTCTCGCTGATATATCCGGGCTCGGACGCGTTGTTCTCAAGACACAACGCAAATTTATATCCGGCGATCACCTTCACCTTGGCATCATATCCGCCAGCGATAGGCCCGCGGTATGAAGCAAAGCGATGGGCGCTGAGTTTCAAACCAGCTATCACACGCGGAGCATCCCAGCCGATCCCGTACAGGTCAAACGGCCCGTGGCCAGCCTGGTCAAAGTGCTTGTATGCACGCAAACGCGTCGCATACGCCGAGTGCGGCATGTAGCTCCAGCGGTTGGCGCTCACCGCCACAAGAAACCGCTTGTCAGCAAACGTCAACTGCTTGAACGGGTTGACCCTATATGACAGCGGCTCGGCACCGACGGGCACATTGATCCGCGTATAGGAAGGATTCTTATTAATCAGCTTCAGAGCCCATGTGAACACCGTCTTGAAGCGTCCACGATAATGCGCAGTGAAGTAGAGACTCGGGTTAACCAGTGATGGTTCGATCATGACTAGCGCCCGTTTCTCAAAAGGAACGGACGCGAGAAACCGATCCGTCCGCGCCGAGCGCCAAGAGTAGTCAAAATACAACACATGCGTCACGCTTGGGTCATGAAAATCAACCTGGTCAATCGTCACGACATTCACACCAACACCGCGCATGTAATCGCGGAACGCTCGCATGAAAGGAGCCTTATCCGAACGGCATTCCTTGGAAAAGATCCGGTTTTCAAGCTCTTCCTGCGTGAAGTAGTAGTTAACCGCTATCGTCTGTTTGCCTGGAGTGCTCATCTCAATACTCCACACGCTAAGCGAGTTTCGCCAACGCATACCTGCGCTGCCGACGATGCCAAGCAAGTTGCGCGACCATGAAAATCAGAGGAAACACCGAACACCAGAACATGACGCCCAACACAAACTCAAGCCGGGCTGCTTTTAACCCTGCCATCCAGCCGATCCACGACTCTGGAAGCCATGGCGAAAAGAAAGAAAAGCCGGTCACACTGTACAAGAACACCGCCTCCAAAACCGATATAGCGCCCACATACGCCAGATAGCCAAACCTGTGACACGCCATCTCGTACGTTACAAAACAATTCGCCGTGATGCGCAAAGCGCAAATCACCGTCAGGACGGCTAAATGCGGCGTAAAGTCCACATACACGCGCCAAGCGGCTACGAGGTTTAACACATGCTTGCCCAGCAGCCAAAAACCAAAGGCCAACAAAAGCCCGGACGCCAAGGACAGCCCCATCCCTTGCAAAATCAGCTTTTGAGAGCGGTCAGACCGCTCGTGTTGTTCCGACGCCAAGGGAAACAGCACAAAGATCAGGGTCGTTCCGACATAGGAACCCAGTTCGGCAAACCGGGAAATCATGTAATATCCGGCAGACTCCAGATCCGGCAGCCGGTGACGGATGACAAACGCTTCAACCAACGATTGCAAGGTGCCAAAAAGAAGGCCCGCCGTGACCGGCACGGCGTACTTCAGCAAATTGAAACCGTCTTGCCGCCAATACGGCTCCGCCTTTATGTTCTTAAGAAACAGTTCTTTTACGCCATAAACCGACATGCCCATACTAAAGAGCGCAGGCACAAGTTGTCCGACAAAATAGCCCGATAACGCACGAATCGGAAGACAGATCAGAAGCGTTACAAGACGCAGGGGTGCCGACAGGAGACCGACAGCGGCTATCAGCCGGAATTTTTTTAAAGCCTGTAACGCGCTTGCGAAGATCGACGCCAGTGCGCACAGAACACTTGACGCCACAACCAACATGCCGAGGCGACCGTCAGACACACGCATCCGCTCGAAAACCAACGGCATAAAAAACCGCGCATAAAGCAGCGTTGCCACGAACAGAAACAGCGCTAAGATGAAAATGTCGCGCAACAGACTTTTGACTTTACCGTACTCACCGCGCGTCGCATAGGTGTTGGCATATTTCGAGAAGGTCATCATCAAAATAGTCAGCGGCAGTGCCAGCATCCCGCCCACCTGCGTTAACGGCAAGACGGCGCCCAGTTCCGACTGCGACACATAATGCGGCACCAGGTAAAGCCCAACGAACGCGTTAACCAGATCACCCAGGCGTTGCACAAAAAAAAGAATGGCCGTGTACCACCACAGTGGCCCCAGCCAGAGCTTGACTCGCTGCAACCACACCATTACGCGCGCACCTCTCTGACACGTCCGCCCGCAACATACGCCCCTATGCCCCAAATCAAGAGAACGAAGGTGACCCCAAGCGATACTGCGGCGGGCGTAATTTCGCGCTTCTTCCGCAGCACCACCTGATGCGTACCCTGCGGCACGACAGCCGAAAGCCAAACCCCGTCCGACAGGTAACACGGCACAGAAACGCCATCCACAAGCACCTCCGAGCCAGCATCAAACCGCTGGTTAAAGAGAACCAGAACGCTGGAAGCAGACGTGCAGGTTAAACGCGTCGCAAACTGCAAAGGAAAACCCCAGACCGACTCGTATGCCAGCGTCACCGCACCGACCTTCTCCACGCTGTTCACAGCCTCAGGCGATTGGCTAACCACCGAAGCCGCTTGCGCCATCGCGTCCGACTGCCCCTCCGGGGCTACACCGCCCTTCCAGTGCGTCACCGCACGGGCACCTGGCTTACTTCCTGTTACCTCGGCCAGAACCAAAGACTGTTCGCCCGGCTGAACCTGCCTCACCACACCGGCTCCCAACTCAAAATCGAGAACCGGCCGCAAGACACCCGACCGCAGCAGCGCATCTACCGCTTTCCGGGATACTATCACATATTGCACATTCAACGCCTGCCAAAGCCTGAGCGGGTCTTTCTGCAGCAGGGTGAACAGGCGTTCATAGGGCGTCCCGCGTTCATCTGGCGCAGGCGCCAAGTTGTGAATGCCGTTCAAGACCAGCGACGTGCTGAACCAATCCTGGGCAAAGACATTCGGAGTCGCATAGTTGATGACATTCGCGAGCTGTCCGGCCGACGCCTTCTTGACGGCCTTCACAACAGCGTTCTCGCGGTAACACGATTCCACATCGATCACTCTGACATACCGACGGGCAACCCACGCCTGCTCCATCGCAACAACGGTCAGCACCACACATCCAACGCCGACTAGCATGCGCCCGCTCCCTTTGACTGCGGCATACGCCAACCCGGCCACCAGCGCTAGCAGAGCAGCGGAGCGTAACAGGTTCTGAATCGCATATCCACCCAGCGCCTGAGCGGCCTGCCCCATGCCCAACTCCGTAATATGCCGCACGATCAGCGGTTTTGCGACCAGAAAGACAAGCGCGCAAATCATGAGCGCACCCGCCATGCCACCGCTTAACCACATCAGCTTACGCCGCAGGGCCGCCCCCTCCAAGCGGAGAAACGCGTCTATTCCAAAGCCCGCGAGAAAAGCCGTGGCCACTTCCACCAGATGATGGAACTTCACGGGAGCGCGGATATAGTCCATGTAGGGAATCGAATAAAACAGCCGGTAAAAAGGCGTGTAGCGCCCCATCGCCAGAACCAGGCAAACCACCCACACCGTACACCAAAAAGGCACATCGGAATAATCGACGGCTGGCTGTAAGGACAACCCCTTTTTCGCCTTTCTTTGTGAAAACCAGACCCTCACTCCGAAAAGAGCGAAGATCACGGACACAACACCCAAATAGACCGTATGCCCGCGATAGTTGGGCATCATCCGCCCCATCTGGAAACTTTCGGCACTCGGACGCCCCAACCGGCCCCAATACGGATAAGGCATCTGCATCGAATCGTCGCCGAACACCCCCGGAACAATGAACTCCAGCATATCTTCGGGCGGCAGACTCCAATTCGTGGCAAAAATCCAGCGGTTATGCTTTTCGGCGTCAGTCTGCGAACCGGATTTCTTGGCTGTGGCAGCATTTTGCGGCGACACCCCCGCAATCTGGGCATCGCGATTGGCAATCTGAGTCGTCACCGCCATCCGCAGCCCGCTGAAACCAGCCAAGCCCAGAACCAAAACAGAAACAATGAAACGCGGCCATACGGAAACGATCCGCTTCCAAACCCCCAGTTTCCAGCTTCCATTTTCCGACTTCGGGTGCCCCGTCAACCACAGCGCATAGGCCGCTGCCACGGCACCCACCAGCACCAGAACATCCGGCTGATAGACCACGCCCCAAGAAAGGACCAGCCCGAGCAGCGCGAAATGGAGCAGTCGCCGCGTCTCGAAACAGCGGATCAACAGGCCGAACGCCCACACCGTGCTCGAAAACATGTGGAAGTAACCGCGGTGTCCCGCGCAAAACAGTGTGAGCGTGTAGCCGCTCAACCCCAGCGCCAACCCTCCCGCCCACGCCGCCACCGGATGGACTCGGCGTCCGGTCAGATAGTAAACCCCGGCGCAGGCCAACATCAGCGAATCAAGGATATATGTCAGCTCGTGCGCAACGAGCGAATCGAACAGGAGCCAGTACAGCGTGTGGGGCGTAAAGGCCGCCCCGGTCAACAAGCGTTCGAGCACACCGGTGCGATACGGATACGCGAAATATGGGCCGGAGTCGGGCGACGTCAAGGCCGCATACAAGGGCAACGTATCAGAGAAAATGATGAGCGCACATACCGCAAAAATAATAAACCCAAGCCAAGCGATGCCATGGCCGTCAAATAACCGACTTATTCTCATTATTTTACGCACCTCATACTTTTTTACTTTACCATTTCGGGGGGTATCTGCCTATACTATATTCCATGGTTATTGTACCTCTTCCTTATGGGCGCCTCTGCAACCGGTTAGTGGTGTCCGCCTCGTTTATTGCCTTCGCAGAGGAGTTCGGCGAGACCTTTGTCCACTTAGCGTTTGCGGACTATTGCAGGTTCTTCGAAAAGACCCGTTTCTCGCCGATTCTGACCTTCAATCCGAGCCGCCCGTCAGGCATTCAAAAGAGCGGGCTGTCGGTCGTTAACATCTTCTCGTCACACGACGCGGCGGGCTGCTGTTTCATGCTCGATGACCCGAAAAGCGGCTTCATCAGCATGGCCCACACGAAGCGCATGGTGTTCGCCCTCGGCTGGTCGTTTCGCGCGCATGCGCTCACGCAAAAACACCAGCCCCTCATCCGCACGTTTTTCACGCCGTGCCGCCGTTATCTGGAGCACTCCAAAGCGGCCGTTGATCGGGCCCGGCAAGGCGTGGACCATTTGGTCGGAGTCCACATCCGGCAGACGGATTACCGCAAGTTTGTCGGGGGAAAATATTACTTTTCGCACGACACCTATCGGCGCGTGATGGAGGAGGTCGCCCGTCAGCTGCCCGGCAAAACCGGCTTTCTCATCTGTTCGGACGCGCCCATCCCAGCCGACCGTTTCGGCGGTCTCCACGTCCACGCCGGCACCGGTCATCCGATCGAAGACAACGACGCGCTCGCCGCCTGCGACTATCTAGTCGGCCCGCCGAGCACGTTCTCGAACTGGGCCTCCTACTATGGCAACGTGCCGCTCTATTTTATCGAACATGCAGACGCCACGCCGCAGTTGAGTGATTTCATCATCCGGTCAAGCGTTTAACATACGCCCCCCCGGCGCAAACCCAATGGATCACGAATGATATACGGACGTGAGTTACCCGGTTACCCGTTTAATACCCGCGCCTTGCTGACGCGCGCAATTATCGTTGCCCAACGAACCGTCTATTCGCAAGGGCTGCGCGCGATCAGCAGCCATGTCCCGATGAAGCACGACTGGGCTGGCCAGGCCGCCAACGATGCCCTCCGCAACCTGCTGTTGCGCGACGCGCCCTGCATGATCGCCCGGTTCGGCTCAGGCGAGATGGAGACCACCCTCCGGCGTCTCGACATCGCGATGCCCGGCTCTGCCGCCGTGAAGGCTCTCCGCCTTCTCGCCGGCCAGATCGGCCCTTTTTGGTGGGACAACAGCATCCGTGCCGGCATCACTTGGATCGCCGGGCTGTTCCCCCCGACGAACGAGATGATGGACCGTTTCGGCGCCCGCGTGCTCGTGGACTGCCGGGAAATCGACATTCTCGCCGGATGGCTCGCGGGCGAGACGCGGCTTCACAAACTTTGTTTTCCCCATGCAAAGTGCATCCCTCTGATCAATCTCGAGCCCTTCATGTTCGACACTCCCTGGACTTGGGCGCTAAAGGGCCAGACCGTCCTCCTCATTCACCCGTTTGAAGCGACCATCCGCCATCAGTACGCCAAGCGCGACCGCCTGTTCAAAGATAGTCGCGTTCTGCCGGAATTTACGCTCAAGACCTATAAAACCGTCCAGTCCCTAGCCGGAAATTCCACGCGTTTTCCGACTTGGTTTGACGCTTTGGACCACATGTGCCGCGAGATCTCAGCCATTGATTTCGACATCGCCCTCATCGGCGCGGGAGCCTATGGGATGTCTCTCGCTACGCACGTCAAGCGCATGGGCAAAAAAGCGGTTCACATGGGCGGTGCCACCCAGTTGCTGTTCGGCATCAAGGGCGGCCGCTGGGACCACATCCCAGAATACTCCGACCGGCTATACAACGAACACTGGATCAGGCCGTTGGAAGAAGACCGGCCGCCAAACTACGAGACCGTCGAGGGCGGATCATACTGGTAGCTTCTCGGAAAAAAAAGAACGGCGTGCGTTCAACACGCACGCCGCCCGTTCACTCCGATCAGCCGCCACTCACTTGATCTGCGTGAAGGTGGGTCGGCGCCCGCGATACCACGCAAGCATAATCGGCGTTGCAATGAAAATAGTGGAATAGGTGCCGGCGACCAAACCAATCAGCATCGCCAACGCGAAGTCATTGATCGCCCCGCCACCGAAAATGAAGAGCGCCAATGTGGCGATCAGTGTTGACAACGAGGTCAGGATCGTACGGCTCAGGGTTTTGTTGATGGCCAGATTACACAACGTTTTAAACTCCATCTTCGGATCTTTCCGCAAATCCTCGCGGATGCGGTCGAAAATCACGATGGTGTCGTTGATCGAATAACCGACGATCGTCAACAATGCCGCAACGATCGTCAAGCTCACCTGTCGCCCGCAAAGACTATAAAGGCCCAGCGTGATGAAAGCGTCGTGGGCCAACGCCACCACGCCACCGAGCGCAAAACCGAACTCGAAGCGGAGCGCGACATAGATAAGGATGCCAACCAGCGAAAACAAAATCGCCCAGCGTGCTGAACTCTTGAGATCCGAACCAACCTCAGAACCAACGTCCTCTTCGCCCACCAGCTTAAACTTGCTGTCAGGCATCACCTTGGCCATGGCGTCCTGAATAAGTTTGGAGACGTTTTCTTCGCCCACCTTGATGGTGCCGGTCTTGATGAGCAGCAGGTTGCCAGTCCCGTCCAGCGTGGACTGATACTGGATGGTGGCGTCGCTGACCACCGAAGCCACGAGCTTGCGCACCTCACCGATATCCGCCTTCTTCGCGTAATCGTAGGTCATCGAAGCGCCACCTGTGAAATCCACTGCCATCACGCTGGCTGGGTTCATGAACGCACGTCCGAAAAACAGCGCACAGGAGACAACAATGATCGCCAGCGAGGTGAGTCCGGCAACCTTACCCCAACGCAAGAAATCGTAGTTCGCGTCCTTCATGAACTGCATCATCTTGTACGGCTTCGTACGGGTATCCGACATCGTCGCATTGAAAATCAGGCGCGTCACAACCAGCGCCGTGAACATGCTGACAATGATACCGGCCGACAGGGTGATCGCATAGCCTCGAATCGGCCCCGCGCCGAAAATGAACAGGATGACGGCCGTGAGCAGCGTAGTGATGTTCGAGTCGAAGATCGCCAAGAACGCGCGGTCATAGCCGGCCGAGACCGCCGCGCGGGCCGACTTGCCCAGGGCGAACTCTTCACGCATGCGCTCAAAGATCAACACGTTGGCGTCCACGGCCATACCGAGCGTCAGCACGATACCCGCGATGCCCGGCATGGTCAGCACCGGCAGGTCGAACGAACGCTTCGCGATGGAGGCGTCTCGAACGAAAATTCCCAGAATGCTTGAGGCCACGATCAGTCCGGCCGGCAACAGCAACACGTCCAACACCAACGCCACGTTCGCGATCATTCCGCAATAGGAGTAGTAAATCAGCATGAACAGCGCCACCAGAATGATGCCCATGACCGAAGCGCGCACCCCGCTCGCGATCGCGTCGGCACCCAGAGTGGACTCCACCGCGCGTTTTTCGAGAATCTTCATCGGCGCGGGCAACGAGCCTGCGTTCAGGATGTTTCGCAACACAGCAGCCTCGGACCAAGAAAAACTGCCCTCGATCACCGCACGCCCGTTGGGGATTTCCGTGCGGAGCACCGGCGCGGAGTAGAGCGTGTCGTCCAACACGATGGCAAGTTGGCGACCCACGTCGCTGTCCTTGTTGCGCGAACCGCGCGGCGCATACGCCTTGGTCAGCTTGGCGAACTCGGCGGAACCTTTGGCGTTAAACACCAGCGAGACGTGTACGCGGCCGGTCATAGGCTCGATCTCGACCGAGGAACTGGACAGCGCCTCGCCCGTCATCTCGGCCTTGCGCAGCACATAGACCGGACGGAACGTGACTTGACCGTTCGCGCCCTGCGTCTTCTCCAGCATGAACGCATAGCGCGGATCAGGCACCTCGAAGAGGGAGAACCGGCGAGCATAATCGGGATCCTGCACTAAATCGTTATACTTGTCCGAGCGCTTGTACGAACGGCCGTCCTCAGACATTACGTAGCCTTCGGGCAGACGCCCGGAGGCCACCAATTTGTCGACCAACTGATCGTTCTGCTTATGCACCAGCTTGAACTCAAGAAACGCCGCGCTCTGGATGCTCTTCTCGGCTGCGTCGCGCTTCTCGCCCCCGATGCCCGGGAGTTGCACGGTGATGCGGTGATCCTTGCCACCCTGAATCACCGGCTCGTTCACGCCCAGTCCGTCGATGCGGTTGCGGATCACCTCGATCGCCCGCGCGTCCGCATCTTTCAGGATGTTGTTGACCTGGTTCTGAACCTCAGCGTCCGACAGCTCGACATCCACAGCCTTGATGCTGTTGAACAACTTCTTCTCATCGATCGCGACGGTAAAGCTCGTGCCGCCCGAAAGATCCAACCCAAGCCGGATTTTGTCCTTCGGGGGAATCACCACATAAGCCGATAAAACAGCCACAATCGCTAGTACCAGCCACTTCCACAGGTCGTTTCTACTCATTGTTCAACAGCTCCACAGTTCGACACAATAAACCTTAACAGAATCAAAAGAGTGCTTAGTATAGCACACTCCCCCGGTAGGTTTCATCCATGAATTTAAAAAAAGTGCTCGGGCTACTTGGCCTCATCCAGAGTCGCCGCCTCGCCGTCTTTGAGCACCCGGCTCACCGCCCCACGCGCGACCTCCACGGAGACCTTGGGCGCGACCTCCACGAGGAACGTGGCGTCCCGCGCTTCGGTGATCGTGCCGATCAGCCCGCCCGCAAAGACGACTTTCTGCCCCGCGCGGAGTTCGGCGATCATGCGCAGACGCTCCTTCTCCTTGCGCTGCTGCGGACGAATCATCATGAAATAGAAGATGCCGAAAACCAGCACCATCGGAATCATCATGCCGCCCATGCCCATCGCACCCTGCGGCGAGGCCGCTTGCGCCATCATCAGTCCTGCGTTCATTCGCGTTCTCCTATGAAAGTGGAATCTTGGGGAGTCCGAGCTTCCAGTTTCGAGTTTCCAGTTTCAGTTCCCCATCACGCCACGACAACGTTGGCCCGCGATTTGAGCCCGTTCGGCCGCAACGCCGCCTCGACCGCCTGCCGCCACTCGCGGAAACAGTCGTTGGCGATCGCCTCGCGCATCTCGCGCATGAAATCCAGATACCGGTACATGTTGTGGATCGTCAGCAGACGCACCCCGAGAATCTCACCCACGTTGATCAGATGCCTCACGTAAGCCCTCGAGAAATGGCGGCAGCAGTAGCACGCGCACCCCTCCTCGACCGGCCGCAGATCCGCCTTGTACGACCCACCCTTCACCGGATAGGCCCCGTTTCGCGTGTAGGCCGTGCCGTGCCGCGCCACCCGCGTCGGAATCACGCAGTCGAACATGTCCACGCCCCGCGCCACCGACTCGCACATCTGAAACATGTCGCCAAGCCCCATCACATACCTCGGGCGCTCGCGCGGCAGGCAGCGCACGCCGTCCTCCACGCCCTTCAGCATCACGTCCTCCGGCTCGCCCACGCTCACGCCGCCCACCGCGTACCCGTCAAAACCCATGGCGATCAGTTCGCGTGCGCAACGCTCCCTTAGGGCCAGATACTCTCCGCCCTGCACGATGCCGAAAACCAACTGTCCGGGCGCACGCTCCTGCTCCAGACAACGAGCGGCCCATAATAGGGTCTTGTCCACTGACTGGCAAGCGTATTGTGCGTCGCACGGATACGGCATGCACTCGTCGAAACACATCGCGATATCCGAACCCAGCGTGCGCTGCACCGCCATCGCCTCTTTGGGCCCGAGGAAGAATTTGGATCCGTCAATATGCGACCTGAACTCCACGCCGTCCGCCTTGATTTTCCGCAGGTTGTTCAGGCTGAATACCTGAAACCCGCCGCTATCGGTCAGAAGCGGCCGGTTCCAACCCATGAACGCGTGCAGCCCGCCGCATGCGGCCATCACCTCCATGCCGGGGCGCAGCAGCAGATGATAGGTGTTACCCAAGATGATGGAGGCGCCCAACTCCTCGAGGTCGCGCGGCTCAAGCGCCTTGACCGTCGCCTGGGTGCCCACCGGCATGAAGACCGGCGTCTCCACCGCGCCGTGCGCAGTCCACAGCCGCCCCAGCCGCGCACCCGTATGCCGGTCCTCCTTGAGAACCTCAAAGGTTCCGGGCTTCTGCGCCTCGCCGCCTGTCGCTTCTTTCATGAGGGCGCGTAGTTAAACACAAATCCCCCGGCAGACAAAGAAGAAAATGCCAAGTTGTCTGTTGACACATGGCCGCCCCCTCTGTTAAAGTTTGCGGCCTTTATGGGACAGCAACTTAGAAAACGAGTGAAGCGCCAGCGTCGTGATGCCCGCAACAAACGGGTTAAAGAACGTATGCGTGCGCCGATGAAAAAGTAATCCTTTTTTCGTCAAGGTGCGATGGCCGAGTGGTTAGGCAGAGGTCTGCAAAACCTCGAACAGCGGTT
>CAYMLQ010000069.1:0-16869 GCA_964390795.1 uncultured Lentisphaeraceae bacterium
GTACTCAATAAACTCGCAGCCTAGAAACGTTCGTTTGATCTTGCAAGTCACCCAAGAAGTGCATTTCCGAACACATCAGAGAGAACCTTTGACACCTGCGTAGGTGCTAAGCGATGGCCATATGATCGTCGATCAAAGAAGACCCGCTCTGCGTCGCCACCCAGCAATTCAACCAACCCGCGATCCAGACGCGCGGCCGTCTCCGCCACGTCACTCGCATACGAAATGGCGACGAGATAGGTGTACTTTCCCTCACGATACTTCCCACCTGTCTTCTCTTCCAAAGCCGGCCTTGCTGAATCGTTCACAACCAGACCCCTTCCGCTGCTTGCAGATGTGTAACTGTACTACATTCACTGAAATTAGTATTCCAGAGCCGCTTCTTGAACGCAAGGGTAAATTGTATTTTTTCTTGCCAAACTTATCAAATAGGTCTTTTTGTAGACAGAGAACCCTGCGCTCAGCCGGAGACACCATCCATGCAAACGTGTCATCCGGCTGCCGTCTTCCTGAGTATAAAGGGATTACTTTAATTCCTTGATTCGGACGTTGCGGTACTCGATCTTCATCGGCGGGCCTTTGTGCAATTGCAGCGTGAGGTTGCCTAGGCGCGGCGTGTCCGGACGGAGGTCAGCCACCTGCGTCGCCAGCACGCCGTTGAGGTAGAGGGTGATCTCTTGACCTTTACAGATGATCCGGTAGCTGTTCCAGTCCTCCATCTTGTAGAGCTTCTGCAACGTCGCCGAATCGGCAAACCGCTGAGACGTTTTCTTGCCGTCCGCCGCGATCGTCACCTTCTCGCCTCGCCCGCCGATCAGATGCATCTTGGGATGGTAAATGAACCCGACGTAGTTGCCCCCGCCGTTCATGTCCGCCTGATATCCGGAGTCCCGGTCAATGACCGGCTCGCAGCGGAGCTGGATCCCGGAGTTGGCGCCCTTGCTCAACCGGAACTCCGTGCGCAGCTCGAAATCGCCGGGCGTGCCGCCTTTCCAGAGCAGATGGTTGTTCGTCGCCAGCGGCGCGTTGGTCGTGCTCTCGGCCGTCAACACGCCGTCCACGACCTTCCACCAGGGGCACCCCTTCGTCTCCCAGCCGGACAGATCCTTGCCATTGAACATTGGCACGAAGCCTTCCTCTGATTTCGCCTGCTCGCCCTCTTTCCGGAGCTGGCCCAGCAGCTTTCTGGCGCGCTTGAGCGTCCCCTCCTTGGCTCCAGCCTTAACGACCTTCCGCAACACCTCGGACACCTGTTCAGGATGCGTGGCCGCCAAACCTTCCGACACGTCCACCGCACCTTGACAGGCGTCGTCTTTCAGCGCCTCGCTCGCGAGATGCTCGGCCGCGAAGGCCAGCGCCTCGGGGCAGGGCGCGGCACCGAGCGAGGCCAGCGCAAGACGGCGCTCCTCGTCACGCCCGGCCCAGCCGAACGCCTGCTTCAGCGTCGTCACTTTCGCCGCAGCCGGCGCCGTCTGCGCCTCCACCAGCCGGATGTACCCGCGCAGCGCCAGAATCTTAAACTTCGGGCTCGGCGGCGCCTGGATCATCTTTTCGAGATCGGGCAGCGCGTCAGTCGTGGGCCACTCGCAGAGCGCGCGCAAGGCAGACTCTTTGAGTTCCGCGTCAGCGTCTCCGATCGCGGCACGCACGACGGCCAAAGCCTTGTCGCCGCCTGCGGAACAGAGGATGCGCAGCAGCGCGCGCTTCGGCGCGCCCTGGGACTGCGCGTATGCAGCCAGCAGCGGCTCGGCCACCTCGGGCGAGGCCGTCAGCACGGGCTCGACATTCAGCCTCACCGACGCGTTCTCATTCACCGTGGCCTGTTTCGCGACGCCGTTCACGGTATACTCCACACGCAGCTTCTTCACCTTGCCGGGTGCCGCATCCCCGAAGGTCGAGTTGGCTGCGTCGACCGTGGTCTGCCCGGCCTTGACGAGTTCCGCGACCTTCGCCGTAACATCCTTTGACGGCCCGTCGGGCAACGCGCCATATTCCGCCTTGCGGATGGTGATCGCGCCTGCCACCGGCACGGCCGCCCGCGTGCAGACCGCGGCCAGCGCGTCCGCCGCCGCGTCCGTCGCCGGCGTCTTCTGCAGGATCGCCAGCAAAGCGGGGATATCCTTGACTCCCGCCATCTCGCCCGCCGCCTTGAGGCTCGCCGCGCTGAGCTCCGGGTCGGCATCGCCAGCCAGACGCAGCAGCTCAGGCACCGCCGCCGTGATGCGCCTGCGGCTGATCAGGTCGATGCCCACGCGCCGCAATTTCGCCTCCGAACTGCTTACGAGCGAGATAATCGCCTTATCTGCAGCCTGACCGGGAAACCCGGCGATGGCCGCGAGCGCAGCCTTGGCAACTTCCTCATCGCCCGCGCTGGCGAGTTCGGCCAGCACCGGCACTGCCGAGGCATCGCCCAGCCGCGCCAGCGCGCGGATGGCGGAACTGCGCGGCTCGGCCGCGCCGCTGCGGGCAAGCGCGAGCAGCGCCGGCACGGCGGCCGCGTCGCCGCGCTGACCGAGCACGTCGCACACGCGGCCCTGCTTAACGGCCGGGAGCTTGCCGAGTTCGGCGGCGAGCGCCTGCGTCGTCTCCGCGCCGGGCAACTCCAGCGCAGTCCTCAGCGCCGCGCCGAACAGGACGGCGTCCTCGCCGCGAAGCTGCTCCAGAAGCAGCGGGACACCCGCCGCGCCGCGCGACAAGATCGCGCCGCGGGTCGCCGCCACCTTCACGTGGGGCTGCACCTGCGCGGAGCGGAGCACGTCGTAAAGCGCGGCGGCCTGCTCGGGCTTGGCAGCCTCGGCGCAGCGCAACAGGCCCTCGGCAGCGGCCGGCACCTTCCCGAGCGACTGCTTCAGCGCCGCAACGGCGGCCGGCGTGGCGATCCGGCCCAGCGAGGCCGCTGCCGCGGCGGCGATCTCCGCGTCCGCGTCGCCGAGACACGCGCCCAGCGGTTCGACAGCCGTGGCGTCGCGGCGCACGCCGACGGACTGGATCACGCCGACCAGCGGCTGGCCTTTGAGCGCCCCCAGCGCGGCACGCAACGCCTCGTCCACCGCCGGGTCGGGAATCGTCTCCAGCGCGTAGCGGGCCATGTGCGCAAGCTTCTCGTCTCCAAGTAACGTGGCCAGCGGCGCGACGGCCGCCTTCGTGCCGACTCTGCCGAGGTCGATGCACGCCTCGCCCTTCTGCTGCTGCGGCGCGTCGGATTTTAGAATCGCGAGCAGTTCGGACTCGGCCGGCTGGGCCTGTGCGAACCGCGCACCGAGCAGACTCATAGCGAACACAAAACAGATAACACCTAATCTCATCGAAAAATCCCCCGTCTTATCGACACCTTCTTTGGAAAGATGGAATGATGGAATATTGGAAGAGTGGAATGATCTCCGACCTCCGCCCTCTGACCTCTGACCGCTGACCGCTGACCTCCGACCTCCGACCTCCGACCTCCGCCCCCGCCTCACACTGCCCACGGCTCGCGCATGGCGCGCGAACGCAGCCGGTCAGCCTCGGGATCGTTGACGAACGCCTCCTTCACCGGATCGTAAGTCATGTTGCGCTGCAGCCACATCGCGATGTTGGCCGCATGCACGGTGCTCATGGACCGGTGCATCACCACCGGGTTGGCGATGGGCTGCTGGCGCGACTTCACGCAGTCGAGGAAGTTGCGCATGTGGTTCTGCGCGCGCCCGGTGCGGGCCACGTAGTCCTGCACGATCTTCGCGTAGTCGGCGAGCAGCGCGGGGCTCGAAACCTCGGGCCGCGAATAGCCGTCAGCGCACGCGACCCACCCCTCCGTGCCCTCGTAGCGCGCGCCGCACGAGCCGTGCCAGCCGCCCTGCTGCAAAACCATCTTCACGCCGTTGGCAAACTTCGTCACCATGCCGTCGCCGCTCGTGTTGTTGACGTACTCGTAGGAGACCGCCGACGTCTCCCCAAGGCCGAGCGCCACCTGGCACTGCGCGAAGGTGTGCGCGCCCCACTCGCCGATGCAGCTCGTGTGGAAGTCGTACTGGTTGCGCCATCCGCCCTGCACGTACCTCGCGTTGTAAGGGCGCCACGGGCACGGCCCGAGCCACGCGCTCCAATCCAATTCGTCCAGCGGCGGCTCAGGCTCGCCCGGCAGCCAGGCACGGTTCATGACCGCGTTACCGCCCGAGATGTGCGCGCGCACCGTATGCACCTGCCCGAGCCGTCCGAGCCGCAGCAACTCGTTGGCTACCGTGAAATTCGCCTCGCTCAGCCGCTGCGTGCCGGTCTGATAGACGCGGCCGTAGCGCTGCGCCGTCGCCACCACCGCCTGCCCCTCCGCAATGGTCATGGACGAGGGCTTTTCCGAATAGACGTCCTTTCCCGAGCGCATCGCCATCACCGATGCCGCCGCGTGCCAGCGGTCGCCCGTGGTGATCAGCAGCGCGTCGATATCCGTACGCTCCGCCAGGAACTGACGCATGTCTCGATAGACGACGCAGTCGGTGTTACCGTATTTCTCATCCACCGTTCGTTTGACCGCCTCGCGCCGCTCTTTCCAGACATCGCAGGTCGCGACGAACTGGACGTCGGCCTCGCCGATCACCCAGCGCAGGTCGTGAGAGCCCCGCCTACCGATGCCGATCCCGCCAAGAACGATCCGCTCGCTCGGCGCGACAGCCCCGCCGCGGCCCAGCGCCGACGCGGGAATAAAGTAGGGCACTGCGACAGCCCCGCTGA
Organism: uncultured Lentisphaeraceae bacterium; assembly: GCA_964390795.1. GTDB lineage: Bacteria > Verrucomicrobiota > Kiritimatiellia > RFP12 > UBA1067 > CAYMLQ01. Next base: position 4,705 of record CAYMLQ010000069.1, read on the forward strand.
CCGCAGCGGCGCGTTTAAGAAACTGCCGGCGATTCAAAGACCCGCCAGCCCCCCGTTGATTCGTATCGCATACAGACATGTTTCGACTCCTGATTATCCCCTCAATCCCCTCACTCTTTCGCGGCGCGCCTTCGCACCGCCTACGCCCCTCTAGCGCGTGCGGAGCCCGTAAACCGAGCTGGAAAAGGCCGGCACGCCTAAGAGTCCGAAATCGTCCAGCGGCAACCAGAGCCCGTCACCAAGCGCCCCTGCAGCCCGACTCATGTCGGCCCACACCCCGCACAGCGGCTCCGCTGACCCGCACGGGCGCATGACCGCAGACGAACTGACATCGAACAGACCCAACCCGCTGTCCGCGTCCTGCACGGCAAGCAAACCTTCAAAACAGGCGAGCGCCGATGCCGCTCGTTCGAGATCTCCATAGGACTGCAGCACAAAACTACCCGCACTGGACAACGCCCACGACTCGATCCGACTCTTGATCGCCTCGTCTGCGGAAGCACGTCCAACAAAGACGCGTCCGCCGTTTACGTTCACCGGCCGCGGCCACACCTTGGGCAGAGCCAAGGAGTTCACCAAATAGGCGTTCACACCGTCATACGTGCAGGCGTGAATAGCCTCCTCGCTTTCAACAGACGCACCTGTGCGCGCCATCGCAGGCCCCAACAGATAGAGCAGAGACCCTTCTTGAGAGACACCGACCAACTGACCCGGAATGCTCACGCTGGGACGTACTGTGGGAACGGCTGGATCGGTGAAATCGATCACGTCGAGAAACTCGCTGACGCGCCACTCTTCATTGTATCGCCCGTTCTTGCCAAGAACTTTCACGTATTCGGACTGCTCATGGCTGAAATAAATTTTCCCCTGCGCGGCACGCGGCGCGCTGAAACCCCACGCCGACGCCGGATTGAAATGAACCTGCGACACACACACGGGGCGGGTCGGGTCGCCCGTCTCAAACGTGAGCAGACGTACCCCGCCCGCATTCCACCACGGCCACCACGCCACGTCTGCCATGATCGACGATACCTTCAAAGTTGCCGGATTTCGGCTGGCAACCCCTCCCCCAACCAACGCATAACACATGCCGCTGCTCAAACCGGAACTGACCCATACCAAACGTTCCGGCGCCACCCATACCGCCTTGTACTGACCGGCATCCCATGCGTCGATCGCAACCTCTGCCTGCCCCAGCACCGCGACGTTAGGCAACTCCTTGAGGTCGATCACCGTCATCAGCCGGTTCGTTAAGGCGGCGCTCTCCTGTGCCCTGCCGGGTGCGCCGAACGCGATAACCGGCCCCCCTTTAAACAGCTCGCCCGGACTCTGAAGCAAATAGAGCACTCCATCACGAACGCAGGCGCCGACGACCGGCAGAGCCCCGAGATCAACCCGGTTGAGGACCGTATCCGGTTTCGCCTTGGCGGCAACCCGCAGAACCGCTTGCCCGCCCGCCGACCAGAAGCCTGGCGTCTCCACCTGCAGGAGATAGTCGCCATGGGTCAAGACCTGGGTCACCGCCCATGAGAGTTCGGTCTTGGCCGTCACCGCCGGATGGTCGCGATCCGCGATATCCACGCTCAGCAGCTCTTTGCCCGAAAGAGAGAGTACCCTGCCCCGATGCAGCGCCGTGCGCCGCGGCTGGCAGCGGTGCTCAATCACGCCTCGCTCATCGAGTGACGACTCCTTTACGTCGATCAGTTTAACGCGCGACGCATACCCGCCGTCGTCCAGACCTTCATAAGGGACTAGAATCAGCCCTTCCGACTCAAGAACCGACAGGGCCTTCTCATTTGCGTACGCCTCGCTCCATGAGAACCCCTCGCCCAGCGGAACGCGATCCAACAGGCTCGCCCGAGCCGGATCGCTGACGTCGAACAGCGACACGGCCATGCGCCCGCCATCCAGACCCATCGTCACCAGCCTTCCTCCCACCGGATGAATATAGGTGGACCAGCCCGGCACCTCCACTGAGCCCGCGACGACGGGCCGCGTGGGCTCCGACAGATCGATGATCCACAGCGGATCTACCCACTGAAACGTGACCACATAGGCTCGGTCGCCGTCGAACCGGGTTGCGAACAGCCGCTCGCCCGGCGCCAACTCCAGACACCCCAAGGGCTCAGGCTTCGAAGCGTCCGCCAACGAGAACGTCTGAAGCGACGTCCGCCACAGGCCGGTCGGATTGGCCGCATCGAACGTCTCCGAAATCACGGTGAACACGTCCCCCGACAGATTCATTTTGAACTTGTCACCCACCGTGCCCGCAGTCGCTATCCCCGCCACCTCCCGCAGGGTGCCGTCTGCGGCGCTGATATCGACGACCCGCACGACAGGCTCGGCTTCGGCGGCATCGCCCTTTCCGGCGACAAACAGGTAGCGGTCGGTCGCCATCACAGCACTTCCCTGTCCGGCAAACCACAGGGTCGACCGCACGGTAGGCACGGCGGGATCGGCCATATCAAACGAGTAAAGCGCCGTGCCCCACTGCCACTCCGCCCCGCCTTTCAGCGTCACATCGAGATACCCCTGCGCCGCCACATACAGCGCCGTACCGACCATCCGGCTTTCCAGTATCGCACCCTCGATCGGCAGGGTCGCGACCACGCGCGGCGCAGCCTCTGAAACGTCCGCAACGGTCAGCCGGCTTTGCTCATTGCCGTTGCCGGCACGCGTAAGCAAGGCCACATGACGCACGCCGAGCACATACATCTGCTCGCCTACCGCAGGCAGACTCAGCACGCCGCTGATAAACGGCGCATCAGGAGCGCTGATGTCGATGACCTGTAAGCCGCGATACTGATTGAAAAAGTAGAGCGTATCGCCACTGATTTTCCATATATCGGATTCCTCGACTGAACGCTGCGTGCCGGATATACCCGGCAGAACGGCACCGACCAGCGGATTCCCGTCTCCAGCAAGCGCATACGCGTAACCCTCTCCCGGCTCTGACCGCCAGAGGGTAGACGACCGGTTCGAGAACACGCGTTTGCCACTAAAGAAAGTCAGGGGATACGACGACTTCGCTTCGCCGCGCACCCGCAGGGTTTGCCCTTTGAGCGTGCTCGGCAAGCTGAATGTGACTTGCGGCGGCAGCACTTTCGCTCTCAGCACAGACCGCGGCACCCAGGCGCCTTGACCTGACGCCAAACGGCTCTCCAAGGTGACCGACTGCCACCCCCTCGGCACACTCGCCGTCACCGTCAGGCTCTTGCCCAAAGCCGTCACTTTCAGAATTTTAGGGACGGCCGCAGTCGTTGCCGAGAGTCCCACACACGCGACGAGCGCAACCGCAACAGACGCCATCCCATGCGTGAGCCAACTTGAAGAAGGAAACAGAATCATGGCATGAACCTCCGAATTGTTTGTATTCTAATACGAAACAATCGCGCGTGTCAATTGAGCTGTACACCGAAAGAGCCTGTTGCATTCCGTATCACTCCATGACAGAATACCCGTATTCACTCTGGAGAACGCATATGATGACTGGTCTTGATAACGCCTTGTTGGCCTGTTCCTGCCTAACCCTCTGCGGCGTCGCCGTTGCTGCGGCCGCACCGATCCCCGCCAACTACGACGAGGATAAGATGTCGTCTTACACCCTGCCCAACCCTCTGGTTTTCGAAAACGGGAAGCCCGTCGCCTCGCCCGCCGAGTGGCCGCGCCGCCGCACCGAGATCCTCCGCCTCCTGCAGGACCAGATGTACGGCTTCATGCCTGAACGTCCCATGATCCTGCGCTTCGTCACGCGCGAGTCCGGCCCCGCCTTCGACGGCAAGGCCTTGCGCAAGCAGGTCCGCATCTGGTTCGCCGTGGAAGACAAAGGCCCTTTCATCGACCTGCTGCTCTACCTCCCGAAAACTGACAAGCCCGCGCCCGCCTTTCTCGGGCTGAACTTCAACGGCAACCATACCGTCCACGCCGACCCCGCGCTCCTGCTCACCGAGTCGTGGGTGCAGAGCAAGAACATCACGGGGCAAGCTGCTGAAAACCCCGGTAACCGCGCCACCGACGCCAGCCGTGGCAAGAACGCCGACGCCTGGCAGGCCGAGTATCTCGTCAGCCGCGGCTACGCGCTCGCCACGGTCTACTGCGGCGACATCGACCCGGATTTTCACGACGGCTTCAAGAACGGCGCACACGCCCTCTTCCCCGAAACCGGCACCTCCCGTCCCGGCAACGCCTGGGGCACAGTCTGCGCCTGGGCGTGGGGACTCAGCCGCGCCATGGACTACCTCCAGACCGATCCCGCGATCAACGCCCGCAAGGTTGCGGTCATGGGCCATTCGCGCCTCGGCAAGACCGCGCTCTGGGCCGGCGCGATGGACGAGCGTTTCGCGCTCGTGATCTCCAACAATTCAGGCTGTGGCGGCGCGGCCCTCTCCAAGCGTATCTACGGCGAGACCCTCGCGCACGTGGCGGCCAATTTTCCGCACTGGTTCTGCGCCAACTATTACCGCTACGCCAACAATGAGCAAGCGATGCCCTTCGACCAGCACGAGTTGCTGGCCTGCGTAGCCCCGCGCGCCCTCTACGTCGCCAGCGCGGAGGAAGACCGCTGGGCCGACCCCAAAGGCGAATTCCTCAGTCTGGTCAATGCCGCGCCCGTCTACGCCTTTCTGGACGCCGGCACTTTTCCCGCGACTGAGATGCCCGCCGTCAACCAGCCCGTCACCGGCCTGCTCATGGGCTACCACTGCCGGACCGGCAAGCATGACGTGACGCGCTACGACTGGGAGCGCTACGCCGACTTCGCGGATAAGATCTTCGGCCGGTAAGCGCGGGGACAGGAGTGTCTCCGCTCCCAAGCCCAGCACCAGCCGTCAATCCCCCAGCAGCGGGAAATCGTGCGGCACGTTGAAGATGTACCGCACCGACTTGCCCGCAGGAATCACAGAGCCGCTCGTGCCCGTTGTGCGTTTATCCGCGCGAGGAAAGGCGGGTGTGTGTCAGAAAAGTGACAGATTATGGAGAAAGATAAGGGTGAATGATGAGGGTGTCCTTGCCCTTAATCGATCTCCCTAATCTTTCACCCTATTCTCTCCTGTCTCCACGATCAACCCCGTTTGTCGTCACGTGTTGTAGAGGAGAACCATCTATAATGGTATAGGAACAGACTGCACAAGTGCATGATCGAGGAGTCCGCTACGGCGGGTTGAGACGGCACGTGTCTCACGCGGAGGCGCGGAGAACGCGGAAAGAACGTCGGGATTGCGATCCCGACCTACATTGAGCGTGTCTCACGCGGATCGAGCGGAAAGGTTTCTTCCTTCGCTTTTTTAGCGTATTTCGTCGTTCGGCCGCTCGTTCAAGGGTGGAACGTTCAACACACATGCGCTGGCAAGAATCCGGGACAGGAGAGTCCCCGCTCCCAGCGAAGCACCAGGCGTCAATTCCCCAGCAACAGGAAGTCGTACGACCAGTTGAAATTGTATGACACCGACTTGCCCGCCGGATTCACGTAGCGGCTCGTGTCCGCCCACAGGAAGAAGCCGCGGCCGTCCGCGTCACCCGACTCCCGCACCGGCGTCAGCGCACCCTCGTACAAGATACTTTTCTGAGCGTGCATCAGCGTCACCCGTTCCAGCGTATAATCCTGCGCCGACGCATAGTCGTACCACGTCTTGAACGATCCCTTGAAAAGGCCCGTCGCACGTGTAAACGTCAGCGTCAGGCCTGACGTGTTCACCAAGCCGTCACCCGTTGTGTCGACCGTGTAGTCATACTCGCCCGACTCCGCGTCCCTGACCGGCGTGTCCGCCCTCGGCGCTAGCAGGCCCGTGCCTGCGCCCATCGCGGGCGTGATCCCAAGCGCCAGCCCGTTGGGTGACGCGCCGTCCGCAGCAGCGATCAGATTTGTTTCCGCCCAGGTGATCTTACCCGTTCCCAGTTCTTTCACGTCCGTAAACTTAGTGACGGCGGTCAGCGACGGCAAGTTCACGCCACCCACGGACAGCCCATTCGCGTAGTAGCTCCGCAAGTTGATCAGCGTGTTGTAAACCCCGCCCTGCAAGCCGAGATCGCGACTGAACCCGCCCGCCTCGTAATCGCCCGTTGACAGCGGGTTCAGGTTCTGCCACAGGAGCGCCTGCCCGTTCAAGACCCGCACCGTGACCGGCCCCTGCTCCGGTTTCACGAACTCCGCGATGCCGAAGAGGCCGCCGCCCAGGTACGCTGTCGGCGCAGCATACAGAACCGTCCACACGCGTCCGGTCTCGTCAAGGATCAGCGTCCCGCTCAGCGACACCGCCGTGCCGTCCGCGAGTTTGCCGACGGTCTTCACGCCCCCGGCCTTGTCCACGGTGAAGGCGAGATAGCCGCTGCCGACCCCCTCGCCGCCCGGCAGCGTCGCCGTGTAGTAACCGGTGTAGTTCGTGGCCACCGCCGCCATCCCGGCGTCCTTCCAGACGTTACGGTAAAGCCAGCCCGAACCGCTTTGCTCGTCCACCGACCCTAACATGCAGTCCGACATGCCCAGCGTGGCGGGCGCAACGCCCGTGACCTCCGGCGCACAGACCGCCAGCGTCAGCGGAAACGCCGCCTTGGCGACCATCGCCGTGGTTGTCAGCATGAACGCGCCGCCTTCGTCACGGCTTGCGTAAGACTTCGCGCTGAACGCGAAATTCGTGCCCCGCAGCGTCAGCTTGCCCGAAACGCCGCCCAGCGCCGTGACGCTCATGGAGGCACTCCCCGACCCCAGCGAATTCTCCGACACCGCCCCGTTGTATGTCCCCCACGCCCACGCGGGCAGAGCCGTGACAGTAAACACATAGAGTTGAGGAACGGCAGAACCGACCAGATTGGTCGCCCGAAGCGTCACAGTAAACGTCCCTGCTTTGGTCGGCACGCCGGAGATCACCCCGGTCACCGCGTCGAACTTCAACCCTGCGGGCAGACCCGTCGCAGAGAACTTGAGGGGCAGTGCTTCGTCGTTGACGCCCACCACCGCGCTGTAAGCGACTCCGACCACACACTCTGTCGACGCGTCAAGCGCGATTTCAGGCAGCACCAGCTCACTCTTCGCACGGAAACGTGCCGTGTAAACCGCGTCCCACGCGGGTGCGACCGTCAGCGTCGGATTGCGCTCGGCCCCGGCGGGCACGTTTTCCAAACCCTGCCAGCCGACGAACACGTAGTTGACCGCCGGTTTCGCCGTCAGGGTGACGCCCTTTCCGGGCAACACCTGCCCGTTGGCCGGTGACATCGTGACCGTACCGCTGCCGATGTCGCCGCCCTCGCTCAACTGCCACGAGACGACCGGCACATACGTCGCGATTGCTGAAACTTCTAACGGCTGATCCAGAATTACTTTCACCGTCTGCTTGGCGGGCGCGAGCCAGCGCGGCGTGACCGACTTGAAACTGACCGTATAGGCGCCAACCTTGAGCGGATAACCGTTGCCGTCGTTGACCGGCACCCAGGTCGCGTTATCGACGCTCCAGAAGATTCCGGAGAGTTCCACCTCCGCAAGATTACCGGCCACGTTGACCGTCATAGACCCTGGCGCGGTCACGTAAACGGCCGTCAGCGTCACACTGACCCAAGGCATGGTCACGGTCGTTTGCGCGCGGCGCGGATTGAAGGCCGCACCCAGATCGGCCGACGCCGGAGCGATCGTCCATTTCTCAAACACCTTGCCTTCCACATCGGCCGAAAACACCTGCCGTTCCTGACCGGGTAACACAAACGCCGCATTTCCATCTTCGCCTTCGATTCCCCCGCCCGTCACAGTCAACTTGGGGATCGCGACATACGTCGCTGTCAACGTCACGCTGACCGACGGCATGACGATGGTGTTGTCCTCGGCGAATGCGCTGTAGTACTCTCCCAGATCGACATTCGCCGGATTTGTGACCCACTTGGAGAAGGCCTTTCCCGCAGGAGGATCGTCAGGATAGATGGCCTTTTCGTCGCCCGGCGGCACGTAGACAACATTTGAATCCTCATTCTCAATGAAGCCGCCATTAACGGTCAGCTTAGGAATCGCGACCCATCTGGCGTACAGTTTGACGGAGGCGTTGTCGGTGTAGCTGCCGCCCGCCGTGTAGTCCGTGCCCGCGCCGTTCGAGACGGTTTTCCAGCCTGCGAACGCGTATCCGGTCTTCATGAGATTCCCGCTGTTGGACGCCAGGGTTAGCGCCACGCCGTGGATCTTCGCCTGCTCACCCGGCACGCTGCCACCGGTCGCCCCGTTCGCGTCGTACCTCACCGTGTAGGTAATGTGGCTAAAATTGGCCGTCAGCGTCCGCGCCCCCGTCACCGTGAACAGGTAGCTCGAGGACACGCTAACCACCGCCCCCCCCTCGGTCCAATTCAAGAACGTGAACCCGCTGCTTGCCGAAGCCGTCACCGTGCAGAACGATCCCGACGCCTTCGACCCGCCACCGCCGGTCGTTCCTCCGTTCGTGGGATTGGCCGCAGTTGTAATTGTATAATCAATAGACAGTGCACTCTGCGCTACACTATAGGTTCGCGTGAGCCCGCCACCGCTAACCGTAATTGTGCCGCCGCGGGCGGCCGCCACGCCGTTGGCCGCCACGCTGTAAGTCACCGTCCCGTTGCCCGAGCCGGACGAGCCTCCTGTGACCGTGAGCCACGCGGCGCCCGATGTCGCCGTCCACGACACGTTTGCCGTCACCCCGATGGTCTGGCCGGCCGCCGCGGCGCTCGTGTGCGTGCGGCTCGACGGGCTGATCGTCAGTATCGGAACCAGACCCGTATCGTAAATATGCAGCGATGACGAACCAATCGGATCAACAAAGCCATAGAGAAATCCGTTGCCGTAACCCAGTTTCACGGTTTCGCAACTCTGTGAATGAAGAAGCGTCAAAAGCCCCGTCGACGTCACTTGATACAGGACAATGCCGCTTCCCCAATGCGTGGCGGCAACCACGTTCTGATCCAGTGCCACCATGCGCGTTCGCTCCCCGGACTTGTAGTCCACGCGCCGCATATTGACGGGATCGCTCGCGTCAACACTGATGACGCCCTGACTCGTGGCGAGCACGACATACCCCCCCACAGATTCAATGCCATTGACTGTCAGCGAACTGTAACCGAACTTCGAGAACCCCAACAGCTGCGGTGAAGACACATTGGCTATGTCGTAAACCAGCAGCCCGTCCCCGTTGCCGTGCCCGACATAGAGCCGGTTGCCCACCGGCACCGCCACATTGGCCATGGTGTCGATCGAGGCCAGCTTTCTCTGGGCGGAAGGACTGGAGACGTCGATAATGGCAACACCCTGCGCGGTTCCAATCTTGGTTGTGCCATAGGCCCGGTTGCCGCTGACCCGGATCTGTTGGGCATATCTGAGCAGGTCTTCGCCCTGCGACGTGTTTGAGCGCTGAACAGGGGCGTAGGGATTCGACACGTCGATGATGATCAGGTGCTCGTTTGACGTCCACGCATAGATGTGATTGTTGCTATAATCGATATCAACAATCCCATGTGTGCCGACGTCACCGCTGACCGTAAATGTGTAAATCAGGCGAATATCGTTCAGATTGGCTGTGTCGACGATGTAGAGTTGACTTCCTTCTGAGAGATAGACCCTGCTGTCGCTCACTTGGACCGACGACACCTTCTTGGTGGGCGTTTCATAGCTCCCCACCTCCTGCCACGCCCGCAGCGGTTGCAGGCAGCCGCCCAGCAATCCGAGCGCCAGTACCAACGTCTTCATTCTGCGATTACTAAGAACCCGTCTTTCCGAACTGTATGACGACAGCGCGACAGGCAGGGCTCTCGCCTGCTTAACAGAACCCCAAACGGCCAAGCCGATTGTCTCCAGTGCGCCCAACCATGTTCTTCTCATCGCCTTCACCTTCTTTCAGTCTAAGGTACCTAGAGGTCCGGCACAGCGCCGTGGTAATCAGTATTTTTAAATTATGGCAGAAAGACCGCCTTTTGTCCACCCACCCGCGACACCATTCTGTTACTTGGGTGCGGTGGTTGCGGTGGCTGCGCTTGTCCGTCCCGCGCTGCGGACGCGCGTTAGCCATTCCTGAGCGACAGAGGCATCGAGCCGCGTCCGATACCGCAGGCGCTGGTAACCCTCAATCCATGCGTGCAGTTCCGCAAACGCTTCCGCCGTCAGTGCGGGCTCCACGCGTTGCAGCCACAGATCCCAGCTCTCGTTCTCGCGGCGGTGCAGGCGCTCCGGCACCGTGCGCCACAGGAAGAGAAAGAGCGCCGCGCCCGCCTCGGCGATAAACGCGAGGACGTTCACGTTCTTGAGCCAGAAGACCACCCGTTTCCACCCGGACGAAAGAAGATCGATCACCAGCCTCATCTTTCCCGGCTTCGCAAAATCCTCCGGGCGTCTAAGCGATACGAGAAGTTCGTCGCGAAGTAGTCCTCCACACGTTTCACCGCCTCCCGAACCGTCTGCGGCTCTGTCAATCCAGCACACGCCACCACCCAATTCGAGACCGCACCGGCCAGCGCTGGCGGCACCGCCCGATATGCCGGATCGCCGGAGCCGTCCGGGCCGGGATACGCGGAGTCGCTCCAGTGGCAGTCCGTCACCCCCACCTGGTACCGTTCAGGCATTTCTTCGGCCACCGTAACCATCCCGTTCGTGTCAGCCAGCGGAGACAGCCCCGCTCCCATGAGCATGACCGCATTCCCGGGCACGCAGATCCCCGCCAACAGCCGCGGCGCGTGTACCTCCACCTGCCACACGCCGGTAGTGCGCGTAGCCGTGTCCGGAACCAGCGGATACACGCTCCGCCTGCTCTGCGCGGTCGAGGTGTCCCCCGCCGGCTGCAATGCGCTGCCAGGCTTAGGCCGCAGCCAGTTTCCTTCGCGATAGACCGTGTACACGCTCTCGCGCAAATAGCCGGGCGGCTCCGTTGCCTGGATCAGCAGTACCGTTCGCATGCGCTCGCCGAAGCCCTTCGGCAGGGCGCGGCTCAGCGACATGTCGGCGCTGCGCTGCGCGCTCATCGTCTGCAGCGGCCTGATCGTCAAACCAAAGAGCATCCTCTGCGACGCCACCGCAAGCTGCCCGACCGGCTCACGCAGCGCCATCGAAAGCCTATCCGCCGTTTTCTTCTCCGTCATCTGCCGCGCCTGATCGGCCGCAGCCACCAGCGCCACAAACCCCCACACGAACAGGTCCTCATACCCCGGAGCAACCCCGCCCGACTGTTCGTTCCTGCTAAGAACAAGCATCGCCATGGGAAGGCCGCCCGCCGCAATTTTTGTGATCCCGAGCACATGAAACCGGAAAAAGATCGCACTCATGCCAACCGCATAGGCGACGGTAACAACTCTGTCAAAGATGTGCCCCTCGCCAAGCGTATTCTCGGGCGGCACGAGCCGCGTCACATTGGCCGACAGGCAGACGACCGTCAGCGCCACCCACGTCCAGACCACCCAGCGCGTCGTGTTCGGCAAGGAGCGGGGCAGCGCCACCGTCTAGCGGCTGCGCTGCCGCCCCTCATCCTCTCTGTCCACCCGTGCCGTTTCCATCCCGGTCTCCCGTCTCCCAACTCCTAACTCCTAACTTTTCTCCCCCCCGCCCCCCTCACACGCTGCACACCTCGCCGCGCAAAATATCGCGGGCCGACAAACACGCCACCTGCGGCAGGAGCCCGTCAGGCCACTTGCCCCGCGCCGTGATCAGCACGGCTTTCAGCCCGATCTCCCAGGCGCCGATCTCTCGGATCAGCGCCTCCCGCCTCGCGTCCCACGCGGTCAGAATGAGGCAGACGCTCTGAATCAGCCGGATCTCCTCGAACAGCAGCGGCTCTAACCGGTCCAGTGGATCGTCCTTGCAGGGTTCGATCCCGGCAAGGATGTCGAGCACCTCTTCAAGATACCCGACGCGTCCCGAACTGACGAACCGGTACACTTCCGGGCCGGCCACCAGCAGTTCGAGCACGCGGTCTGTCACCGACAGCGCGTCGACGATCGAGGCGGTCAGCGAAAGCGCCGCCTCCATCGGGTCGTCCCTCAGCAGATGCTCGCGCAAGCCACCGAACATCAGCCGTCCGCGCGTGTCCACCAGCACCGCCGTACGCGAACGCCCCTCCGTCTGGAACTCTTTCACCACCGGCACGCCCAGGCGTGCGGAGGAGCGCGGATGCACATGCCGCAGCGCGTCCCCGTCCCGGAATTCGCGGCAGCCGTGAAACTCGAACGCCTCGCGCGAAAGCT
>CAYMLQ010000069.1:16969-19529 GCA_964390795.1 uncultured Lentisphaeraceae bacterium
CACCACCTCCTCGATCACCGCCACGCCCGCGAGCCCGCTGTGGCGCGCCTTGACGTCGATGACCAACCGGTGCGCCAGCACAGGCCCCGCCAGCCGCTGCACGTCATTCGGACGCACCGCGCCGCGCCCTGCGAGAAAGGCCGCCGCTTGGGCGCACCTGCGCAAATCCAGCGCCCCGCGCGGACTGGCCCCCAGCCGCAGACGCGGATCCGCCCGCGTGCGCGCCACGAGGCGCACGATGTAGTCCAGCACCGACGCCTCGACCTCCACGCGGCGAACCTCCGCCTGTAACCGAGTCAGGGTGTCGGTCTCCATCACCGTGCGCAGCGCCTCCAGCGGATGCGTCGTCTCCTGATCGTGCAGCAGTTGCAGCTCATGCTCGCGCGACGGATACCCCAGCGAAATCCGCATGCAGAACCGGTCCAACTGCGCCTCGGGCAGCGGATAGGTGCCGTTGTGCTCGACCGGGTTCTGCGTCGCGAGCACCAGGAACGGCCGCGGCAGCGGGCGCGACTCGCCCTCGGTGGTCACCTGCCGTTCGCTCATGGCCTCCAGCAAGGCCGACTGCGTGCGCGGCGACGCGCGGTTGATCTCGTCCGCCAGCACGATATTCGCGTGGATCGGGCCTGGGCGGAACGTGAAGCTGCCGTTCGTCGACGAGTAGATCATGCCCCCCACGATGTCGGTGGGCAGCAGGTCCGGCGTGAATTGGATGCGTGAAAACTTGGCTTTGAGCGAAACCGCCAGCGCCTTTGCCAGCGTGGTCTTGCCCGTGCCGGGGACATCCTCGATCAGCACATGCCCGTCGGCCAGCATCGCGACCAGCAACTGGTCGATCACCTCGCCCTTGCCCCGGATCACCCGCTCCAGGTTCGCCTTCAACTGCGCCAGCCCCTGATCCGTCCGCCCCCCGCCGTCGCTCTCCTTCATCGCCTATGTCTCCTTATTTGCGCCAACGTCCCTCAGACACGCCCTCAACACGGCTTTTGTCTTTTCAAGTTGACTGCAGTTTCCAAAAAGCTATGGCTGACGCAAATCGCAGAAGCCATCACTCCACCGCGATTGCGCGATGGATGTCGAGCTGCGGGACGGTCAGCCGCACCTCGCCGTTGCGGCACTCGAAGGGCATCGGCTGGCCGCCGGGCTCCAGCGTGAGTTTCGCCGGCTTGCGCGGCAGCCGCAGCGTGACAGCCAGCGGGCCGACCGGCCGGATCGTCTCCTGATGCGGCTCGGTCTGATGCGGCCCGGAGGTGTTCACGAGATTGACCAGCAACCGCCCTTTCTGGCGCATCAGGCAGACGTCCACATCTGAAGAGCCGGCGACCTCCACCATCGGTTTTGGGAAGAGCCGCCGCGCCAGCGCGTTCAGGAAGCCTCGCACCGCAGGGCTGCACACGCCGTTGTAACTCTGGCCGAGATCCGCATAGACGGCCGCGATCCGGCCCTTGCCCAGCGCTGCGACCGACGCCGCAGGCTGCGCCGCCGCGGCCGCGTCAAGCCGCAGCGTGCCGAACGCCTCCGCGCCTGCGCCCATTTTAACCGCCTGCGCGAAGCCCTTGGTCTGCGCCTGACCGCCCTCGTACGCGAGCGTCTGCGGCTTGGACACCGGCTCGCCTTCGAGCGTCACGCCCAATTCGGCCTGAAAGAGCGCCGCGCACTTCGGCCCGACCAGCAGCAGGTTGCCGCCCTGCTTTACGTAAACGACGAGGTCGTCACGGAACGCCGGCTCCAGGTACGCCCACTCAGGCACCACGATCAGCGGGTACTCGGCGAGCCGCCCCTTGAGCTGGTGCTCGCTCACGACCTCCACCGAGTGCTGGGTTTCGAGCAGCGCCTGCAACACGCCGCTCACGCCCGAAAGTTCGCGGTTATAGAGCCCGTTGATCTTGCGGTAATGGCCCGCTGTCGAAAGCAGCAGGGCAACCTGCGGCACCGGCATGGAGCGGTGGCAGAGAGCCTGTCGCTCGCGGCAGAATTTAGCGGTCTCGGCCATGGCGGGCATCTGCTCCAGCTTGACCGAGCCGTCGCGCCTCTGCGTGAAGTAGGCCTGGAACCCGCCGCCCAGCGCCACCACCACCGCCGCCTCGCGCTCGAGCTGCGGGGCGGACTTCTGGAGGCCCTTTCCGTCAGGCCCCTTTTTGCGGCTGAAGCTCCACGCCATCAGATCCCAAGGCATCCCCTGCCGCACCAAGAAGCGCGCCGAGAGCCGAGCCGAGTTCACGCTGTCGTCCGGCGCGTAATCGCCCGACAGGAAGTCCACCGGCGCGCTGACCGGCTCCGCCATGTGGTCAGTGAACGCCCAGTTGCTGCAGAGCTGGAACTCCGGGTTGGTCTTGTGGACCTCGTTCACGTAGTGCCGCAGATACCGGCGGAAGGCCTCGCGGTGGAACTGTAGGAACTCGTGCCAATGCGGATCGCTCGCTTTCTTCGGCAGCGTCTGAATGCCCGTCGCGTCGCGGAACGCCTTCGCGGCTTTCTCGCCGTAGTCCGGCACCGTAGCCCAGCACTCGCCGTCCACCCACACGCCGTCCACGCCGTACACGCCCGCCAGCTCGCGCAG
>CAYMLQ010000070.1:0-19467 GCA_964390795.1 uncultured Lentisphaeraceae bacterium
CAGCCCCAGCACGCGGACGGCATTGCGCCAGAGGATCTTCTCGCACACCTCGGGCCTGATGTGCCCGGCGGCGCATTGCGCGCTCAGCCACTCGATGTGCTGCATGTCGTTGTTCACCGAGCAGTAGTCCAGCCCCAGCAAGAGGCGGTCCTGAAACTCCTCGATGAAGGCGAAGGCGTGGGCCGGGTCACGGCGCAGGGCGTTCAGCCCGCTGCCTGCGGAGAGGTCGCCATGCAGGTTGGGATAGCGGCGGAACAGCTCCGGGAGGCGCCCGCCCGGCTTCACGGGTCCGACCGGGTAGCCGCCCTTTTCCGCCACGGTCAGCGCGCCGCCGATCTCGCTCCAGAAGGCCTGGCTGTGCCCCAGAAAGACGAGCTTCTGGAACTGGCGCAGCACCTGTTCAAACCGCGGCAGTCCCATCTCGTCGAGCAGGCCGTAGCTGTCGATCTCGGGCAGTGTCGTGTGGAACGTCACGGGGAGGCCGACCTGCTCGCACGCCGCGAAGAGCGCCAGCGCGCGGGGGTCGTCGAAGGGGATGCGGGCGGTCACCTCGCCCACGCCGCGGCAGCCGAGGTCGCGGCACTGTTCGAGCGCGAAGCGGAAGTCCTGCGCCGTGACCTGCTCCAGCCGCTTGCCGATCTGCGGCTCGATGTTGCAGAAGGGGATGAAGCGGCCGGGATAGCGTTCGCAGATGAGCAACACCTCGCCTAGGCTCTGCGGTTCGGAACCGGGGACCGGGCTCGACAGCGGCAGGATCACGGCCTTGTCGACGCCCTTGGCGTCCATGACGGCGATCTGCTGCTCGGCCGACATGAACGGCGTCGCGTCCGGGTGTGCGCGCAGCTTGGGGAACGCATACACATGCGCATGAATGTCGATAATCATCGTCAGCTCTTCTTGACGCGCGACCAGACGAAGACCGAGAGATTGGCTTCGTCGGCGAGTTTGGCGAGGCGGGTGAGGAACGGCTTGTCCAACTCCTCGTCGCGGTCCCAGGCGATGACCAGCGTCCGATCAGAGCTGGCGCCCGAGCGGCGCCGCTCGTGAAGGATGTCGACGATGTCCTCGATCATGTCGCGGCAGGGGGCATCGCCGGTCACGACCGGGACATAGCGGCCGAACCACGCGGCATCGAACACGAACTCGCTCCCCCGCGGCACGCCCTCCGCGCCGTAACGGAGAATCGGCACACCCAGCAGCGGCAGCGGCAGTCCGAAGAGCGAGAGCCGCGGCACGCGGACCTTCCCCGCCCAGATCGGCTCCTGGCCGAAATAGATCACGTTCTCGCCCTTGCGCACGGCGCGGCTGAGGAACGGCTCCGGCAGCCAGCGCTTGCCCACATCCGGCCGGATCACCAGCGCCCGCGATTTGGCGGAAAAGGCGTCGATCCACGGGCTTGAGAGCGGGAGCGGCAGACGAGTGCTCCGCACGGAGTTGAAGGAGATAGCATAGTCCCAAAGGATCGCTAGCAGGATCAGCAGTGTGAGCGTGCGGATCGCCAACCGGTTGCCGCGCTCGATCTGGCGGACGGTGCTGAGTTGGTCGGCCCTCATGTAGATGACAGCCTCTTCGTCCTCCCCGAGCGACGCGGGCGTGTCGGCGTCGACCGCCGCCACCTGGTTGGTCGCCACGCCGCCGCCGCGGAGTTTGGGTCCGCCCTCGCGCCAAGCTGGGGTGCCACGAGCCACGCCACCCTCCACGCGGTCTTCGGGATCGTCTTCGGCAAAGCGGACGGTGGCGGCGATCCCCTCTTGGGGCTCGCGCTCGGCCAAGGCCGCGTTGATCTCGTCGGTGCGGTCTAGGCGGATCGACGAGAACCACCCGTCCAGATTTCGGCGGGCGCAATAGGCGGCCGCCAAAACCAAGACCAGCGCCAAGAGGTTGGCCCTGGGACGCGACCGGAGGGCGCTGCCGACCAGCAGGACCACGAGCGCCAGCACCCAGACGATCAGCGCCCGGAAACCCCACAGCCCCATGTATGGAACAATCGTATCGATCATTTGCGGTGTTTCCGCGTCAGCTCAAGGTAGTTGGAGAACGAGTAGTAGATGATGTTCACACCCATCTCGAGCGCGCCTTCGGCCATCTTGACCTCCAGCCCGCCGCGATCATTTTTCCACGCGTCGTTGAGGTCGCCCGGGTGGTAGAAGACCGCCCAGCGCCCCTTGTATTTGACACCCAGCGCGTCGTTGCCGCCGTGGTGCCACAACGGCGGCGCGCCGTTGGCAAACGTGTAGGGAAGCTGGAAGATCACGTCATCGTCGGAGATCGTGAGCAGGGACTCGCCGGGGAACACCCGCCGGATAAAGCTGCGGAAGCTGCTGTCCCAGCGCGGGCTGCCGCAGTCGGCGAACAGCATGCCGCCGCCCATGAGGTATTCGCGCAGGATGCGCACATCGGTATCCGAGACACGGATGTCGTTGTGGCCGGTCATGTAGACAAACGGCGGCGCGTAGCCCTTGGGATACTTGGCCAGTGCGGAGATGCCGTGACTCTCGGACTGGCTCGCGGTCCTGAAGTTCGTGATCTTGCGGAAGAAGTCGAGGAAGTTCATGTCGGCGCGGGAGACCGCGTCCATGCCGTCGTCCCAGCCCGCACCGTCGTACTTCAGCCTGATGAAGCGGACTAGGGAGTTCTCCATGCCGTCCGGCCAACCGCCCTCTTTGCCGCCGCCCGCGCCCATCTTGCCGCCTTTGCCCGAAACGACGCGCGTCGGGTCAGCGGTGTAGGTCACGCGCGACTCCTTATCGACCTCTTCGGCGATCTTGGAATCATCGAGATCGGGGATGTGGAACGAGATGGCCGACTGCGGGTTGACCACCACGCGCTTCTTTTTCTTCTTCTTAACGACCTTGACGATCTTGGGGACGGCGACTTCGGGCGTGCCGCTCCCTTTGGGGACGCGGTAGGGATTGACGCAGCCGTCGACCGTGAGCAGCCACGGCAGGACGAACACGACGAACAGGTGGAGGCTCAGGCTCGACCAGACGCTTTTGCGGAAACGCGGATCACGGCCATGCGTGCGGATGTTCTCCAGAAACAGATCGCCCGTGGCGGGCTCGGCCTCTTCCCCGCCGATCCACTCCCGGATCGCGGCGCGCCGCCACGCGAGGACGTAGATAACGGCCATCCCGGCCGAAGCGGCGAGAACCGGCCAGAGGAGGCGCCAGCGCCAGACGAAGATATTGTAGGCGTCGGGCTCCTGCTCATCCAGGCTCAGCTCGCGAGCGATCAGAATATGGGTCGCCCGCATGACCACCACGCCGCACATCCAGGCCGTGGCATACGAGAGCAGACAGATCTTGCGGTAGAGCCCGAGCGTCGTGGCGGAGCGGATGAAGAGTGCGCCGAACGCCGTGGCCGTCAGGGTGGCGGCGGTCAGCCACGAGACCGCGACCGTGAACCGGATCAGGCCGTCTATGCCCTCTGCGGAGAAAGCCTTTGCGATCTCCGGGTGGCCTTCACACCAGACGAAATAGACGCTCGGAAGCTCCAGCGCGAAGCGGGCGCACACGGCCGCCGCAATGCCCATGAGCAGGCAAAGGAGCGGAGGCCAGGAAAATTGGAGGCGTCTGTCAATCATGTGGCGTCAGGTTTCCCCATGCCGCGCCTGCGCACACGCAGGCACGGGCGTGCGGTCTCAGCGGAGCCCGGTGTCCTCGATCGAGATTCCCAAGTCACCGCCCACCTTGGGCAACTCCTCCGGTTTGGCGACCTCGGTGATCCGCTGCGCCGTAGGCGTATTGGCGCGGTCGACAGGAATCACGGAAGTCTCCGACGCCTTCTCGGCCTTGCCCGGCGCATTCACGTCACTCACCACGGCGGCGGCGTTGGTCAGTCCTGCCAGCGCTGGCGCGGCAGCGGCCGCCTCCTCCTTTTCAAGCCGTTTCTGTTCGGCCACAACAGCGGCTTTCCGCTGCGCCGCCCCTTCGGGGTCGATCCACTGATCGCGCACATAGGTCAGCGACGTTCCGCCGATGATCACCACATGTACAACGATGGCAATCAGCGACCAAGAGACAATGCGATTGCCCGCGAAAATGGCCAAGAGTTTGTCGAGGCTCTGGGTAGTCGGGTTTTTATTTTGCGTCATCTTTTCACCTTTTCCTCTCAATCCTCTTTACGTTTGTCGCCGACAGCCACAATGAGGCCCCCGGCGCGCGTGATGGCGTCGAGCACCGGCTCAAACACCTTCTTCTCGATCAAGTGGTCGCATTTGAACATCACCATCCGCTGTTCGTCGACGGTCTTTCCCCGCACCGCTGACTCGACCAGCGACTCAACCGTCTTCGCGCTTTCGACCGGCTTGCCGTTGAGGAAGATCTGGCCCTCTTCGTCGATCACCACCGAAACCGGCGCGGTCTTGACCGCGGCGACGTCGAAGGACTTGGGCGGCTCGTACTTGACACTCGCCTCTTTGACAAAATTGCTGCACACCATGAAAAAGATGATCAGCAGAAAGGCGATATCGCCCATGCTGGTCGTCGGCACGGCGATGGTCATCTTTCTTCTGCGGTGGAGTTTCACGGTTACTCGTCCTCCGTCAGAATGCCGATCACGCCGTCGGCCGCCGTGATGGCCGCCATCACCTCAAAATAGGTCTGATAGCCGGTGTCCGGGGCGGAGTCGAGCAAGATAACCCGGCGCTCCTCCGACTTGGTTGCCAAGCGCAGTCCGGCGAGCTCGCGCTTCAACTCCGTCATCGAGTACTCTTTTTCATTAAACAGGATGCGCCCGCCCTTCAGTCCGACGGTCGGCGTCTTGTCGTCCGCCTTCTGCGTCTGCTGGTTGCGCTGACCCGAAGGGAGGTCGGTCTTGAAACCGACGATTTTCTGGATCGACGTAGCCAAAATAAAGAAAATGATCAACAAGAACGCGATGTCCGACAAGGAATCAGTCGGTACCGCGCTCTCTTCTTTTTTCTTCCTAAATGACTTTATCGACATAGGCTTCGCGTGTAGAAATCACACCACGGTATGGGGCGTATGGTGCGTCAACGAAATGTGATCCAGTATTTCGGAACCCGCCTCGGCGATCTGGATTTCGATGTCCTCGGAGCGACTGGTGAAATAGTGGTGCGGAATCACGGCCATCATGGCGATGAGCAGGCCTGCCGCTGTGGTGATCAGCGCCTCGGCGATACCAGCCGCCACCACACCACCCTCCATAGCCCCTGCGTTGGCGATGGCGGCGAACGATTTGATCATGCCTGTCACGGTGCCCGTCATGCCGAAGAGCGGTGCCGAGGTACCGATGAACGAGAGGATGTTCATCCGTTTTTCGACGGTGTTGACCGCCAAGCGCGCGTAGTCGGTCATCGCGTCTTGCACGATCACGCGTAGCGTCTCACCGTTGCTGGTAACCGCCTTGTGTTTGAGGTAAGACTGCAGGCCCGAGGCCATGACGGCCGAGACCGGCCCGGGCGTCGTGAGGCAGACCGCCAACGCGTCGTCGTATTTACCCTCGAGCATCTGGTTCTGCACCTTGGTCCGGAGTGAGCGGACGTCAATGCGGTTGTTGGCCCGAAATGCCGCTGCACGATCTAGCGCCACGGCAATCGCCAAAACGCTCTCGATCATCAGCACGATCATCAGCGGTCCGCCAGCAATAATAGTCTCCAACATAGCCTATCCCTTTCCTATTTGCGCCAGCGCCCGCGCCGCCTCCACAGGCGGCAAGGCCACCGTCGGCACCGGCAGCTCGGCCGGCGCAAAAACCAGTTCCCCGGTTACCGTGTTATACTGTGTTTTCTTCAACTCCGTCAGCGGGATCCGGCGGCACAGGGGCTGCGGCCCGGTGGCAAAGAGCAGCATCGCCGTCCGCGTAAACGCCAGACAGACCCGCCGCTTGCCGAACCAACTGCCGGTATCGGTTCGACTGCCGGTTCTAGCAACCGCCACCACCGCCTCCCCGCCGGCATCCCGGCGGAGCAGCGCGAGCCTCCGCCGCCCAAGCGCCCGCAGTTCCGCCGCGTCGGCGGCGAGCGCATCTAACAGCGGCTGCGGGAGTTCCTCGGGTATGCGACGATGCGGGGTCACGCGCTTACTCCTTCATCTCTGAAAGCTCGACCTTGGCCAGCTCCGGCTCGGTCAGGCGGCCGCGCGCATACTTGGCCCACACGCTCTCGGGGTAGTCCCAGGTGAGCCGTTTCAGCATGCGGTACGCGCTGGTGTAGTTCTTCATGCGGATGTAGCTGTCGCCGCACCAGTACATCGACTGAGCGATCAGCTCGGGCTGCGCCTTCTTCTCGGCGATGATCGACTCGTAGACATTGACCGCTTTCTGCAGTTCCTGGCCGCGGAGCCAGTTTTCAGCCGAGAGCACCTTGGTCTTGGCCGCGAGCGTGTGTTCCGGGAACCGATCCGACAGACGGGCGAAGACCTGAGCCGCCGTGCGGTAGAACTCGTTGGCCTGCATCCGGATCTTCTCCTTCTGCACCAGGTCGGTTTCGCCGCCCAAGCGGTCTTCGATCTCCTTGCCCTTGGTCATGAAGTACTGGCCGAGGCGGGCGATCGTTTCGGCGACCAGCTCGTTCTCCGGATAGCGGTAGGAGAGTTTGACGTACTCTTCGCATGCCGCGTCGATCTCGCCCATCCGCTCGAAGACCAGCGCCTTCTTGAATTGCGATTTCGGCGCATACTCGCTGTCGGGGTAACCGGCGATCAGGTCGCTGAAGCGGGTGACCGATTCGACAAAGAGCTTCTTGCGCAGCTCCTCATTCTCGGTCTGCTCCGCGGACTCGAACGCGAGATTGGCCAGCAGGTAATCGGCCTGCACGCGGGCGTCGGTCTTGGGATAGTCACGGATCGCCTCTTCGAGCAGTTTCTTTCCTTGGGCGATGCCGCGGCGCGCGACCTCCTCCTCTTTGAGCGCGCGGTGCTTTTTGGCCATCTCGAAGTAGGCTTCGGCCATGGTGAACTGCGTCTGCACCGCGATCTCCGTATCTTGGAAGCGCTTGGTGAACGGCAGCACCTCGCCATCGGCACCTTTGCGGATCGCCACCTGACGCTCTGCAGCCAGCCCGTGCGGCGAGCTGTACTTCAGAGTGATGGCCGCCCCGTAGGGAACAGCGATCGTGTCGGGCATCGGGTTTTCGTTCTTCACGCCCTCATAGACGAGCTGGACGCTCCCCTTGAACACGCCGGTGTTCTCGAAGGTCTCCATCAGCTCCACAGCTTTGGCGGTTTCGGGCGCGTTGTTGACGAGCAGCGAGAGCGAGATCTTGTCTTTCTCGATGGTCAGGTCGGCCATCGGATCGATGATGCGCAAGTAGAGGCGCTCGCCCACGTGGAGCGCATCGATATTTTTCTGATAGCGCTGATCCATCACATCAAATGCGACGTCGGAGGTGAGGTTCACGTCCAGCACCGTCCACTGCGGCGCCTCTTTCGGGGCGGCCGTGTTGACGGCGATACGGATCACATCGTCCGGCCGCAGGTGGAGCGGCGGGATCTTGTACGACTGCGTGATCGTCCGCGGCTCGCCTTTGTCGTTCAGGCAGGCGATGCCGATGGTGGTGATGTTGTCATCATCACTGCGGCTCTGCTGCGGGGTCACCGTGGTGGAGGTGTCCATGTTGGCGATGGAGCCGAGCGTGGTCGGGATCACAAAGGTGAACCGGCCGTCGTCCAGCGGATCCATGGCAAACGGGTCGCCGACGAGGGTGATCTTGTCATAGCCTTCAGGGGGCTTCGGCGCACGCAGTTCGGTGATCCCCATGCGGTAGCGGACGGTTCCGGGCAGGGACGGGTCGAAGGGCGCGTCTTCGCCCACGCCGGCCAACTTGCGGGCGGCGGAGGTCTGCACCACGAGTTCGGCGTCACTGAGCGGCGAGATCGCCAAGGCGGCGTTACGCATCTCGACGATCAGCGGTCCGCCGAGCAAGGACGACGGCGCTTTTTCCGCCCGCAGCGCAGCCGGGCGAACGGCGTTGAGCGTGCGCGTCATGGGCACGACCTCGCCCGTCGCCACCGTCGGCATGCGCGCCGCGATGGCCACAAGTTCATTGGAGGTGAGCAGGCGCGACTCGTATTCGAACACGCGCAACTCGGGGGTGGCCGCGCCAGCCTGCTCGACGGTGAACGTCCGCTCCCACGGGATGCCGTAGTCGGTGTTTTTCTCGTCTTGATAGCCGATCAGAATGTCGTCACCCGAGGTTACGGTCAACTCCGTGGGGCGCTTGGGTTCCGTCAGAACCGGGAAGAGGCGGCTGACGAACATGCCGGAGTGCTTGTCGGTCTCAACCGCAGGCAGTTGGATCTTCTTTCCGGCCGTGGTCTGCGCATAGAAGGTGATCTGATCCTTCTCCTCGGTCTCGTCGGCATCCGGATCTTGGATAAACACGGTGACGGGCTCGTCCGCACGGTAGCGACGCATCGGCACGAAGAGCGGCTTGCGCATGTTGTCGTGGGGATCAACCATTGTCTCCACAAAGTAGGCGCCGATCTGTGCATTGTAGAAGGTCGCGCTCAGGAAGACCTCAATGTTCTGCCGTTCGCGGTTGATGCTGGAGGGGTCGGCATAGGCCACGGTGACGCGGTCGCCAGGGACAATCTCCAGAATCTGGTTCTTACGCAACGCAAGCACGTCATCGGCGGCGGGCAGAATCTTCTTATCGGCCGCGTCGGTCAGCCCGACTTTGCGGATGGCGGGCGCATCGGACTCGAAGTCGAAGAGGCCGAAGCGCACCAGCCGGGCGGTGGTCCCCGGGGAAAAGACGAGTTCAAACTGCGTCCCCGCCTCGTTCGGCTTCAGCTCTGCAGGTTTGAAACCAGAGGGCAGCGCCTCTGGGAGCCACTCGGCAGCGGTAAAGACCGCCTCTGGGACGCGCGCGGTGTAGGGTTCTTCCGCAATATCCCACAAGAGTTCATAGGCCGCCTGGGTCTGGGATTGAACCGCCGCATACAAGTCGATCGTGTGGTATCCCTTAGCGAGCGATACTGTCCGCTCATGAGGCGAGGAACCTTCGACCCCGTTCACAGCCAGAATGTACTTCACATTCTGGGTGCGGTTCTTGGGATCGAGCTTGAACGTCCGTTTGCGGCGCTCAGGCACATAGAAGGTCCCTTGCAGATGCGCCAGCGCCCAGCTCCCAGGGGCATTGTCGCCGCGCAAGCCGATTTTCTGCTCCACCGCACGGATCGCCTGGCGGAGGTCGTCAGCCATCTTTCCTTTGCCCGTCTCGATCGGGTCGTTATTCACCAGGAAACCGTAGTCAAAGTACTCTTTGAACTCCTTCAGGCTGCCGGGTGCGCCCGCACGCGGGCTGTACCGGACCATGCGCAGGCGGAGCGAGCCGTCCCACGCGGGCACGGTGGCGGGCCAAGCGGCCACTGTCGTATACTCCGTGCCGTTCATCGAGGTCTGCACCGCAAACCGTTTGAGGGTGCGGCCGGTGACGTCGGCCAGCAACGACAGTTTGCCGAGGGTGATGTTGTTGTTCAGGTCGATCGTGAACCGCTTGTGGCGGTTCTTGTCACCCAAGGCGACCCACGGCGGCAGGTTCATGTCACCGGCGATCACGAAATTCGGCTGGCGCCCCTCCTCCGTGTCGGAAGCGAACGCGGTGGCCGATGCGGTCGCGGTTGGCAGCCGGCCCTCAAAGACACCCGAGTGGGTCTCGGTCTCTTCGAGGACGAACAGATCCACCACGTCTCCGCTGCTGGCCATCACCCGCACGGTGGCCGTGTCCTTCTGGGGCGTGGCGCTACGGTCCGGGTCGATCATGCGGATATAGACAGGGTTGCCGGGTTTGATTTCGTCTGCGGAGCGGAGCGTGCTCAGCGGCGCGGTCCGCTCTTCCTCGATCTTCTCGCGCTGGCGAATCATCTGCTCCAGCGCCCGCTCCTCCTGCTCCTCGCGGGTCAGGATGCGTCCGGAAGAGGCATAGAGCTCAGCGTCGGTGATGACCTCGACGGTCACCGTCTCAGCGGCGCTCACGCCAGCCGCTTTGCGGAACCGGTCAGAAAAACCATAGTGGACCTTGTCGCGACCGAGCACCTGCAGCAGGCGGTCACCTTTCTTGGTCGGCGCCAGCGCCGTGGCGATCTCGCCGCGGAACTTGGTTTTGGAATCGCCAAAGGTGAGGAGCATGAAATGCTCCTCATCGCCCGAATCGGTCCACACGCGGATCTCGACATCGGTTGTTTTGCCGACCACGGCGAGCGTGCGGTCTTCGAGGCCGACGCGCAGCGCCCGACCGGGAATCAGCGTCTGCTGGTCAGCGGAGAGGCCGATCTTCAGCTCGGTGGCTTCGACCAGCTTCTTGGTGCGGACATTCAGTTCGCCTTCGAGCAGGCCCGCTTGGGCATGGTTCGGCGCGACGGCGAACACGCGGTTGATCGCATCGCGCGCGCCGGCGTAGTCCTCTTGGTCGAACTTGAGCAGCGCCATCTGGTAGCGCGCCTCGGCTTGAATGGTGACATCACGCTGGCGGTCAAGCTTGTCGAGCCGCTCGAAGGCCGCGTCAAAGTGGCGTGTGAGCCGGTCGACTTCGGCGATCTTCAGTTCGGCGCGCTTGGAGCCGTAGGTTCCGGCGAATTCGCGCGCCACGGCCACGCGGTCATACTGGGCGCGGGCGCGAGGATACTCCTGCCGGACGAAGGCGATGTCCGCATAGGCGATCAGCATCTGCGCCCGCGTCTCGGGATCGAACCCCTGCGGCGCCGCGTCGATCCATTGGATGAGCGTCCGCGCCAGTTCGTCGGCTTGGTCAAACTGCCCCAGCGTCGTGCGGCGTTCGACAATCCAGATGGTGAAGCCCAGATCGAGATCTTTGAACTCGGAGAGGGCGAGTTGCGGCGCCTGCAGGTAGTGCTCCCACGCGCTGTCGAGGCGGCCCGCATGGAACAGCGCTTGGGCGGCCAGGATCGGGTAACGACGGTCCGAGCGATCGACCAAGAGTCCGCCGCCCGCCTGGGCCTGCGACTTAGTCCGCATGGCCGTCAGGGAGTTGCGAATATCCTCCGGCAGGCGCGAGGAGGCGATCTCGAGACCGGTCACGCTGTAGGTAGAGGCGGCGATGGACTGGTCGTCCTCCATGAGCTTGGCGGTGAAGCCGGCGATCATCAGCATGGTCTCGCGGCGGTTCTGCTCATAGGCGATGCGCCACATCTCAGGGATCAGGGGGAGCAGTTCGCCGAAGCGCCCGCGCGCCGAGAGCCCATCGTTCAGGCGCTGCATCAGAAGCTCTTCGGTGCCGGTCCATCCGGTCCAGCGCGTATAGCGGAAGCAGTCGGCAAGCGTGAGCAGCTCCTCATCGGTAAGCGGCGCCGTGCCCGTGAGCGGCAAGCCGGTGAGTTGCGGCAGGGGGGGCAGTCCGAGGTAGTACGGCATCTCCTTGGCGCGCGTCGTGTATTCCCGCAGCCGATCGAAGAACGCCTTGCGCTTCTCGGGCGAGTCGGCCAGCATCCAGCCGATGGACGTCGTGCCGGCCGCCGTGCCGTCAAAGCGCGTCTTGCCGTATTCCGCCTGGATCTTGGACATATAGGCGCTGATCAGCGGCCCGTCGGCATTCAGCACACGCCACGAGATGGCCCAGTATTGGTCGCGCGTATACTTGGCGGGAGCGGCGGGCGTCCCCACGAAATTATAGGAGGTGTCGGCGGTAAACAACTCGGCCACAGCGTTGGCCACCTTCTTCAGCCGGTCATGCCCGTAGTTCCAATAGGCGTCGTCCACTTTCCCGGTGCGTTTGATCTCGGCGACCATGCGGTCGTCGAACCACGTCTCGGCCGGGTACTTGTCACGCAGCGATGAGAACTCGTTGCGGATCAGCGCCAGGTAACTGCACGTCGGGCCGGGGTGCCACATGCTGACGTTCTGCTTGGTAAAAATGTCGCGTTCGACGAGTGCGGAGACGAGGGCCTTGGCCTGCTCACCTTCCTGCCTGACCACGCCCCGGTACCAGTTGAACAGTTCGCCGTCCCAGACGTCTTTGGCGGTGCGCGCTTCGATCGCTTTGGCCAGCGTGTCGGCAAGCGCGTCGCGCATCGCGTTGTCCTCGTTGCGCGCGCGGATCGTCCAACTATCCCAGCGCCACCCATTGCGGCTGGCGAGTTGGCGGATGCAGGCCTGGGCGCCGCGCGTGTGGGTCGGGGTGGCCAAGCGCAGCGTGAGCTGGTCGGCGAGAATCTCCATCTGCTGGCCGAAGCATTCGAGCTTCTCGTCACGCGGCGTCATGAGCAGTTCGAGCAGCGCCTCGCCGAAGGGCGCCTTGTTCTTCTGGTACTCGCGAATCGCGGCGTAAATCGGCTTGGCGGCGGCCGCGTATGCGGCGGCGTCACCCGACCAGACGGCCTTGATCAGGGCGGCGACCTCGCGGCACTGCGGGTTCGGCGCCTGGGCCGGATCCGGGTCGCTCTCTACCGCCAGCTTGAACGCCGCCTCCAGTTTGGCGATCTGGGCAACGACGGCCTCCAGCGCCGTGCGGCTCTTCACCGAGGCCTCGTCGGTTTTTCCGGCGAGCTTGTCAAAGTCGCGGCGTGTCTCCTGCGCCCAGCGGCGGAATTCGTTGAGCGCCGGTTCGAAGACCTTATCGCGCTTCTCGCCCACGAACGGTACCCAGGAGAGCTTGCCGAGGAGGGCCATGTAGCGGTCGCGCCGGGCGGCGTCCTGGCTGCAATAGCCCCAGACGTTGCGCAGGGCGTGACGCACGTGGTTCGGCGAGAACGGCGTCATCACGCTGTTAAACAACGCACCGTCCATGAAAGCCAACTGCGCCTCATAGATGAAGGCCTCACGCTCAGCGCCGCCGGCCGGAATCTTCAGATAGGCCCAGGCGGGAATGATCTGGTTGAAGACCAGGTCGGGGAGCGCCTCAACGTTGTTTCTGCCGCGGTCATTGAAGGGCGTGTACCAGGCGGCCTGGCTGAGCAGGTGCTGGATCGAGCCGTTGACGTCGTTGGCGGCGGCCATGGCGTTGATGACCGCGGCGCCGGGGAAGGCGCTGGCGGCCAGGAACTGGGATTGGGCCTTGTAGAGCGGCGCATTGGTCGTTTGGGTGATCCACGGCAACCGCGCGATGCCGGAGGCCTTCTGGAAGGCCTGGGGGTGTTTGCCGCCAAGCGCAACCCATTGGTCGGCGGTGGCGAGGCGGCTAACGGGTAGCCCCGGCCAGTCTCCGTTGAGGAACTTGATCTGGTCGGCCTCGGGGAGCTTGCTGAAGCCGACGGCGGCGAAGAACTCCTGTTTTTTCGTGGGCAGCGTGTTCCAGACCGCGTCATCGGGCCGCTCGGGGCCGCCGCCGAAGGCCGCCATGATGTGGCGCAGCGTCTGTTCCCTGGGATCGCTTTCGAGATAGGCGCGGGCTGCGGCAAGCACCGGTTCGAATTCGCGGGCCAGCACCGCGGGGTCCTTTCCGGCGCGGGTCTCGTGGAAGGCGATGTTCTCAATGAAAAATCCGAGCCGGGCGGCGCGGATCGGGTCCTCCCGGATAAGCGGAATGATGGTCCGTCCGGACAGGATGGCCTCGGCATTGCCGGGGTAGACCGAGGCGAGTCGTTCGATCAGCCGGTCCACGTGGTGCCAATAGGCGAAGCGCTCCTGCTCGAGCGGCAGCTTTTCGGAGAAGATCGAGGCCAGCCGTTTGGCCATTGCGCCGGTGGCGCGGCGCTCCCAGCAGCGCTCGAGGAACCAGCCGTCAAACTGCTTCACTTGGGCGGACTGGCGGTATTTGTCACCGTAGTCGGCGTTGGCCGCAAAGGCATCGTCGACTTGCTTGGTGTAGTCGGTCAGGGCGCGGAAGAGCTCGGCGGCCGCCTCCGACGAATCGGCGTTGGCCGGCGCGTTGCGGAAGAACTGCTTGTAGCGAGACGCGGCCAGCCGGAAATCACCGGCCAGCATTGCGTTTTGCGCCGCCAGGCGCAGCACGCGCGGCGTGGGGTCGGGGTTGCGCGACAGGAAGCTGCGCACCACGCCGGCAACCGGATGTGGGCAGCCAAGGTCGCGGCCCTCGTTCAGCAGCTTGACCACGTCGTCTGCCGACAGGCCGTCAGAGGCGCGCTGGGCGCGGGCCAGCAGCTCGTTGAACGCGGCCAGCCGGGGATTTTCCGCGGCATCGGCAGGAGCGGCCGCGGGTGTTTGCGAGAGGGCCGGCCACATCGAGCCGAGCGCGCAGGCGATAAGAAGGATACGCTTCATAGGGTCTTTCTCCTGTTGGGTCTTTTCCAAGCGGTTATTTCAGACGTGCCTCGATGCGGGGCAACACTTGCCGCGCGGTTTCGGCATGGCGGCTTTCGGGATACTCGAAGAGGAGCTTGTTGCACTTCTCCTTGGCTTTGGCAAAATCACCCGACTGGTAGGCGACCAGCACCCACTTCATCAGCATGCTGTCGAGGAACGACGCATCGGGATAGTCCTGGAAGGTTTGCTCCAGCAGCGAGTTGGCTTGCGAGAAGTCGCCCTTCGAGATGTTGTAATCGATCAGCTTGGCCAATGACTCGCCGGCGAACGGGCTTTCGGGATAGCGCTCGGCGCAGGCCTTGTACTCCTGAATGGCCCGGCTCTGCGTCTGCCCCTTCTGATCCTTCTCCATCGTTTCCACGGTTTGGGCGATGCGGAACTGCGCCTCGGCCTTGGACTCCGAATTCTTCAGCGCCGTAATCTGGCGGAAGATGCGGATGGCCTCGTCGTAGTCCTTGTTCTCAACACGGATGGCACCGATCCCCATGAGCGCCTGATCAACCAGCGGGGATTGCGGATAGAGCTGGCTGAAGAGGCTGCAGGTCGCCAATGCGGCACCTAGGTCTTCGGCCTCGATGTGCAGTTCCCATTTAAGCTTGAACGCCTCCTGTTTGATCGCCGGGGAGACGTCCTGGTTGCGGGCCCGGATCACGGTGTCGACGCGCGTCAAGCCTTCGGCCGCCTTCTCCTTGGTCCCCTTCATC
Source organism: uncultured Lentisphaeraceae bacterium (assembly GCA_964390795.1). Lineage (GTDB taxonomy): Bacteria > Verrucomicrobiota > Kiritimatiellia > RFP12 > UBA1067 > CAYMLQ01. Next base: position 14,886 of record CAYMLQ010000070.1, read on the forward strand.
AGTCCCATGCTGTGGAAGATGCGGGCCAGTTCGAGGTAAGCGGTCGCCTCGACTAGGTTCTTGCGCGCCCGCAGCAGGGGGTCAAAGACCACATCCTGTGTCGCACGCGGACGGTTGTCGACCTCGCCCACAACGGAGATAACCGACTCGACGACGCGCGGAGTCTCCCCGCCGATGTGCAGACCGTCGGTGTAGGTGACGACGATTTCGTCATCCACCAGACACGCGAGCAGCTTGTCCGACTGATCAACCGGCTGGTTCTCCTGCGCCAGCACCACGTCCACTTTGCCTGTGAACCGTCCGGTGCGCACGGGCGCGGCACCCTGTTCGTTCAGCGTCACCTCCACGCGATCCCGCGTCTCATAGCGCAGGCTGCTTTCATCGGCGAATGCCGACTGGTCCTCGTCCTCGTCGTCCGGCCGGTACTTGTAGCGGGAGATCACGGTCAGCGAGACAGCTTCCGCCTTCTCACTGGCGTCCAGATCGACATCCAGCAACTGAACAAAGAGCGGTTGACCGAGGAACGCCGCGGCCGCGCGCCCCTCGAAATCGCCCAGCATGAAATCGAGCAGTCCCGTGGAGACCATGCGGACCTTGGAGGCGCGGGCGACGTTTGGCGCCCCCGTCTCGGTGCTCTCATCGATATAGGCCGTCGTCACCTCTTCGCCGCCGATGACCTGCAGCACACGGTCACCGGGTTTGGACGGTCCGATCGCCGTCGGAATCGAACCGATCACCACCTGCGCGTCGGCGGTCAGCGGGATGCACTCGATCTCCTCTTTGTCGCCGCCGCTGGTCGTCACCGTCACCACAATCTTCTTGCCCAGCGCCAGCATCACGGGAAAATCGGTATCTTGGACTTTCACATAGAAGCGGCGCCCCGCTTCGGCATAGGCGGTGGTCGGGCTTTCGGGATCGACAAAGGTGCCGACGAGGCTGAGCGCCTCAATCGCCTTGTTCCAGTTCTGCTGGGCGAAGTGGCACATGCCGATGTAATAGTAGGCTTGGTTGGCCCACACGGTGTTGGGATATTTGGAGGTGATGTGGCGGAGCACGGGAAAGGCCATGTTGTATTGCCGTGTCTGGAAATACGCCACGCCCGTCAGGTACATCGCCTCCAGAAACAGTTCGCGGTCCTCCCCCATCACGGGGCTGCCGTCGGCCGGCTCCAGAGCCTTGAGCCGGTTGAGGTGATTGATGGCCACAAGCTGCTGGTTGGCCTCGATGTAGTGCTTGCCCAAGGCGAGGCAGGCCGGATAGACCATGCGGCTCGAGGGGTATTGCTCCAGCACGGTCTCAATCATTTTGACACCGCGATCGCGCTCACCAGCTTGGAGCAGCTCTTGCGCACGATCCAGTAACCGGCGCGCCTCCAAGTCGCCCGACGCCGACGCCGTCGCCCGACTCTTGGCATCCCCCTGGGCCGCGACCGGCCCTGCGGCCACGCACGCCGCAACCGTGAGCAGGCTTCCGATCACCCGTATGCTTGTTTTAATCTGCATCGACTCCTCCGCCCATTTTGACACCCAGGCGCTCCAGCTCCAGATGCGCCGTGTTTGATTGCCCGCTACGCGGGTATTTCTTCATGATCGCGCGTAGCGCGGCAATGAATTGTTTGTCGTCTTTGGCATCGCGATGGATCCACGCGATCCGGAGCGCCGCCTCGGGCGCCTGCGGCTCAAAGAAATTCTCGATCTCGCGCAACTGGGCCAGCGCCTGGTCCTGCTTGCCCAGCCGACGGAAGCAATCCGCAATGCGGAACAGGCTGTCCGGCTCCCGGTTCGACGCCTTGTACGCCTCCAGCGCCTCAGCCCATTTGCCGGCATGCTCCAGAAGTTCGGCCTTCATCCAGAACGCCTCAGCCGAGTATTTGGGAATCTTGGTCACCTCATCGGCGAGCGGCAACCCCTTGTCGATGATCCGTTGCCAGTGGTAGTAGCGCAGCAGGCGATAGCGACCCAGATCGGGATCACGCATCCGCTGGCAGATCGTCTCGACCATCGTCCGGTCACGGTGCTGCACCCACTCGATGAAATTGTTGCGGTCATTGTCGTTCCACTGCTCGTGGTCGAGCTTGTCGCAGGCGTTACGGGCCATCTCCAGTTCGCCACTGGAGTCGACGAGCACGCGGATCAGGCGGTCAATCAATCCGTTGTCCATTTTGGCGAAGTCCAGCTTGGCGTAATAGGCCTGCACCTGCTCCTTCTGCTTGCCAAATGCTTGGATGAACTGGATCACCTGCGCATACTGTCCGGCCTTGAAGGTCGCGGCGAACTGCTTGTCGAGCCGGGAGAGCCAGGCGGCACTGTCGCCCTCATGCTGCAGGCGGAAATAGGCCCAGTCAATGCGGAAGGCATTGTCGGTGAGGCGCTTGCCCTCCATGGCGTCGGCCCAGTACTTGAAATAGGCGCTACGCTGTGATTTCTCCTCTTCGGTAAAAGTGGCCCAGCGATAGATCATGGCCCGAACGTCAGTCCAATACTTGTCCTCGTCAGGCGCTTCGGGGTTGTGCCGCGTGGTGCGCGCGCGCGCGTAGAACGCGCTCATCGCTTTCTCGTTCGGCAACACCCGGATGTGGATCTGGCATGCCTGTTCAATCGCCCGCCGCGCCGCGTCAGCGTTCTTGGAGCGAAAATCGACTGCGGCCTGCTCGTAGTAGGTGACGGCCTCGGCGTGCTTGTTCTGTCGTGCCAGCTCGTCCGCCAGCGCGGCTAGGGCCGGTGCCGCAAGAATGTGCTTGGCGTATTCGGCGTCAGCCACCATCTTCTGCCAGACCTTGACGGCGTTCATCCGCTCGCCGTTGTCAAAGTGGCTCTGCCCCTGATAGTAGAGCGCGGCAGCGGCATACATGACTGAATCGGGAAAATAGTCGATAACCTCCTTGAACGTCCGCACCGCCTCATTCCGCTTGTTGTCCAGCATCTGGCTGCGCCCTTTGCGCAACAACGCGTAGGCCGCCGCCGACGACCGCGGATTCTCCACAAGGAACAAATCGTATTCCGCCGCCGCTGCCCGGTAATCCTTGGCAGCAAACACGCGGTCAGCCTTGGCCAACGCGGCCGTCTCAAAGGTATCAAGGTTCTTGAAGTCAGGGGCCGTGATCGCCACCTCATAGTTGTGCTGCGCGTGCGCACTCCCGGCAATACCCATAATCGAAACTAAAAAACATACGGCCAGCCACGCAGCACACCGGCCGCCCGACCCCACGTTGCTTTTTACTTTCGCCGCCATCATCACATCCCACCTGTTAGACAAGAACACGCTAAGCTTGCAGAAAATGATTAAACAGCAATAAGCGTGCCTATGCAGTGCATGCCTAACTGCCGCACGGCCAAAACCGCGCACGACCATCACAAAATGGCTTGTGCGAATTAAAATACTCTATCCCCGGCCAGAAATCGACCGTAAAAACATCCACTCGCCACAGCCTGCAGGCCGCAATACTCGCAGAACTGCCTACGCCACTACACAACCCAGAAACGTCGCATAATCTTAATTCTTGCCTTTTTTAATCACGACACTTAGCACCGCCACATCGGCTGGCGTCACACCAGGAACGCGCCCGGCTTGGCCTAGATTTTCGGGGCGGACACGGCTTAGCTTTTCGCGGCACTCATAGCGTAAGGCGTTGATCCGCCAGTAATCAACCCAAACCGGAATAGGCTCCGCCTCCATCGATAAGGCGCGCATTGCCTGTCGCCGCTCTTGCTCGATATACCCCCGGTACTTGATCTCGAGCTCAACCTGCTCAATCACTGCCTCTGGGAGGGCACAATCCGCCCCTGGTAACGCATGGTATGTCACCTCCGGACGAGCCAACAGCTTGGCAAGCGTTGCGCCACCCGCCACATGGGTGATATCCAACCGGCGCAACTCAGCCTCCGCCATTTCCGCAAAGTGCTCAGTTTCGTCCAAGAAGGCGCGATCAGCGAGCCCTAACCGGCGCGCATGTCGGGCCAAACGGAAACGCGCGTTGTCCTGCCGTAACAGGAGTCGGCGTTCGGCACGCGATGTGAACATGCGATACGGCTCATTGGTCCCCTTTGTCACCAGATCATCCACCAACACCCCAATATAGGACTCCTGTCGGCTCAAGACCAATGGCGCTTCGCCACGCAATCGCAGGACCGCGTTGACCCCGGCCATGAATCCCTGCGCGGCGGCCTCTTCGTATCCGGTTGTCCCATTCACTTGCCCTGCAAAATAGAGACCTGAAAATCGTTTTGATTCCAAGGTGTGGCTCAACTCGCGTGCATCAATGCTGTCATATTCGATCGCATACGCGTAGGCGAGAAAGCGCGCCCGCTCTAGGCCGGGTATCTGTCGGACAAGGAGATCCTGTGTGTCGCGAGGCAGGCTGTTTGACAGTCCATTGGGGTAAATCCACGCCCTTTCACCCGCCCCTTCTGGCTCTAAAAACACATGGTGCTGCTCCTTGTCACCAAATTTAACGATCTTATCCTCTATCGACGGGCAATAGCGCACCCCTGTCCCGGTGATACCACCCCCATACAGTGCGCTACGCGACAGGTTCTCCCGAATGATCTGGTGGCACGCTGGCGTGGTGTGTGTTAGCCAGCAC
>CAYMLQ010000071.1:0-19026 GCA_964390795.1 uncultured Lentisphaeraceae bacterium
TACGACATCAACAAGAACCGCGAGGAGATCGAGAACATCCTCAAGGAAGAGGCCGAGGTCGCCGAGAACATCAAGGGCCTGCGCGCTTACGCGATCCGCTATCTCAAGGCCCTGGTCAAGAAGTACAAGGACAAGTACCCGCGCCTCACGCACGTTTCGGAGAAGCCCTTCGCGCAGATCGAGATGCGGGCGCTCACCGCCACGGAACTCACGCTCAAGATCGACTCGGAGAACGGCTACATCGGCACCGACATCCGCGGCGGCGAGGAGCTTTTCAAGTGCTCCTCGCTTGACAAGATCCTCGTGGTGTGGCCGGATGGCCGCTACAAGATGATGCCGCCTCCGGACAAGTTTTTCGTGGACAAAAACTATGAGTGCATCAAGCTCTTCGACCGCGACAAGGAGTTCACCGCAGTCTACACCGAGCCGCACTACGGGTTCACCTACATCAAGCGCTTCGCGTTCGGCGGCGCGATCCAGAACAAGGAGTACCGCCTCGCCCCGGAGAAGAGCAAGCTGCTCCTGTTCGAGGAGGGCGTGCCCGAGCTGGTGTACGTCAAATACAAGCCTGCCAAGGCCCAGCGCATCCACCAGCAGATGTTCAGCCCCGGCGAGGTGCTGGTCAAGGGCGTCTCCGCCAAGGGCATCCAGATGACCTCCAAGGACGTCTCCAAGATCACGACAAAGAAGCCCGGCTGGTGGGACGATAACGAGGCTACGCCCAAGGGTGTGCTGACGTAAACAGACGAGAACGCCGAACGCCCAACGCCGAACGCTCAAGTAAAACAACTCCACACTTCGGCGCTCGACGTTCGACGTTCAGCGTTCGGCGTTCACTTCCGCCCCACCACCTCTCCGCTCAGCATACTTCTCCTTCACTCCTAACTCCTAAATCCTAACTCCTAAATTCTCACTTCTAGTGCCCGGCCGCCGGGCGGGCCGTCTCGCACTTGACATCAAGACATCATCTGCCTTATGCTTTCGCATCATGAGCACGACATTGACCTTGGATGATGATATCGCCGTGCAACTCACCCAGCTTCGCGAGACACGGAACATGAGCCTGCGAGATGCCGTCAACGCGGCCATGCGCATGGGGCTGACGCTGATGAACAGCACGGTGCCGACCAAGAAGAAGACCTTTAAAACACCTGTCTTTCATGCCACGCGCTCCCTGACCGGCGACATGACCAGCACCGCCGACATGCTCGCCGTGGCGGAAGGCGAGGACTACCGCAGCCACTTCATCCGATAAAAGCGCTGCGTCTGGTTCGTTGCCGCAGGGTCGGCGAACGTCCACGCGTTGGAGGCCGCAGCAGGCAGCGTGCGCAGCACGCGCCAATCCGCCGGCACGAGCCGATCCGTATATTCGATCCGGTAGGCCTCGCCCGGCAGCGTAGGCACCGACAGCAACGTCCCCGGGCCGAATTGCGCGGCCTCGAACGTCAGCTGCATGGGCTCTGTCAAGGTGAGCGCGAACGCGTTGGTCGCCGCCAGCGCAGGTGTCTGGTCATCGGACACGACGACCACCACCGGATAGACCCCTTGCGCCACGCCGCAGCCATCAATGAGCCCGGTACCCACGTCGAAGGCCAGCCCCTGCGGCAGCCCGCTCTGCGTGAATCGCAGAGTCTGGGCCGGAAGGTCGTCATCGCGCGCGACCGCGGGCAGCTCCAGCGGAGCGCCCACGGGGTAGGAGAAGTCGCTCCACGGCGTCAGCGAAGGCGGCTGATTGACCTCATTCACGGTAACCCACACGGTCTGCGTGGCGGCTCCCCGCGGGGTGGCGGTGTCCGCCGCGAGGAAGCGCACCGCATACGTGCCAGGCCCGTCCGCCTCGCCCGTCACCCATGTGAAGAGCCCGTTTGTCAGCGCCGCGGCGGCACCCGCCGGCGTCCCGTCCGCTGTGACCGACACCGTTTGCCACGGCACATCCGCGTCAGCCCCTCTGACGCTCAGGTGTACGGGCTCGCCCTCGTTCACCGCCGCCATCCCCGTCACCTGCACGGTCGGCGCGCGGTTGCGCGGCCCGCTCCCGGGGATGGCACCCGGCGTTGCGGCCTGCCAGCAGGCGGGCTCGTTGCCGTATCCTTCCAGCGGCACGCGCACGATGCTGACGCCTGCGGTCACAGCCGGCCAGGGCGGAAGCGGGCTGTACACCACCCGGTCGGCGCGGTAATACGGCACGTCGCCTTCCGGCTCGGGGTCGCCGGGCTGGCGCAGCTTGAGCGACTCGCCCGCGTTATTCAACTGGCCTGACCACGGCCCGTACACCGGCACAGCGGCGTCAACCCCGTACTGCGCCCGGAACGCGGCCGCGCTCGTCGCGCACACGATGGCCGTCGAGCGCGGCGCAAGCGCCTGACTCGCGGGGAAGCGGAACTCGACTGCACCCGACAGCTCCCACGTGTTCGCCACGTGGTTCGTGTCGTAGAGCGCGACCGCTCGGTCGCTCAGGTTGCACAGAACCACATACTCGGCACATCCCGCCGCAGGCTCGGCCATGATCTCGCTGATGACGACCGGCCCTACGCGCGGCAGCGCGTTGGCCGCCGCCGGCGTCGAGGCCCGCAGTTCCGTGAAGTCTGTGGTCCCGTCGCTGCGCGTGAAGCGTCCGAACGGCTCTTCGCGCGCGGCAGCCGGAAAATCCACTGTGTCCAGGAAGCGGTGTACGGAGGTACCCGACGTCCCGATCAGCAGCGCATCCGAGCCCAGCTCGCTGAAGCCGAAGCCGAGTTGGGCGCGGGTAAACCGGATATGCTGGCCGGCGTCCAGTCCGGTCTCCTCCGGAATCACGTAACGGAAGGGATCGTTCCAGTCGTCGCTGAGGCACAGGCCGGAGAGATCCGCCGTCTCAGAGCCCACGTTGCGCAATTCAATCCAGTCCTCGTCGGTGTCGGTGTGCGAGAGGATCTCGTTGATGACCAGCGCGCGACCGCCGCTGTCCAGCCGCCCCGGCGAGCCCTGATAGAGTGAGCTGGAGCGCCAGTTCGACGGCGCGTTGAGCGCTGCGTTCTTCTCCGGCTGCGTCGCCGGGATCGTCCCCACGTCGGCGAGTTCGAGCGAACTGCCGCGGCCGGACGCGCGCGCCGGCCAGTCGCCGTCCGGGGCATAGGCCACCGATGCGATCTCCACGCCGTTGGAGGCCAGCAGCCTCAGCGTCTCGCCCCCTTTCGCAAGCGCGCCCGCCCACTCGCCCGCCACGCGCAGCCCGGCCCGGAAGTAGGGCGAGGACAGCGTCTGGTAGACCGAAGCGAAAACGTCGGCGTCCTCCACGACGAGGATCAGCTCGCCGGGCTGAAGAACCGTGTCGCTCGGGAAAGTGAACGTCACCGCTGACGTCAGCGCGACACCGGCGAGGTCGACCTCATTCGAGCCAACGTTCAGCAGCTCGACGAACGGCTCTTTGTCGGTCTCTCCCGGCGGATCGTAGTGAAGCTCCGTCACGAGAAGATTCGAGGGCGCCGCGAGTTCGCGTCCCGGCAGGTAGAAGGACGCCTCGTTCAGCGCGCTCCAGACGCTGCCAGTCCACACGCGGGATTTGACAACGGTGTTGCTCGTCAGCGGGATGGGCGCGCTCGGCAGAGCCTGGGAGCACGAGAGATGCAGATTGAAAGACAAATCGGAACTGCCGCCCGAGTTCTGGTGGATTTCGACCGCCAGCAGATTCGTACCGCTCAGCAAGCCTTCCGAGGGCAGATCATAAGTGAAATAGGTATTCTCATTCGCATCGTTCACAGACACCGAGGCCACGGTGTTTGATAGGATCGTACCCGCCGGCATGTTGCTCCGCAGAATCTCCGCACCGTTCAGATAGAGCACGGCACCGTCGTCGCGCAAAAGCCGTATGTTCAGACGGTCAAACGCGCTCGCGTCTTGCACGTAAAAGGACTTTCGGAAGTAGCTGGTGATGTGCTTGCTCGAAGACGATGGCCCGTAACTGATGGCCGTGGCCGGGCTGTCGCCATAGCCCAGCTCGGCCGCACCGTTGCTCCACGTCGAGTCGTCGAAGGCGAGATCAAGCCACGCCGTGTCGTCGCGTCCCCCGCGGTCCCAGTAGCGCCAGACCGTGTTCGAGGCGATGAGTGTCGCGCTGGCGTTCTGCGCGCTGAAAAGCAGAGCGCCGGGCGCGAGGCCGCCGCCGGGAAGGCGCGGGTCAGAGCCGTCAAGCGTGTAGTAGACCGTACCGGCGCTGGAACTGAGTGTCAGCGGCGTGCCGTTGGTGACCAGGCCGCCCTGCTGGCTGAGCGCCGGCACGTCAAAGGCCGGATACAGGCCAGCGGACCGCAAGTAGCCGAACACCTGCGCAGAGCGCGCGGGAAACATGTTGGTCTGGATCGTGGCGGCAGCGTCGGCCCAGGTGTCCGGCGTGCGGTACCCCCAGCGCGCACACTCGGCGATGATGCTGTCCTGAATCTCCGCGGTGCGGGCACTCAGCCTGGCCGACATCCGGGCAGGCGTCAGCGCGCCGTCATTGAAGAAGTGCTTGTAGATGCGATCGGCCACCAACATCTTGAAGTCGGGACCGGGGTCGTTTCTCAGCTTCCCCATCAGACCGCCCGGACCGGTGTTTGCGACGGTGTTGGCGGTCGTGACACGCAGGAACCCGTCCGAGTCAGCCATCCAGAACTTGAAGCCAGATCCGGCTTCCACGGAGCCCGCGCAGCGGTACTCGGACTCGCAGTTGCCATACCACCAGAGCAACATGAAATCGACTAGGTTCGGCACGTCGAGATACGGTTTGACCGCGTGATAGGATGTGCCGAGTTCGCGAGCCCGGTACCAGGAGTAACGCGGGATCGGATCAGGCGTGCCGACCACAAAGCTGCTTCCCGCATTGTCGTTGCCGCGCACGACCAGGTAGTCGCTCTGCTTGCCGCCGAGGTAGTTGGCCAGGAACGCGTCGTCCAGCGCCTCTCGCAGGTCGTACTGGCCCCAGTAGTCACCGTTGAGGTAGAGGTGGACGTAGCGGCCGTGCGGGTTGAGGCTGCCCATGTCCAGCAGCGAGTCGTCCACGAAGCGCGCCGCCATGTAGAACCCGCGATCCGCCATGTCCTGCGAGCCGGAGCGCAGCTCGATCTTGTTGAAGCTGTCACGCGCCGGGAACCCGTGGTCGAACCCCTGCAACAGCGAAGCCTTGAGCTTCTCCGTGCCGAACTCTCTCCGGAAGTTCAGCCTCCAGCTCTTCTTGATAAAGTTCTGGTATGCGCCGCCGAACTGTTCGAAGCCGCAGTTGGCCTGCAACGGCGGCTGGCTGCCGTCCGGCCAGAGTAGCTCCATCGAACACTCCCGCTCGGCGTAGTCGTCCAGAGACGTCATGTTCGCCGGAAGGGAGATCGCGAAGGTCGGCAGTTGGCTCAGTCCGTCGCGGATACGCGTGGCGTAGCGCGCGTCTTGCGTGATGGCCTTATTCATGGCCGGCGAGGTGACTGTGTACTCGGGGAAGATGAACGTGTGGGTCTTGATTCGAGGTGAATGGAAGCCGGAGCGGACCGACGTCGCCCGCACGCTTGTCGTCCGACTGATCGGGATCGGCCCGGAATAGACGAGCGAGGGCAGCATCCCGTTCGTCGAAAACAGCAGCGTTGCTCCGGCATTCTCTTCCTGGAGCGCCAAGCTGAAGGCATTGGTATAGAAACCACGCGTCTTACTGAAGTCCGGCGACTTGAGCCAGCCCGCGTAGCGGGCGGTGCGGTTGAGCGCGCCGGGGGTGGGTTCCTGAAAACCCCAGACCCCCTCGAGATCGCGCGCATACGCCACATCCTCACCCTGCGCCGGAAAGGACAAGACCTCGTCAAGACCCGTCGTCCCGTCGGGCGCGGTCAGCACGATGTGCTCGCCGTCCGCCGAAAGGCTCCAGCTCGCATGCACAAAGCCGGCGGGGTCGATCTTCTCCGCCTTCCCTGAAGCACAAACGATCATGCGTCCATACGCGGGCAGCGTCACACTCGGGAAGGTCCACTTCATAGGCTTAGACGGGTTGTCGCTGAGTCCGTAGCCTGACAGGTTGACGTCCGCAGCCGTCGGGTTCCTGATTTCGATCCAGTCGGGGGCATCCCCATACCCGTCCTCGAACGACACCTTGTTATCCGCCACGAACTCCTCGATACGCAGAGGCGGCTGCTGTGCGTTGACAACGACCGTCACCGAGCGCTCGTATGCCTGGCCGGCATTGGTCGCCACCAGCGTGTAACACGTTGACTGGGCGGGCGCTACAAGCAGAGCTACCGTCCCGGTCACGTTTGTCGCAGGCCCATTTCCCGAGCACAACAAAACCTGTCGCACATCGCTCACCTGCCACGATAAGGTCGCCGACTGTCCCGCCGCGAGGTTGGTCTGCGAAGCCCCGAAGCTGAGAATCCCCACGTCGTCCGCAGGGTGCCCGAACACTTGCACTTCCTTGAAACCGAGGTACCAATCACCTCCTGTGCGCTCCTTGTTCTCCAACCCTAAACGGACATAGCGTGCGCAGTAAACATCGTTCACGTCGAAGCTGAACAAGGGAGCGTCATTGAGCGTCAAATGCCTGCTGAACACCGACTCATGCGACTCGTTAAAGAACCGCACCGTCGCGTGCGCCAGGCGGTTGCTGAGGCCGTCTGCCTCAATGGCGCGCACGCGCGAAATCGCGTAGAGCGCACCGAGATCAACCTCCCAGTAACCATCGACGGTGGCCGTCGTCGTGAACACAGAGGTCGTCAAACAGTTGTCATTCGCATACGCCGGCGGCAGGAGCGTGTCAGTCAAACGTGTCATGAACGCGTCTTTTCCCACCGCTACATTGGTTCCAAGCTCAACCTCAGAAAAGACCCTCACCTCAGCGAGCGTCACATAATAGTTCCCGCCCTGGTTCGTGACGCCGTTTTCCAAGCCCACGCGAACAAATTGTCCGGTGATCATGGACGGCGCGTCAAAGGTCCAGGTGCCGCCCAACCCCGGATTCGTCACGGTCGCCGAGACGACGCTCACCCTGTTCGAATCGAATACCCGCAACGTGAGTCCGCCCAGGCGTTCCGGTGCGGCATTATGGCGGTTGACGAGTTCGACCCTGCTGATGGGAAGAGCGCGGCCCAAGTCCTCCTCCCAATAGCTGTTCGGCAGGTTCGCCGTATGCGTAAATGTGGTGACGTTGGTGTCGAGCGCCAACGCTGCCTGATAGGCCGTCGGGCTGAGATTACTGCTCTGGCTGGCACCCCCCCGCACAACCGCCAGCCCCGTATCGGCTAATAGAGAGAACGCGGCACAGCAGACGCCTGAACCGGCAACGATCCATGCAGTGAGCGTTCGCATCTCCATAGCCTGTTCCAAACTTCCTGATGCAGATGAGCGTCCGGCGACACACTCCTTGAGGGGTCTTAGTCCGCGCCCTCCTCAAGATAAGAAATGGCCTTGAGCTGCTCGATCGTCGTCAGTCCTCGCAGCACCTTTTTCAGGCCGTCGTAACACATGGTGCGAAAGCCCGCACGACGCGCTGCCGCCTGAATATCCCCGCTTGTTGCGCCGCGCGCGATCAGGTCTCGCACCTCAAGATTGATCCTGAATAACTCATGTACGGCAATGCGCCCGTAGTAGCCGGTGTGCCCGCAGCGATCGCATCCCCGTCCCTTCCAGAACAGGACATCCTCGCCGTCGCAGTTGGTGAAGAACGTTTCGAGCACCTCTTTCGGCGCAGGATAAGAGACGCGGCAGGACGTGCAAATCTGCCGAACGAGACGCTGGGCCATGACCGCGATGATCGCGGGCGCGACCAGGAACGGCTCGACGCCGATATCGATCAGGCGCGTCACGGACTCAAGCGCGCTATTCGTATGCAGGGTCGAAAGGACGAGATGCCCCGTCAAGGCGGCCTGGGCCGCAATTCTGCCCGACTCCGCGTCGCGGATCTCACCGACCAGAATGATGTCCAGGTCTTGCCGCAGAAACGCGCGCAACGCCATCTCGAACTCAAGCCCGATGGAGGTGTTCACCTGCACTTGAGTCACACCCTCCAGACGGTATTCGACAGGATCCTCAACCGTCAGGATGTTGACGTCAGGAGCGTTCAACTTCTTGAGCAACGCATACAGCGTGGTCGTCTTGCCCGAACCGGTCGGCCCCGTCACCAAAAATAATCCATTGGGCATCAGGCTGACGCTCTGGAGATCCCTGAAAACCGAGGCGGACAAGCTGAGTTGCTCGAGATCGGGTATGGCGCGGCTCTTGTTGCGCCCCAGCACGCGCAATACAATTTTTTCGCCGACGACCGAGGGGATTGACGAAAATCGCAAATCCAGCGTGTTCTCGCGCAGGGCGAGACCGATTCGGCCGTCTTGCGGAAGCCGGTGCTCGCTGATGTCCAAATCCGCCATGATTTTCAGACGGCTCGTGATCGGCCCGAGAACCGCAGCATCAAGCAGGAAGCGGTCCTGAAGCGCGCCATCGATGCGGAAACGGATGCGCACCTCACTTTTGCCAGGCTCAATGTGGATGTCGCTGGCACGCTCTGACAGGGCCAGCAGAATCAACCCGCGGACGAACTTGATGATGTACTCGTTGCCTGCCAGCTGCCGCATCTGCTCGGTGGTCAGCACCCCCCCGCTTTCCGTCAGTTCGTGAATGCCGGATTGGGTGAGAAGCGTTGTCAGACTGTCGTGCGTCTGATAGGCCATCTCGATCGCGTCGACAATCTGCGACGGAAACGCGAAGACAACACTGATGTCTGTGCCGATGCTCGCGCGAGTCTGCTCTTCAAGAAAGCGGTTCTCGAGACGAGAGGTGGCGACCGTAACGACCCCGTCGAAATCGTAAAGGGCGACGATCCCTTCGCACATGGCGTAGTCATAGCCGAGCCGGGCGGCTACCTGCGGATCAATCCGTGTGGTTTCAATGTCCACATAGGCCACTTGGAACGTATCCGCCCAAATCCGTCCAATCGCCTGCCTGTGAGCCGGGAAGCGAAGTTGAAGCTCGTCCAAAAGCGCGACGAGATCGTCACTTCGCTGGTTACACAGATGCTCCAGCTCATTTGCGGGCATGAAGCGCAAGGCGACGAGCGACTTTCGCACACCTTCATCGCGTTGACTCATGAGGTCGGCCTCCGGTCATCTTTGCTCTTCCGCTCCAAGAGCATCTTCTGAATCTCCAGCTGCGTCAGCAAGACGGGCTTCGCTTTGAAGACCTTTTCGTCCTCAACGATCTCCTGCTTCATTTTCAGGTAGTCGAACTTCGCATTCACGGCTGAGTTTCCTCCGGGAAAATGAGACTCACCGCCTCACGCAGCATCTTCCGAATCGTCTCAACCGAATTGCTTTTCAAAATATAGTTGACCGCACCCAGTTCCAGACAGCGCTGAACGGTCTCCGTGTCCGCCACCATGGTGAGCATGATCACCTTAGCGTTCGGATCTTCGCTCATGATCGCAGCGAGAACCTCATCTCCGGTTTTCAAAGGAAGGTTGATATCCATCAGCGTCAGGTCAGGCCGATGCTCACGGTAGAGAGCGAGCGCATCCTCTCCGTTGTTGGCCTCTCCGACCACCACATAGCCCTCCGAGCGGATGATGCTTCTGATCAAATAGCGGATGTGAATTTCATCATCCGCAAGCAAGACCCTGATTTCGCGCTTACCCATCTCCCAATCCTCCAGACTAGCTGCCTGCCGCACCGCCGCACCCTGGCAGGGAGAGCGGCAAACTCAAAACAAAGACCGTGCCCTCTGAAGCCCGAGAAGCAAACGACAACCGGCCCTTCAGAAACCGTTCCGCAATCAGTTTCGCTCCGTAAGCGCCCACACCTTTACCCGCGCCTTTGGTGCTGAACGAGCGCTCAAACATTTTCAAGCGGACATCGCCGGCAAGCACATGCGCGTTGCGGATGCGGAACACGACCTCGTCGCCTTCAACCGCGCACCCCACGGTCACACGGTCTCCGCGCTTGGACGCTTCGATCGCATTCAGCACCAGGCTACAGAGCACCTGATGCGCCAACATCCGATCCGTTTCAAAATGGACACCCCCCGCCACGTCAGCACAGACCGTCACGTGCCGGGCTGACGCCTCTTCAAGATAGCACTCGCTGACTTCGCGCACCAGGTCATCCGCAGACACACGCCCGCAACACGGCGACAAGTCCCCGTTCTCAGCCTCGCGGAGGGTCCTCAACCGCAAAATCTCATGCGTCATTTTTTTTGCGCTGCCGTGAACCAACTGGATGTACTCTTCCGTTTGTGCGGCATCGGTGATGTCGAGGATCTCAAGAAGGCCCTTGATGCCTACGACGAGATTGGTGACATCATGAAAGACAGACCTTTCGAGCACCCGCAACCGCTTGTTCGCGCACACGTCTTTGAGGCTGCAGAGCCCGTAGCCGAGTGTCGTCGCAGGCGTGGCCCGAACCATGAAGTCAAAGGCGTTCCCTGAGCAGGTAAGCAGCCGGCACTCCTGACTTAACCGCTCGCCTCGCTTCGCCGCCTCGGCCGCAATAAACCACCCGCACACGCCACACGCCTCAGAGCCACCGCACGGCCGTCCCTTCACGGCATGCCGGCAGCAGAGCACATCCCCAAACGAACGCCCCATAACCGGCACGTCACGTCCGGTTCCGAACGCAGCGACGAACGCCGCATTCGCACACACGACCCGGAGATTTTCGTCAAACGCGAACACGTGCTCGGAGACGAGATCCATGAGTTCGCCGCACGAACCGAGCAGCGACCAGTCAACCGGCGCTTGTGGCTTGGCAGCCTCTGTCATGTGAGCGCTTTCTTGCACACGTTCTCCTTAGCCGGGCAAGCTCGGAGGTCCCGACGGGCTCGCCGTTTGGCCGGACGCGCGAACCGAAAGCGGCTGCGCCGCTTTCAACACTTCACTCAGCCGCTCCGGACGCACGGGCTTTGAAAGATAATCGTTCATCCCGACCGCCAGATACCGCTCGCGGTCACCCTTCAATGCGTTGGCGGTCATGGCAACAATCCATGGCTGACGCTCGGCTGGCAACTCCTTGCGGATGCGTATGGTGGTCTCTTCGCCGTCCAGCTCCGGCATTTGCACATCCATCAGAACCACGTCATAAGGGATCTTTGCCAAGACGTCGAGCACCTGGCTCCCGTCCGAAACCACATCCGCGTGATACCCGAGCTTCTCAAGCAGCTTGACCGCAACTTTCTGGTTCACCACATTGTCCTCTGCCAGCAAGATCCGCAGCGGGTGCGTTTGCCCGACATCGCCCTGCAACGGCACAACAGCGGGAGCGACGTGTGTTTGCGCCACGACGGGACGGACAGAAAGTGCGCTCACGAGCGCATCGTGCAACTGCGCTGCGGAGACCGGCTTGGTCATGCTGACGTCGGCTGACACGAGGAGTTCACGCTCAACACGTTCTCCCATCTGCGTCAACAGGATGAGTCGCAGTCCTGCCCTGTGCGGCAGTTGACGAGCCGCCTCGGCCACCTTAAGCCCGCTCAAGTCCGGCATTTGAGAGTCAACGATGGCCACATCGATGGGCTCTGGCCCTTGCAACAGACCCAGCGCCGCGGTTCCGGAAACGGCCATCACGGGCGCCATTTTCCATCTCAGCGTCTGCTCCGACAACATCTCACGGCTAGACGCGTTATCGTCGACGATCAGCACGCGCTTCCCCACGAGGCTCTTGTTCGCGATCTGAACCGACGGCATTTGGGTGTCCGCGTCGCCGTGAACAATGATCGAAAACCTGAACGTGCACCCCTGCCCCGGAATCCCTTTGCTCTCCAACGACATTGATCCGCCCATCAGTTCGCAGAGACGCTTGCTGATTGCCAGCCCAAGCCCCGTGCCGCCAAACCGGCGCGTGGCCGAGGAGTCGACCTGACTAAAAGACTGAAAAAGCTTGTCTTGAACCTCGAGCGGAATCCCCACCCCCGTATCGCGAACGGCAAAATCGAGCCGGAAGCGCTTGGCTTCGAGCTGAGCTCCCGCAACGGTGACGACCACCTCTCCCCGCTCCGTGAATTTAATCGCATTCCCCAACAGATTAACCAAGATCTGGCTGAGACGTCCGGCGTCACCAATCCAAACAGGCTGAACCGTCTGGTCGATTTTGTAAACAAGCTCCAGCTTCTTTTTGGCCGCTGCAGGCGCCACCACGCGAAGCGCCTTTTCCAAACAGTGCTGCAGATCAAAGGACGTGTTTTCCAGAACCATCTTGTCCGCTTCAATCTTGGAGAAGTCGAGAATGTCGTTCACCACCATCAACAGGGCCTCGCCGCTAGCCCGGATCGTTTCGGCAAACTCGCGCTGCTCTTCGCTCAACGCCGTGTTCATCAGCAACCCGGCCATTCCGATGACGCCATTCAGAGGCGTCCGGATCTCATGGCTCATATTCGCGAGGAACTGCCCTTTGGTTTGATTGGCCTGCTGAATCTCCCGATTCATGCGCTCCAGTTCCACAGACGCCTGCTTGATTTTCTCAAGATTGCGCTTGGCCTCTGTCATGTCGTCAAAAGTGAGGATCACATGGCGATGCCCGGAAATCTCAACCGGTTCGGCGCCGACCCGCAACCAGATCGTCCGCAGCCCCCCCTCCCGCACCAGGAACATCGGCATTTCCACATTCCGCATAGGCTTTCCGTCTGCGCTCACGGAGTCGATGACCTTCCGCATCGGGCAGAGCCAGCACTCGGAGCCGAACCCGCAGCCCGCTGACGTCTTCGCCGCGTTCACGCACCGTAGCGCATCGCCTTGCTTCTTGCCGACGAGACCCGACGCAGTGCCTGCGGCAATCGCAACAGCCGCCGAATTCAAACGGACAATCGTCCGGTTCTGATCGACCACCACCATGCCCGTCGGAGCGGCCTCGAAAAACGCGTTCAGCTTATCCCGCTCGGCCTGAATCAGTTTCGCACTGCGGCGGCGCACGAAAACCACGTTGACCACCGAAAGGAGCGCGACCAATAGCAGGCATGACACAACCGCAAGCGCAAAACCCGAATATTCCAAGGCGGATGTCGACGCAATAAGCATTCCGGTATCCTTTCCGGTATTCCGGCCCACGATTTATCGGTTGTCTCACCAGCCTTCAAAAAATGCGATGACCGCAAGGGTGCGAATAAGCCGGATTCTGTTCACCGTTCCGAAGAACGGCTCCGATCATTCATCTGAGCAATCTACCCGGGATCCTATCCGGCGAACCGGAACGACGCGAGCCGCGTCTCGAATCCCCTATTTGATCTTGCTCCAGAGGGGGTTTGCCGTGCGGTGGCGCTCTCACGCCAGCCCGGTGGTCTCTTACACCACCTTTTCACCCTGACCCGGCGCGAACGCCGGGCGGTCTGTTTTCTGTGGCACTTTCCGTCGGCGCCGATCTGGCAGCGCCTCTCCGGTCTTAACGGCCGGACCTCTTGCCCTGCGGAGTCCGGACTTTCCTCCCCTGCACGAGTGCAGGAGCGACCGGTCACTCCCCTTGCGGCCACCGCAAAACGAAATTGCGACTGGCACCATTCAAACGGGCATCCCCGAACCGGGAATGCCCTGAAATCAAACCATGTAGAGGATGCGCCCGCACATCTGGCAGGGCACAAGGCCCTGGTTGCGTCGCACCATCTGCCCCACCGAGGGCGGCTGGACCAAGTGGCAGCCGTTACACACGCAGTCAGGCTGTAGGCTCACCACCACAGGCCAGCGCTTCACGCGCAACCGATCATAATACAGCATGAACTGAGGCGTCACCTTCTTGGCGGCCTCGGCACGCTCAGCCTCGGCGGCAGCCAGCTCGGATTGAACAGCGGCCAGCCGTTCATCCAACTCGCCGATATACCCATCGACGACAGACTGCTCCTCCTTGAGCTTCGCGTCGGCTTCGCTGACCGCTTGCTTTCTGGGAATCACATCGTCCATCGCGGCCAGCTGACGGGCCTCGTGGCCGTCGATATCACCCTCGATCTTCGCGATCTCGAGGTTGAATATCTGAAACTCTTTGTTGGTCTTCAGCATGACCTGATTCTGCTTGAGCGCAAGAATCTTGTCTCGCCGGGCCTTCACTTCCAGTTCCGCCTCACTGACCCTCAACTGGGCATTCTTCAAATCCGCCTTCGCACGGTCCAAGGTTTCTCGGGCACCACTCAGGCGCTCCATCTCTTGGGCTTTGCGTTGCGGAATGTCACGTATTTCCTGCTGCAGGCTTCGGATACGACCATCAATCTCCTGCAGGTCGAGCAACGGTTGAACGACACTCACTGCGGCACTTCCTTCCAGATGCAAATGATAAAGATCACGTATGGGTTGAGTAGTCTAGTGATTCGGCCCGCACCTGTCAAACACCGATCTAGGTTTTTTGAGACGCGGCCCTTTTTCTTCGGCGCCAACTGGATCCCGATGCTTTTCGCTCACTCATCCTTAAAACCGTGACTGACCCGACAAATAAAAGCGAAGTGAGCGTAACGGGCTTTTTTTTCACCCCGTTTTATGCTTAAATAACGGCCACATCTTGATTGTGAAAGGGCAGCTCCATGTTGAAAATGATTCCCCTGTTTTCGTGTCTGGCACTCGCCGGAAGTTTGACACCCTCTTCGGCCTCTGCCTCCTGCGCGTGCGCCCAAACCCAGAACCCTGCCCGTATTCAACTCCTAAATCCTAACTCCTAACTGACTTCGGAGCCCCCCCATGGCCATCGACCTTAAAGCAGCCTACAAAACCATCATGGACGACCACTTCACCCCGAAGATGGAGATCACCTTCATCGACGGGGCCGAACGCCAGACCCTCGCCTACGAGAAAGTCTCGTGGGTCATCGACGGCGAAGAGAAGGGCTTGCGTTACGGAGAGAACCCGGGGCAGGAAGCTGCGATGTACAAGCTGGTGAATGGCAACCTCGCGCTCGGCGACGTCACAGCCCTCGCGCCCGGCCACTATCTGGCCTCCGACCCCGAGCTGCTCCAGTCCGGCAAGCATCCCGGCAAGACCAACCTGACCGACGCGGACAACGCGCTCAACATCCTGCGCTACCTCGACGACACGCCCTGCGCCGCGATCGTCAAGCACAACAACCCCTGCGGCGTGGCCAAGGCCGCCACGCTCACCGAGGCCTACGTCCGCGCCAACAAGGCCGACCGCCTGGCCGCGTTCGGCGGCTGCATCGCGCTCAACCGCGAGGTGGACCTCGAGACCGCCCGGCTCGTGGCCGAGAACTACGCCGAGGTCGTCGTGGCCCCCGAGTTCGGCCCCGGCGTGCTCGACCTTTTCGCCACCAAGAAGAACCTGCGCGTCATGCGCATCAACAACATGGCCCGCCTCACCTCGTTCGTGGCCCAGCGCGTGGTCGACTTCAAGTCGCTGATCGACGGCGGCCTCGTGGCCCAATGGTCGTTCGTGCCCGAGGCCCGCACCGCGGGCCAGCTCATGCCCGCCGAATGCACCATGAAAGATGGCACGGTCAAACGCATCAAGCGCCTGCCGACCGCGCAGGAGTACGACGACCTCATCTTCGGCTGGCTGGTCGAGGCGGGCGTCACCAGCAACTCCGTGCTCTATGTCAAGGACGGCGCGACCGTCGGCGTCGGCACCGGCGAGCAGGACCGCGTGGGCGTCGCCGAGATCGCCCGCGACAAGGCCTACCGCAAGCTGGCCGACTGGATCTCGTGGGAGAAGTACGCGACCGCCTACAACGAGCTCGCGCTGAAGTTCGGCGACGAGGGCGCGCAGCGCATGGCCGCGATCGACGAGGAGGTCAAGGCCCGCAAAGGCGGCCTGATCGGCTGCAGCATGGTCTCCGACGCCTTCTTCCCCTTCCGCGACGGCGCGGAGGTCGGCATCCGCGAAGGCATCACCGCCATTGTCCAGCCCGGCGGAGCCATCCGCGACTGGGATGTGATCGACTGCTGTAACGACGCCCATGTCGCCATGGTCTTCACCGGCCAGCGCAGCTTCAGGCACTAATGCGGGCGGAGCCCGCAACCCTCACCCCGGCCCTCTCCCAGAGGGCGAGGGAGGGGGGCAACAACGTTCTTGTTATCACTGTTACGTGGCCGTAAGGCACTAATCCACCACGTATGAAGAGCTTAATTCCGTTCATCGCCGTCGGGTGCGGCGGGTTCGTTGGCTCGGTGCTGCGCTTCGCGCTCAGCCTGCTGGGCCAGCGCTATTCCGTCACGTTCCCGCACGGCACCCTCTGGGCCAACCTCTTGGGCTGCCTCTTTCTCGGCGTCATCGCGGCGCTGGCCACCAAAACCGGGGCGCTGACGCCCACCACCCGCCTGCTGCTGGCCACCGGCTTTTGCGGCGGCTTCACCACCATGTCCACCTTTACGTACGAACTGTTCAAGTTCATGGAGGATGCCGAGTACCTTTACGCGGCGGGATATTTTTTTCTGACCCTTGTCGGCTGTATGGCGTGCTTCAGTCTGGGTCTGTACGCGGTTTCCCTCATCACGAAAGGCTAGCACACTGTACTATAAGACATTTCGGACATGATTACATGATTAACAGCCATTGTTTTCAATCATGAAAATCCTGTAATCCTGTCAAAATGAACGAAGTTTGTTGCTGTACAGGCTACTAGACCAGGAAGGTCTTGCGATAGCTTATTCACATCTCATGAGAAGTGAATACGACAACCGAGCGACGGACGGAGGTACACAGTGTGGATTGGTTCCCAACAAGGAGACACCGAACCCTCGTTCGCCTTTGGCTCGCGGGTTCGGTGGTCGCTGACGTTAAGTGAAATTTCTTTTCGGAGTGGTATCACCTGCCGCAGACGCGCTTTAGCCAGGCCGCCGCCAAATCCGGCCAGACATCCGTGCTCTTGCCCTTCTTACGCAACCCGTAGCCGTGTCCTCCGTCGGGGAACAGGTGCATTTCCACGGGCACTTTGGCCGCCTTCAGCGCGATAAAGTAAGCCAGACTGCTGTCCACATAAGGGCCGTCGTCTTCAGCCTGCAGGAGGAATGTCGGGGGCGTGTTCGCAGTCACCGGCAACTCGGGCGCCATCGTGTAGCCCTCCGCAAACAGGTAGGCGGGATAAATGACGAGCGCGAAGTCCGGACGGCTCGGCTGCGCGTCAATGTCGTCCACCGACGCATAGAAGCGCTTTTCGTAATTCGTACACGTGCGGACGGAGAGGTGCGCGCCCGCAGAAAAGCCCATGATGCCCAGGCGTTTCGGATCAATGTTGAACGCCTGCGCCTTGGAACGGATCAGCCCCATGCCCCGCTGCGCGTCGCACAGGGCCGCATCGCGGTTCTTCGGCACGCGGTACTTCAGGACGAACGCCGAGATGCCTTGCGCGTTCAGCCACTGCGCCACTTCTGTTCCCTCGTGATTCCACGCCAAAATACCGTAGCCGCCGCCGGGGCAGATCATGACAGCCGCGTTCGGAGTGCCCGTGTCCTTGGCGAGAAAGACGGTCAGGCTCGGCTCGTTCACGTCCGTCAGGCGCACGATGTCGTCCTTCGACGGATTGATCTTTTCCGGCGCGTCGCTCGTCTTGAGCGGAATTTGACCCTCCGGCCACAGCTTGATGACCTGCTGCTCGCCGCTTGCCACCGTCACCAGCCCGCACATGACCATCAGACTCATCAACCCCATGTTCATTTTTCGCTTCCTTCCTCTATGCCTGCGACTCGCATCCGCAAGGCTCTTTAAGCAGCATTTTCGGGTGTCAGTATACCCGACACTCCGATGCAACACAACGGGTAATCGGTGGGTGACAGTTGCGCTTCCGGGCATAGCGCGCGATTTGGGATTGGCTTCTGGTGCGCGTATGTGAAATGCGCCGCCGATCTCTGTTTCACGGCAATGACCTGCGGACGCCTGCGGGGAGGCGTCCCTACCAAGGGGCGCCGTGTTCTATAAGCAATGTTGCTCGCGAAGCGGGTAACGCCGAACGCCGAACACCGAACGCTGAACTCCGCAGTTACACGCAAACGAGCTGGGCTTCGAGATCGGCCATTTCCTTGGCCCAGAACGTGTGAGAGCCCCACTCGGGATGGTTTTGCAGGAAAGCCGCGTCGCGGGCCTGGCGCGCGCACCATGCCAGGTAATAGATCATGCGCATAGCCCGCAAAGGCTCAATCAACTTCAGCGACTGGCGGTCGAACGGGCGAAAGGTCTCATAACCCTCCACAAGCTGCTCCGCCTCCTCGCGGGCGTCGCACAGCCGCCCCGGCAACAGCATCCAGAGGTCCTGCACGGGCGGGCCGTTCATCATGTCGTCGAAGTCGATCAGGAAGAGGCCGGTGTCCGGCCGCTCGAGCACGTTCGTGTGCTGGCAGTCGCCGTGCAGCCGGATCACGTCAGACCCTTCGAAGAGCGGCGCGATCGTGTCCAGCAGCGTCTGTCCGAACGTTTCCAACCGTCGTGCTTCGCGGTCGTCGAGAAAGCCGTTGTCGAGCAGATAGTCAAGATCAGCAGCCGTCGCGGTGAACGGCTCGAGCGTGAGCCGAGCCGGGGCCTTCGCGCGCTCGCCGACCCGGTGGACGCGAGCCAGCAGAGCGCCCAGACGCCCCCAGAGCGCGCCGCCCGGATCAGCGGGCTCGATGGGCCTGCCGCCGCGCTTGGGAAACAGCGCGAAGGAAATGCCGTCGACTTCACCCAGCGTTGTCCCGTCCGTGAACGCCACGGGCGCAATGACAGGGATCTCGTCAGCCGCGCAAGCCAGCACGAACGCGTGCTCGTCGAGCAGCGCTTCGCGCGCCCACCGCCCAGGACGGTAGAACTTGGCGACGAGGTGGTCGCCCGCCGCCATCTCCACGTCGTACACGCGGTTAATGTAGCTGGGAAACGGACGGATCACCCCTGTGCAGCGTTGGTGCGTGGCAAGTTCCACCGCATCCAGCACGCGATCCGGGGTCAGCAAGGAGAAGTCGGCATTCATAGGGCGAAAGTGTACCACACCGGCACGAGGATGCGATTCCGTTTTGTTTTTCTGTTTTGTTGAAACTGAACCGCACCAAAGGAGGAGTTAGGAGTTAGGAGTTGACTCGCACCCGGTTGACACGCTCAAAGTAAGATGTTATCTTACCTGCATGAACACGACCCTTTCCAGTCGCGGGCAAATTGTCCTGCCGGCCGAAATCCGT
>CAYMLQ010000072.1:0-18814 GCA_964390795.1 uncultured Lentisphaeraceae bacterium
ATTCGCTGGACCCAGTCGCGGATTTCGTTCCACTCCGTGCCTGCTGGGCGCGCCAATCTAAGTTGTAATGAGAATCCTGCTTCTCACGCCGCCGCTCGTCCAGCTCAACACGCCTTACCCGGCCACGCCGGTCCTGACCGCGTTTCTGCGCGCGCAGGGCGCGGACGCCGTGCAGGCCGACCTTTCGCTCGACCTCGTCCTGCGGCTCTTCTCCCGCGACGGACTCGCCCGCATTGCGGCCGCCTGCCGCCAGTCGCAGAAGCCGACCCCGCTCGTCCGCTTTTTCCTAGACCACACCGACGCGTATCTGAATACCGTCGAGCCCGCCGTCGCCTTCCTCCAGGGCCGCAACGACGCGGCCGGGTGGCTGATCGCCCGGCGCGGCTTCCTGCCCGAAGGCCCGCGCTTCGCCGCGCTCGCCCCCGAGGGCACCGGCGCGGACGAGGAGGAGACGCTCGCCGAACTCTTCGGCACTCTGGGCGTCACCGACCGCGCCAAGTTCATCGCCTCGCTCTACCTCGACGACCTCGCGGACCTCATCCGCGATGGCGCGGACCCCGACTTCGGCTTCGCGCGCTACGCGGAGCGCCTCGCCCTCTGCGCCCCCTCGTTCGACCCGCTCCTCGCGCGCCTCGCGCGTCCGCCCACGCTGATCGACACGCTCATCGACGACCTCACCGCGCAGGCGCTAGAACGGCACGCGCCCGACATTGTCGGCGTCACCCTGCCCTTCCCCGGCACGGTCTACGCGGCCTTCCGCATCGCCGCCGCCGTGCGCCGCCTCAGGCCCGGCACCCGTATCGTGTTCGGCGGCGGCTACGTCAACACCGAGCTGCGCGACCTCAGCGACCCGCGCGTCTTCGACTTCATCGACGACCTCTGCTTCGACGAGGGCACCGCGCCCTGGCTCGGCATCTTGGGCATAGGGCCGCGCGTGCGCACGCTGACCGCCAACAACCCAACGTTCAACGCTCAACGCTCAACGCTCAACGTTCAATGTTCAACACCGTCTTACTCTGACTCCCGTCTCTCAACTCCTCACTCCTCCTTCCTAACTCCTAACTTCTCCGGCCTCGACCTCTCGCGCTACGTGAGCCTGCTCGAAATGGCCAACCCCATGCACCGCATCTGGTCGGACGGCACGTGGCTCAAGGTGCCCGTAGCCAACGGCTGCTACTGGCACAAGTGCGCCTTCTGCGACGTCGCGCTGGACTACATCGGCCGCTACGAGCCGCCGGACGTGAAGGCGCTGGTCGACGGCCTCGTGCGGCTCAAAGGCGAGACCGGGCTTTCGGGGTTCCACTTCACCGATGAGGCGCTCGCGCCCGCGCTCGTCCGGGAAGTCTGCGAAGAGCTGCTCGCGCGCGGCGAGACGATCGCCTGGTGGGGCAACATCCGCTTCGAGAAGAGCTTCACGCCCGCGCTCGCCCGGCTCATGGCGCAGGCTGGCTGCATCGCGGTCACCGGCGGGCTCGAGTGCGCCCACGACCGCCTGCTCAAGCTGATGAACAAGGGCATCACGCTGGCGGGCGCCACCCAGACGTGCCAGGCCTTCTCCGACGCGGGCCTGCTGGTCCACGCCTACCTGATGTACGGCTTTCCCACGCAGACCGAGCGCGAGACCCTCGACGCTCTTGAGTACGTGCGGCAGCGCTTCGCGGACGGCCACATCCAGTCCGCCTACTGGCACCGCTTCGCGCTCACCGCGCACAGCCCCATCGCGCAGCAGCCCGAGAAGTACGGCATCCGCCTGCTGCCGCAGCCGGCCCTTGAGCGGCGCTTCGCGCGCAACGAGATCCCCTACGAAGAGCCCAGCGCGCCCGACCACGCCCGCCTCGGCGCGGGCCTGCGACGCGCGCTCTACAACTACATGCTGGGGCTCGGGCTCGACCTGCCTGTGCGGACGTGGTTCGACGCTTAACCGACCCGCTCAAGCCTCACCGCATAGCCGTCGACCTGGTCAACGCAGGCCAGCGCATCAATGTGCAGGCCCTTTTCAACCGCGCCTGACCATTTCGCCTTGGCCTTGGCACGCGCCTGCTCCTCGTCCTCGGCGACCACAAAGACTGTCTCGTGATCTTCGCCCAGACGCTCCCCGGAGAATTTTCCACCCAGCACCACGGCATAGAGATGAAGCATCATGATTATTTCCTTACCGCTGCTGTTCGCTCAGCCGCGCGTCGGTTTCGGATAAATTGAAGCGAACGCTCACCACCGAGTGCTTGCGCGCGTCGTCCCAGTACTTGAGGTAGGTCGTCGCCACGATCGTGCCGTCCGGCAGCAGCTCCATGCCGGGATAGCCGAGGTCGCCGAGTTTGAAGCCATGCAGCAGCTTAACGCGGTACTGCCCCGGACGGCCCTGCCGGATGTCGTCGTACGTGCCGACCCACGCCACGAAGTGCCCCTTGGTCGGCGACTCGGGCGCCTGGTCGCGGAACGCGATTACGAGCCGCCCGTCTTTCGTCTGCACGCCCATGTGGCGGTCGCCGGTCAGCGCCCACGCCGTATCCTTCGCGTCGCTCCAGGTCGCGCCCTCGTCCTGGCTGAACATCACCAGGCTGTAGCCCTTGTGCGTGTTCTCGCGTAGCAGGGCACACAGCTCCTTGCCGTCCGGCGAGCGGAACACGAACGGCTCGCACGGCTTCTTACCCTCGACCTTCGACACCACGCGCGGCGCGGACCAGGTGAAGCCGCCGTCCTGGGTGACGGACTGCACGACCTCAAGCGTGGCCCGGCCCTCCCCCTTGGTCTCGCCCCGGTGGTAGAGGCCCAGATACGCGCCGTCCTTGAGACGCACGATGCTGCTGAAGGTCATCACGCAGTAGAACGCCTCGCCCAGCGGCGGCACCTCCCGCCACGTCAGCCCGTCATCCTCGCTCAGGATGCTCGGCATGGGCTCGCCCTGGCGGGTTCCCTTCGCGGCCGACCAGACCCAAAGCCGCGACTTGCCCTGCGCGTCGACCAGCCGGTAGATGCTGGGACAGTTCTGGTGCGTCCGGTAGCCCTCGGGCATGCGGTCGTCCAGCCGCATCCAGGTCTTGCCGCCGTCGCCGCTGCGCGCCATCGGGCCCGCTGCGCCGCCGTGATTGACGCACCACACGGCGATAATTGACTTCCCGTCCGCCGAGGTCACCGTCGTCGGATGCCCTTGGTAGACCTCCGGCGTGCCCGCCGCGATCACGGTCTGGCGATCCGTCTCGCCGGAAATATCGACGACGGGAACCTTGGCCTCGGCCTGCCACTTCAGCTTCTCGCCCGCCTTATCCTCGACACACCACGCCATCCCCGCCGCACACACGGCAACCATTCCCGCCCATCTCGCCTTGCTCATGCGCTTCCCCTTCCGTTGCGTCTGTTCAGCCCGTTTCCCCACACCCCTATTTCGGCAGCGCGTAATACGCGCACTCCGCGAAGAAGAGTTCGGCCATGTTCAGCTTCGCGTAATCGTAATGGGCGATGGCCCGCCCGATCTCCTCGCGGCTCGCCTCGCCGCCCGCCAGCGCGACGACCGCCGCTGCCGCAAGCGGGTTCCTCATCAAACGGGCCTCGTACCCTTTGCGCGCCCCCAGCTTCGCCTTGTCGCCGGTCTTCGACAGCTTCAGGGCGTCCTCCTGCGTTTTCTGCGGGAACCACTCGGGGTAACCCTCGCGCCACTTCGCGTGGCCGAACACCTTCGTATCCGCGTTGTCGAATTGGCGGTAGGCACCGATGGCGGGGAGCGCGTTCGTGGCGTTCACCAGCAAGCCTTCCCGGTAGAGCTTCAAGATCGACGCGTCCGTCTCCAGCGCCGCCAGGCGCGCCAGCGCGCCCTGCGAGCCGACATAGATCCAGAGCGACGCGTCGACGTGGGCGATCGCCTCTCGGTCGAGGGGATAGCCGACCGCGCAGATCTCTGCGCGCGTCTTATCCGACTTCGCGGGCCTCTCCGCAAGCGCCACCTGATAGCGCCGCAGCCACGCCGCATCCCCGGTGACATCGGCCATGACCCGCAGCAGGTGGAGGTAGCGCACCGCATCGCGGAAGAGGTGGCCCTTGTAACCGCCCCGGAAGCCTCCCTTGAACGCGCCGTCGCAGGGGCAGCGCCATCCCGTCGACTCCAGCACGTCCGCCACCTCGCGCATCTTGGCGACAATCTTCTCGCGCTCAGCGCCTTCAGGCAGACCACTGGTCACATAGGCGTGCAGCCCGTAGAACCACGGGTGCGTCTGGTCGTCTGAGCCCATGGGATAATGGCACTTCCCGTCGGAGCCCACGCCCCGCGCGATGAAGCCCGGCACGTCTGAAACCGAGGCGCACAGCAGCAGCCCTTGCGCCAGCCGCCGCGCCTTCTCCTTGTCGGCCGGGCGCCCGCTGCGCCGCGCGCGCTCGCACGCGGCCGGCAGATAGAGCCCCGTGAACATCGGCCCGTTCTCGATGGGGCTCCACCAGCCAATGGCGTTAGGCTTGCCCTGCGCACAGTCCTCCGGCGTAGGCAGGTCGCCGACCGTGTCGCGAATGATGCCGTCCGGGCCGACAAACTTCGTCCATAGCGCCTCATGCGCAGCCTCGACCGCGCGGGCGGCATCCGCCGGCGACGCGCCGACTACGGGAAGCCCGCACACCGCCATTAAGGCCGCGCTGACGCCGCCGCGAACGATCCGAATAACGTGATGTTGCTTTGTCTTCATTTTTATCTCCTGTTCGATGACCCAAGTATTGTAAGCGGTTCGCCTGAATTCCGCAACTTCAGCGCTTCGGATGCAGCTTCTTCTCAAGCCATAGGCCAATGTCCCGCCCGTTCAGCAGCCAGCTCAGGTTGAACGACACCACCTGCACCGACTCGTAGAAGCCGCCGGGGCCACCCTCGAACACCAGGAAGATCCGGCCCTGACTCGGCGTGCCGCTACGCCCCACGCCGAGGTTCGAGTACGCGCTCGGGCCGTCGTAGACCAGCCGCTTCACCGGCCACGTGCGGCCGGCGTCGAAGCTCGCCCAGACCGTCACCTTCTCGCGGCCCTTGCTCGTGGAGGCGCCGGTCTGCTTGGGCATCTCGCCCGCGTCGGTGTCGAGGTTGCTGTAGAGCAGGATGTCGCGCCCGCCCACCGGCAGCCGGAGCATGCCGCCCATGCAGCCGTATGAGGAACCGCGCACGCCGTCCGGCAGGTCGGGACTGCGCGAGGCGTTGATCCACAAGTCGCCGTCCTCGCTCCACGCGAAGAAGCGGTTGCCCGGGCTCATGTGCTCGCGCGAGTTATAGAGGATGCGGCCGTCCGACAGCTCGGCCAGCGTCGCCTCGCCGGTGCCCAGAACCGGGAAGGGCTTGCTGGTCTGCCACACCTTGCCGCCGTCGTCGCTGTACATCGCGGTGCTGTAGTGGTAAGGCCGCCACAGCACGTCGTTCGAGTTCTTCGGCCCCATGATACGCGCGGGCGTTAGCAGCCGCCCCTTATGCTTGCCGAACGCCAGCGTGATGCCGGCCTGCATGGCCGACACCCCCTCGCGCCTCGGCACTAGGCCGAAGCCGTCGGGCCGCGCCTCGCAGGCCTCCCGCGTCCACGTCGCGCCGGCGTCTCGGCTACGGAAGAGCCAGCCCTCGCCGGGGTTGACGAAGAGCAGGTCGCCAGTGCTCTCGTCCACAAGCGCGTTGCCGCCTTTGGCGTCCGGAGCGAGCAGACGCTCCGGCTCCCAGGTACGTCCGCCGTCCATGCTTCTGCGGCAGGCACCGCCGCCGGGAGACTGAAAGACCACCAGCGTGCCGTTCGTCGCTGCGACCACGCCGCCCCAGCCGCCCCGGCCCTGCCAGAGCGCCTGCATAGGCGTGAAGTGCGGCTCGCCTAAGAAGTCCTCAACCTTGGCCGCGCTCGCGAAATCCGTGCCCCGCGCGACTGCCGACGCCAGCACGGCGGCTGACATGATCGAACCCAAACGCCTGTTCATCTTTCCCGTCCTTTCCCCAACTTTAGAACTTTAGAACTCCCGCACGTTAGAACTGCTTCTCGCACGTCACTTAAACAGCACGCCAGTCAGCTCGGCCAGCTCCTCGGCCGGGATCTTGATGCCTTTGCGGTCGTACGTCAGCAGCCCGTTGATTTCGCCTTCCACGTCGGTGGTCTGCGTGTAAACCGCGCCGGCGACGCCCTGAGGCCGCAGCTCGTTCAACAGCCGGATCGAGGTGGCGAAGCGCTCCTTGTACTCCGCCTCGTTCTTCGGCAGCCCCCCGTAGCCCCAGTTGTCGCGCTCCGCGTCCCACAGGTGCCCCTTGACCGGATAGCCGTGCCCGCCGAACTCCCCGACGACCTTGACGAACCCTTCGAAGCGCCCGTCCTTGCCCTGCTCGAACGGGAAGCCGGGATGCGGATATTTGTGGGCGTCCACGATGTCCCCGACCGGCCAGAAGTTGCCGCCGCTGGCGATGTTGACCAGCCGCGACGGGTCGCGCCGCGCGACCCACGCGCCGACCTCGACGGTCCGGTGCTGGCCCCACGCCTCGTTGAAGGGCACCCAGCACACGATCGAGGGATGGCTCTCCAGACTGTCGATCATGCGCGCCAGCTCCAACATGAACTGCGCGTGGTGCTCGTCCGGCCACTCCGCGTCCTTGGGCTCGGGCTTGAGGAAGGTCCAGGGCGGCCCTTTGCCGCCGCTCACGTGGTCCTGCCACACCAGCATGCCCAGGCGGTCGCAGTGGTAGTAGTACAGGCGCGGCTCGACCTTGATGTGCTTGCGGATCATGTTGAAGCCGGCGCGCTTCAGCCAGCCGATCTCAAAGGCCATCGCCTCCTCGGAGGGCGGGGTCAGCAGGCCATCGGGCCACCAGCCCTGGTCCAGCGGCCCCCAGTGAAAGATCTCCGCGCCATTTAGCGTGAACCGCAGGTGGCCCTGTGCGTCCTTCGTCTTCCCCACCGTCCGGATGCCGGCGTAGGAGCTGACCGTGTCCACCACGCGGCCGGCGCCGTCCAGCAGATCCAGCTCCAGCGTGTAGAGGTGCGGCGAGGCCGGCGACCAGAGCTTGGCGCCCGCGACAGCGGCCGCGACCTCTTGGCCGACCGTACCCGAAACCTTCGAGACCTGCCGGTCGCCGTCCTTGACCCGCAGCTCGAGTGCCACTGCCGCGCCCTGTGCCTGGGCCGTCACTTTGATCGTGCCCGTGGCGGCGTCGGTGCGGATCACAAGCTCCCTGATGTGGCTCGCCCCGACCTGCTCCAGCCACACGGTCTGCCAGATGCCGGAGACCTGGGTGTACCAGATGCCGTGCGGATTGAGCGTCTGCTTGCCGCGCAGCTGGAACCCCTCCTGCTCGTCCTCCACGCGCACAAGAACCTCGTTGGCCCCCGCCCGCACCGCGGCGGTGATATCGAAGGTGAACGGCGTGTTGCCCCCCTGGTGCTCGCCGACCGGCTGGCCGTTGACCAGCACCCGGCAGCGGTAGTCGACCGCCTCAAAGTTCAGCAGCGTGCGCTCGGCCGCCTGCGCGTCGAAGGTCCGCCGGTACCAGAGCGCCTGCCCGCTCTGCAGCATTTTCTGCACGCCGCCGAGCCGCGACTCCAGGCAGAACGGCACCCGGATGCGGCCCTGCCACTGGCTCGGTGGCTCCTGCCGCCCCACCGGCGTGACGGCGTACTCCCAGGCGCCGTTCAGGTTCTGCCACTGTGCGCGCCTCAGCAGAGGGCGGGGATACGCCTGCCACGCGTTCTGGTCGGCGACCTTTTCGCCCCACGGCGTCAGCAGCTCGCTGAGGAACGGCTTGCGCTCCGGCTGCGGCAGCGCGGGCACGGCGTCGGCCTCGACCACGTGCGCGTCGATGAACTGCCCGCCCGTCTCCTGACGGCAATGCACGGCCAGCACGCTCTCGCCCCGCCGGAGAAGCGCGCGGTGCTCCTCGCCGAGCGGAAGAACCTTGTACTCTGTGACGTAACCCTTCAGCGACAGCACCGGCTGGCCATTGATGAAGAACTCCGCGTCCTCGTCGTGGTAGATCAGCAGCGCGGGCTTCCGCAGCTCGTCCGCCAGGGTGAAGCGCTTGCGCAGCCAAATATCCTTCGTGCGCCACTCGGTGCCGACCCGCGCGTTCGGCGTGCCCGCCGTGCCGAACCCGCCCGCGCCCGCCTTCCAGCCCGCGTCGTCAAACGCCGGGGCCTGCCACGCGCCCTCGGGCTGCTTGAGCGTGTAGCGCCACTGGTCGACCACCGCCTGCGCCAGCAGAAAACAAGGCATAGCGACCATCGCCGCCGTCACGAGTCCGAACCGTCTACGCATACGTTTCCTTTCGAGCGCGCATCCGCGCTACCCTTTTGACATCACCATATATTAAAATCATAACAGCATTCAGAGTGTCAGACAATTCCCTAAACTCCCGCACCACCGGCCGCAGGCGCGCTGCCTCCTCGGCGGGGATCGAACGGTAGGGCCAGCGCATGCGCCAGCCGACATCGGCCCAGCCGCCCAGGCAGGCCATAAGCCGGTCGCATGCCGCATTGCAGTAGCCTTGCTCGGTAATAAATGGCGCGATGTGTTCCGACATGAACTTTCTTAACCGCGCCTCGACCTCCAGCGCAGCAGGCAGGTCGGACGTCATCAGGTCTGTCCAGCGCTGCGCGGCAGCAGGATTCAGGCAGGCCACATTCGAGTAGGCCCCCTGCTGTCTTCAGGCCGATCAATTGAGGGACACGTTCGACCAAACGTCCAATCTGTTCAGGATTCCACACGCGCTTGGCATGAGGCGGATTATAGAGCACCAGTCCGATTCCATCCGCCGTCTCGGCCATGCCCTGTAAAAAATCCACGGCTTCTGGTTCGGTCACGGGAAACCAATCCGGCAAAATCATCTGGACTGCTCCCGGCTTCAGCGGGACTGCCCTTTTCAAACGCTCGCGTGAAATCTGTGCCGACATGTGACTCACGCCAATCTGGAAGCGCATCCCTGCTGCGTCGCATTTTGTTGCAAGACACTCCGAGATCTGATCAAACTCCGCCTCCGTTTGTGTGTGGAACTCCCCAGCGGTCCCGTTCGAGTAGATGCCGTCGACCTTCATGGCAATCAGCGTATCGATCTCCGTTGCCACGCGCCCGAGGTCGAGAGAGTCGTCTGTGTTCCATGCCGACAACAGGGTCGCCCAGTTGCCTCGAATCTGACTTGAGGTCATGGGTTTCATCTATCCTCCAAGTTTCGCTGCTTCGTTCGCGGGGTGTGATTGTCATCGGAATGAACCTCCCTCAAGACTCGCCTCAACCATCGCGATAATGTTGTCGGTCGGCACATCGGTTTGTACCACAATATCGCAATAGAGCCGCTCCAGCAGTTCGCGATGCGTCTGGGTGCCGAGGTCGCGATGCAAGCGCTCCTCCACCCAGCGGTTGGGCAGAAGGTCAATGGGCACACGATCCGGCTGACCGCCTCGGATTGCCGTCAGCACTCGTTCTTTTGATGTCATTATTTTCACACGTTCACTTATGCTTTGCGGCTCACCGGGACGGTTCGCCCTACCGCCTTCGGATCAGGTAGGATGATCCGTGCGAAGCAGGTAGGGCGAACCGTCCCGGTGAGCCGTTAACGGAGGTTTTCACGAAGCAGGCAGCACAGCTCGTTCCCGTCAGGCGAACGGAAAACAAAAGGTTCACAGGGGTTATTATGGTGGGGACGTGCGATCACTTCAGGAGCAGACCACGTGAACCCGCCATCCGTTGTCCGGGTTTGCACGATTTCGGAAGCATGGCTTTCACCTTGCTGCTCGCCACGGTGATAAAGACCTGCATAGGAACCGTCCTTGAGTCGAATCATACTGCTGAAGGTCATGACACAGCGGAAGGCATCACCGAGAGGCGGCATCTCCTTCCAGGTCACCGCCAGCGCGGGGATGCGATAGGTGTGGTAACCGTCCTGACCGCTGACGAACAGCGGGTGGCCGAAGGGGATCGGCGGCGGCGGCGGTTCGACCAGCGCGCCGCTCAAGGCGAAGCTCTGTAGGGTGAGCCGGTTGCGCCGCGGCCGTCGAAGCCGAGGTGGTTCTCGCCGAGCACGAACGACGCGGCCGTGCCTTCGAGCCGCTCCAGCTTGAGCCGCGCCTCGAGCCGGAAATCGCCTGCGCCCGGCGACTTCGCGGCGTACAGGAAGCGGCCGGTTCCTTGTGCCGACAAGCCGCCGTCGGCGGAATCCCACGCGCCTCCCTCGCACACGGCCGCGCCGGCTCCGGCCTGCCCCTCGCGCACCACGACCAGTTCGCCCGCCGCGGCGGATAAGGCGAACGCGCACGCGAGCGCAGCGACCGTGACTCGCGCGAGGCCGATCAGACGGCGTGGAAGCCGTCCCTCCCGTGCGAGCATCACCGTCCCGTCCTCGCCTCGCACCGGGAGGGCCGGGTTCCATCCCGGCCGCGTCATCCGCCTTTTTTCAACGTGTACACCGTCAGCCCGTCAGGTGCCTGGCGCGGGCCGGGCAGGAGCAGGCTCGCAAGCCAGCCCACGGCCACGCAACTGAGCACGCCGATGACCGAATAGAGCCAGAAGACCGTCAGGTGGCACGCGTAGACGCTTCCCACCAGAAGCGCGCTGGCGACGGCGCCGACCAGCGCCCCGGCGCCGTGGGCGCGGCGGCTGAACACGCCGAGCAGGAACAGGCCTGAAATCGTCCCTCCAAAAAGCCCGATCACAGCGATGAAGGTCTCCCACAGCGACCTGACGTCGCTCTTCGCCAGCACCACCGCCGCAGCCGTGCCCGCGCAGCCGACGAGCACCGTGACCCAGCGGGCCAGACGCAGGCAGGCCGCATCCGAGGTTTGCGGGCGCAGCCGGCGGTGGAAATCCGTCACCCAGACGGTGGCGATGCTGTTGAGGCTGCCCGCCAGCGTCGACTGGGCGGCGGCGAAGATGCCGGCCACGATCAGCCCGGCCACGCCGGCCGGCAGCTCGTTCACGATGAAGAGCGGGAAGATGCCGTCGGTCTGCACCGTGGGATCGAGCCGCTCCGGGTTGTGGCGGTAAAAGACGAACAGGGCCGTGCCGATCGCGAAGAACACCGCTTGCGCGGGGACGGCAATGGCCGCGTTGGACCAGATGGCGCGCGCGGCGGTCTTGCGGTCCGGCGTGGTGACGTAACGCTGCACGATGTCCTGGCTCGCCGTGTAGGGAAACAGGTTCGTGAAGATGCTGCCGAGCATGATGATCCACCCCGACGCGACTGCCACGTCGAAGCTCCACGGCACGCCCTGGAAGAACTTACCGTGCGCGGCGGCCTCCTGGATCACGGCCCCGGCGCCGCCCTCCACCCTCAGCACCACCGACACCAGCGCCCAGACCGCCCCTCCCATCAGGATGAGCGTCTGGATAAAGTCCGTCCAGATGACCGCCTCCATGCCGCCCAGCACCGTGTAGATCACGCACAGCACGCCCATAAGCAAGATGCACGTCGTCACATCCATGTCGCTCACAGTCGCGAGCGCGAGCGAGGGCAGGAAGAGCACGATCGCCACGCGGCCGCACTGGAAGAGCATGAAAAGCCCGCTGGCGATCAACCGCGCCGCTAGGTTGAAGCGGCGCTCCAGATACTCGTAGGCCGAAGTCACGTTCAGCGCGCGATAAAACGGCAAGAAGACGTAGATCACCAGCGGCGTGATAAGGATATACGAGTTGGCCAGGAAGAGGTTCCAGCCCACGCTGTAGGCCTGCGCCGGTATCGCCATGAAGGTGATCGAGCTGAGCATCGTGGCGAAGATACTCACGCCCGCCGCCCACCAGGGGATGCGCTGGCCGCCCCGGAAGAAGTCGTCCGTGGTCTTGTTCTTGCTGGCGAACGAACAGCCGAGCCAGACCATGCCTGTCAAGTAGAGCAGCAGCGTCAGGTAGTTGACCAGCCCGAACCCGGCCTTCCTCCCCGTCAGCCGCGCCGTACGCACAACGGGGCTGCGCACGCCGGGGCGGATCTCGCCGCTGGGCACCGCGTACAGGCCTTGCCAGAGGACACACGGCACGGTCACATGCGCGACAGGAACCTCGCCCCGTTCGCACCAGGTGTCGGTGACCGTGTGGTAGGCGAGCGACTTACGCGAAAAGCCGGGGTGCTGCGCGACGGGCTGAAAGCCGACCTTGGAACCGTCATCGCCGCCCAGCAGCAGCACGTGCGACTGACCGGCCGCCGGCGCGGGCGAGGGCGCCGCCGCCAGCGGGTAAGGCAGATCGGCGACGCGCGACCACGCCCCTTTCTTGGGGTCGAAGCGATAGGTGTCGGCCAGGTACGTTCGCGCGGGTTTGCCGTCAGGGCCGGCCGACAGGCTCACGCCGCCCAGCAGGTAGAAGGCGCCCGCCTGCGCGGC
This sequence comes from uncultured Lentisphaeraceae bacterium, assembly GCA_964390795.1. GTDB lineage: Bacteria > Verrucomicrobiota > Kiritimatiellia > RFP12 > UBA1067 > CAYMLQ01. The sequence continues at coordinate 12,285 of CAYMLQ010000072.1, forward strand.
GGCGGCGGCCAGCGTACGGCCCGGCCCCGGCCACGGCGGCAGCTCGCGCCACCGCGCCTGCGCGTCCGCCAAGTCCAGCGACCAGAAGGTGCGCAGTGCGTTCGTGGCCAGCGGCGCGTCCTCGCCGCCTGCCACGTAGAGCGTGTCGCCCAGCAGCGCGCCGCAGGCGTTCGCGCACGGCTGCGGCAGCGGCGGCAGCCGCTCCCTGCGCAGCGCCTCGCCCGTCCACACGAGCCGGAACACGTCCGCTACGCAGCGCTCCGCGTCGCTGCCGCCCGCGCACACCACGCCGCGCAGCGTCGTGACCGAGACGCCGTAGGCCAGCGGACGCTCCAGACGGAACCCCCCGCGCCACGCGCCCGCCGGGTCAGCCAGCACATAGACGGCGTCGTGCCAGACCTTGCGGCCGCCCTCCCACGGGGCACCGTGGGGGAAGTTCGCGCCGCCTGCCACGAGCAGGGCACCGCCGCTGACCCCCGCGAACGGTCCAGCCACGCCCAGGGCCTCCGGTAGTGGCGGCAGCTCGTCCCACGTTAGCAGATGAGAATCGGCGGCACAGGCCGGCGCTCCACCCAGCAGCCAGAGTGCAATCAGAACCATACTTCGTTTCACGACTTCTCACCCCCCGATCACATGACCCTGCGAGATTCTCTTGGAGTGCGGTGACAAGCGGAGCGCGGCACCGCTTTCCTGCCCGCCTGAACAAAGCGGCGTCGCGCGGGATACCGCTTGCCGCCGCACTCCAGGCCCTGCGCCCTACGCCTTGCTCGCGAACCCGAAGAACCCGGCCGCCTCGGCCTCGGCGCGCAGCGCCTCGGCCTGCGCGTCCGTCAGCGGCCGCAGCGGCAGGCGGACCGTGCCGCAGTCCAGTCCGATGGCCCGCATGAAGGCCTTGCCCGCAGGCGGCATGCCGCCGTAGCGGATCAGCACGGCGATCATGGCGTTGGCGCGCGCCTGCTCGTCCTGCGCCGCCTTCAGGTCGCCCCGGTTGTAGGCCGCGATGATCCGGTGATACACCGGCGCGGCATAGTTGTACGTGCTGCCGATCGCGCCCTGGGCGCCTGCGGAGAGCCCCTGGAGCAGCATCTCGTCGCGCCCGAACAGCACGTCGTAGCGCCCGCCCTCGAAGCGTACGCAGGAGGCGAAATCCATGAGGTTCTCGTGCGTAAACTTGAGGCCTGCGAGATTCGGGATCATGTCAGCGGCGGCCCGCAGAAAATCGAATGCGGGAATCGCCACGCCTGTCACGCACGGGATGTGGTAGTAGTAGAAGGGCAGGTCCGGCGCAGCCGCGGCCACCTCCGCGCAGAACGCCGCCAGGTCCTCCGCCTTCGACGGCTTGAAGCAGAACGGCGCCATGCATCCGACCGCCGCCGCGCCGCTCTTCTGCGCGTGCGCCGCCAGCGCGCGGCAGTCGCCCAGCGAGGTGTGCCCGACATGCACGATGACGCGCAGCTTCGGCCCCGCGCACGCCTGCCAGCACTCCGCCAGCTTCATGCGCTCGGACGTGGTCAGCGACACGCCCTCGCCCGTGGTGCCGCACACGAACGCGCCGGCCACCTTGTTGGCGACGAGCGATGCCGCCAGCCGCTCAACCCTCGCCAAATCGACCTTGCCGTCCTTCTTGAACGGCGTGAACGGTGCCGCGATCAACCCTGTAAGCCGCTTCATGCGCTTGTCCCCTTTGTATTTGTTAACTGGAAGGAAACTGTATCACGGCTGGCCGTGAGCAGGCGTTCATTATTTAGCAATTCTATTATTTTGACCATCGAGGCTCCTGCAAAACCCCTCGTTAACCAACGGCTCGGCACAGCCTCGCCCTCCAGATTCTGGCGTAAAGGCGGATTATTTCATGAAGGGCGAACCTGTGGTGAGCCGCAGAGGGGTTTTGCAAGCGCCTAGACAAACCGATCGGTCCGTAAAAAGCCCCAAGATGTCCAGGGCCGCATACAAGAGACCTCTTCCAACCGTCCTGAATCCGGCCATCCGGCCCAGCAATTCTAAATTTGGCATCTCCGTTCATTCGCATCCGCGCCCGGAGGTCGCGGGCCACCGTGCGCGGTGCATCTTTCAGGGGTGGCGCTCCGGGCGTGCCCTGCGCTCATTTTTCGCGCAGTCCCGTGAACGAAAAGTCAAATTTAGAATTGCTGCATCCGGCCAGTCGCCCTTGAATCCGGCATCCGATAACGGTATTATACCGCTCATGAGCAAGCCGGTCTGCACATTGCCCTTCGAGTACGTCGACACGCCTGAGCGGCGTGCGCTCAATCTCGAGTTCGACGGCATTGCGTGCGTGCCCGCACTCGGCTACAGCCACTTCAAAAGCAGCAGGCCCTGCGTTTCCGAGCACACCCACCCGGGCTGCCTGGAGGTCACGCTCTGCATGCGGGGCTCACTCGTCTTCGAGTGCGGAGGCCGCGCGCACCGCCTGTTGCCTGGCAATGTGTTCGTGACCCAGCCGGACGAGTGGCACCGGCTCGGCACCAACCCCAAGGGGCTGGTCATGTACTGGCTCTTCCTGCGCCTCGAGCCCGCCACCCGCGCCCTGCTGCACCTGCCGACCGCCGAGTCCGACCTTCTGCGGCAGACGCTTCGCACCCTGCCGCACAACCCCTTTAAAGGCTCCGACCGTCTGCGCCAGGCGTTCCAGCGGCTCTTCCGGCTCTATGACGAACTGCCCGCCGGCACCTTCCGCAGCCTGGCCATGCGCGGCGCGGCGCTCGACCTGTTGCTCGCCCTCATCGAGGCCGCACAAAGCGTACCCAAAGTGCCTGGCGGCGACCGCATCGCGCGCCTGATTTCCGCCATGCGCGCGCGCCCGCAAGAGGATTACCCCACCGACCGGCTGGCACGCGAAGCCGCACTCTCCGCCAGCCAGCTCACCACCCGTTTCAAGCAGCTCACCGGGCTGCCGCCCTACACCTTCCTGCTCACCTGCCGCGTCCGCGCCGCCCAAGTGCGCCTGCGCGCGACGGACGAGTCCGTCACGCAGATCGCCCAGGAGCTGGGCTTCTCCTCCTCGCAGCACTTCGCGATGCAGTTCAAGCGAGAACTGGGCATCACGCCCAGCGCATGGCGCAGCGGCCAGCAGCCGCTGGTCCGCACGCCTGAGCCGGAGGCAGCCCCATGACCCGCTTCTGCCGCCTCACCGCGCTCGCGCTCCCGCTTGTGCTCCGTAGCCTTGGCGAAGAGGGCCCGTCGCCTGTCGCCACCGACACCGCAGCCTCCTACCGCCAGGCGCACGCGTGCCTGACCTCCAACCGCTATACCGAAGCCGCAGCCCTCTTTGCGACCGCGACGTCCAGCACCAACGCGGCTGCCGCGGCCGCCGCCTGGCTCGGTCGCGGCGAAGCGCTCTACGGCGCCAAGCAATGGGGAGCCGCCGCCGCCGCCTACGACGCCCTGCTCAAGAACCACCCGGACAGCCCGCTCGCCCCCAGCGCCCTGTGCGCGCGCGGCTTCTCGGAGGTTCAGTCCGGACAGCTTCCGCAGGCGCACGCGACCTTCACCACCTTCACGCAGCGCTATCCGAACCACGCCCTCGCCGCCACTGCGGCCGACTCGCTCGAGACCCTCACCTCAGCGCTCGCGGCGCAAGCCAGGCAACAATCCGTCGCCGCGGTCAGCCGCGAACTGTCCGCCATCAACGCCTGGTTTCGCGAAGGGGCGTTCGACGACGCCCGCGCCGCAGCGGAGCGTTTCCTGCTGGCCCATCCCGATCACCCTCAGTCTGCCGAACTGCGTTTTCTGATCGCCACCTGCGCGCACCGGTCCCAGGACTTCAGCCGCGCCGCCGAGGCTTACCGCACGTTCCTCGGCGGCCATCCGCAGCACGCGCGGGCCGCCGAGGCGCGCGTCCACTTCGCGGACTGCCTGCTCCACGCGCAACGCTTTGAGGAGGCGAGCGCCCTGTATGAGAAGATCGGCGCGGAAACCGCAGACCCGGCACAGAAGGCCCGGTCGGCGCTCGCCGTCGGCGACTGCCGGGCGGCGCAAATGAACTGGGCAGAGGCGGAGCGTCTCTACCTGAGCGTCGAAGTGCTGCACGCCTCCGACGCGTTAAGGCCCGTGGCGCTCAAACGTCTCGCCGGACTCTACGAAAGCATGGGGCAACACGACAAAGCCGCGCGGTGCCGCGACGACCTCGCACGCCGGTTTCCCGGCTGGAAGTGACGGTGTGAGGCCGCGTCACTCCTGCTCCTGTTGCGCTACCGGCCCCTCGCGGATTCCCTCACCCTTCACCGCGCTCTCGACCCACGCCTTGTAGCCGTTCCGGAACAGCCACTCCGACGCGCCCACATGCCCCAGCATCGCCGCCTGTTTGCACAGCGCGACCGCCCTGATGTGGCTGAGGTTCACGCCTTGGCCGTGTTCGTGCAGCAGCGCCAGATTGTAGGCCGCATCGCCGAGTCCCTGCTTCGCCGCCTTGGCGAACCACTCCGCCGCCCGCTCGTAGCTCTGCACGACGCCTTCGCCGCGCAGGCAGAGCATCCCCAGATTGTTCTGCGCCGCAGGAAATCCCCGCTGGGCCGCCTGCCGGTAGAGCGCCGCAGCCTTCTCGTAATCCTTGGCCACGGCTTTCCCGCGGTAATAGAAGGTTCCCAACGCGTTGAGCGCATGGGGATTGTCTTGCCCGGCAGACTTCTCGTACCAATTGAGAGCGCGCGCGTCATCTTTCGGCACGCCCCGCCCTTTCTCGTACATCTGTCCGATGAGGAACTGCGCCATCGGGTGTTTCGCTTCGGCCGCCTTCGCCAGCCAAGCCAGCGCTTGCTGGTCGTCCTGCTTCAGCCCCAGCCCGTCGCGGTAGAGCAGCCCGATATTCACTTGCGCCTCGGCGTGCCCCTGCCCCGCCGCACGCCAGTACCAGACCCTCGCCTCGCGGTCGTCCCGCGGCACGCCCATGCCGCGCGCGCAGAAAAACCCATAGTTGAACTGCCCGTTGGGATTGCCCGCCTCAGCCGACTTCCTATACCACGTTGCGGCCTGCGAGAGATCCTTGGGAACGCCCCGCCCCTCCTGATAAAGCCAGCCCAGATTATTCATGGCGTTGGAGTGGCCCTTCTCCGCAGCGCGCCTGTACAGTTGCAGCGCCAGTTCCACGTCCTTCGGCACGCCGTGCCCGTGCGCGTACAGCGTGGCCAGGTTGTACTCGCCGTTCATGTTGGCCTGCATCGCGGCCAGCCGGAAATACTCGCTGGCCTTGTCGTCGTCCTTGGCCACGCCCCGGCCCTCGTAATACATCAGCCCCAGCGTGTTCTGCGCCAGCGCGTGACCCTGCTCCGCCGCACGCCCGAACCACGCGCGCGCCTCCTCCTGCGCGTTCAGGTTCACCTGGCAGTCCATCCCGATCAAGTATTGCGCCAGCGCGTTTCCGTCTTCGGCATACCTCAGCATCAGCGGACGCCCCTCGGACAGGTACTTCGAGCGCGTCTTCTCCGGCACCTCGCAGAGCGGATCCTGCTGCGCGTACACCGCCAGCAGAAAGCGGAAGAACGGCTGCCCCTCATCGGCCAGCGCACGCACCCGCGCGACCGCCACGATGAACTCGTCGACGCTGCCCGCCGTGCGCGCGTTAACGAACAGTTCGACCGCCGCCTTCACCTGCTCGACCGCCGCCGCGGTCTCCTCGCCGGCGCGCACGCTCTGCGCCCCGCACACACAGGCAGCGCAGGCCGCCGCCCGCAACCACCCCACTCTCTTGCTGATCGTCATGCCGCTATCTTACACAAAACCTCCGCCCAGACACAACCAGAGACCGCTGGGAGATCAGGGCAAACGCATCTAAGGCGGGCTTTGCCCGCAACCCAAGAAGTCAGAAGTCAGGAGTCAGAATTCAGAATGAATTTCCCCATTCTGACTCCTGTATTCTGTATTCCCTCACCTTATCGGCAACTTCAATCGGATTACGATCAAGATTAGGATTAAGAGGGATCGGCAACCCTCGTAATCGTAATCCTATCAGGTAAAACATTTCACATCTGTAATCCTGGCGCAATACCCCTGCAATCAGCAGACATTATCTTATGTGTGTATGTTGCAGTCACAATCCATCATCATTCCAGCTTACAATGAAGCGCAACGACTCGGGGCGACTCTGGAAACGATCGTGGCGTATGCGACGAGCGGCGCCCGTGGCGCCTCGGCCTTGGAAGTGATTGTGGTTTGCGACGGCTGCCGCGACGCCACCGCGCGCGTGGCAGGCGCCTTCAAGGGCCGCCTGCCCTTGCGGGTGCTCGCCTATCCGGACAACCGCGGCAAGGGTTACGCGGTGCGTCAAGGCATGGCCGCCAGCACAGGGCAGGTGGTCGCGTTTATGGATGCCGACGGCTCCACTCCGGTCAGCGAACTGGCGCGCTTGTCCGCCCCGATTCTCCGTGAAGAGGCCGATATCGTGATCGGCTCCCGCCGCGTCAAGGGCGCTACGGTGGAGGTTAACCAGTCTGTGAGCCGGCAACTTCTCGGGCGCGCGTTCGCGCTGCACGCGCAGGTGGTGCTGGGCCTCCGGGTTCAGGACACCCAGTGCGGCT
>CAYMLQ010000073.1:0-18631 GCA_964390795.1 uncultured Lentisphaeraceae bacterium
GCATGGGCGTCCCGCCCATGTAGCGCACGTTCGTGGCATGGGCGTCCCGCCCATGTAGCGCACGTTTGTGGCATGGGCGTCCCGCCCATGTAGCGCACGTTCGTGGCATGGGCGTCCCGCCCATGGGCCGTCGTGCCTCTATCTTTCCAACTGCACGCCGAGCCAGAGGCCCCAGTCGCACCGGCCGCCGTCGCCGGCATCTTCGGTGACCAGCTCCAGCTCGCGCACGCCGGCCAGAGCGACGTCGAAGGCCCGCGTGCGACCTGTCTTGATTGTGCCGGTGCGCAGCACCTCCTTGCCGTCCGCGCGGACGACGAAGACGACCGACCCGTCTGCGGACGACAGGCCGCACGTGCCGGAGAGGCGCTTCCAGCCACCGCCCGAGAGGTCGTAGCGGTAGGAGGACGGTGCGTGGGCGTAGAGGCCGGTCTCGAAGAGTTCGCCGCCCGAGATCAACAGCGCGTCGGCCTGCGGCAGGCGGTCGTACGTCGGACGCCCCCAGCCCACCTTGGCCTGCACAGGCGTGATCTGCGAGAGTGGCACGGCCTTCACGCTCAGCGGCACGGCAGCAGCGGTCGCGAAGACTTTGCGGTCACCGGTTCGCGCAGCGAGAAGCGCCGCCGCGACCCGGCGGGCGCGGCTGTTCGCCGGCTGGGCGTCGCGGAGGGCGCCCGCCTGCCCGAGATCCCCCGCCTCCAGCGCCGCCAGAAACTTCGCGAGCGCGAGCGACACCTCCAGCGCCGCGACATCGGGCGTGCCGTCCTTAGCCACCCGGTACTCGCTCTCGAAGCGGCTGACCGTTCCGTTGGCGAGCAGCGCGCACAGGCGCAGAGCGCCGGGTTTGCCGGCCACCAGCCCGCCGCAGCGCACCGCGAACGTGCCGTCGGCCTTCGGTAACGCAACGGCCATGCGGGCGTCGTAGTCGCTGTTGCCCTCCGGATCCAGATAGGCGACCAGCGCGTAGACGGGCACGGCTGAGGTGACGGTGCCGGACAGGACAAAATCGCTGCGGCTGGCGGTCACCGAGAGGCCAAAAAACCGGGCCTCGGCTTGCAGTCCCAGCCCTTTTGCTGAGCCGGTGAAGAGCGGATGCGACGCGAGCCGGAGCGCGTGGCCCAGTGTGAGGAACGTGCCTTTGCCCTCGCCCCGCAGCTCGTCCCCGTAGGTGCGGTTGCCGGAGCCCATCAGCGCGGTGCCGAGCGTTTTGGCCTCAGCGTCCGACTCGCGGCAATGCGGCAGTCCGAGCGCGTGCCCGAGTTCATGCGCGATGCCGCCGATGAAGATCGAGTTGTGCTTGCCGAACGAGATCTTTCCGTACTCGCCATCCTGAATCATGGGCTCCTTGAGCGTCAGGTTCTTGACGTCGAGACCCGGGTGGTCGAGCTGCCACGCGAGGCCGCTGCGACAGGAGCCCGTGCCCATGTAGGGACTGTGATGCGAGAACGTGCACGCGTTCGGATCCCACTTGGCCAGGTTGGTAAAGATCACGAAGGTCTCCTGGTCGGGATTGATCCCCGCCGCGCGCAGCACGCGCGAACAGTCTTCGCGGATCGGCTTGCCGCCCTCCTTTTTGGTATACTCGTCATAGGTTCCGCTGCCGACCGCCTCGTGGACGACGAGCGCTCCCGCCGCATCGGTGTCGAGCTGAAACGTCATCCGGCCGAGCCCGTTCCGCTCCATCTCGGCTGCATAGAAAGCGCGAATGTGTTCCATAATTCTCTGGAGCCGGGCGCGGTGATCGGCGGGAAACTCGCGCTCGCGAGTGCGCCAGCAGATGATGTGCAGCTTCTTGCTCACGGGCTGCGGAGTGTCCGCCCGGTAGGCCTCCAGGACGCGTCGGGCCGGTGCGGCCAGCGGCGCCGGAGCCTGCGACACGTCTGCGGCACGGGCCCCGGCGAGCAGTCCGAGCGAGAGGAGAGTGAGGAAGGTCAGGCGTCTACAGACTCCAGGAAGAATTCGCGTATTCATGAACACACTCTAACCGACAGATCCCGAAATCGTCAAGACCTGAGCCGGCTGAAGCCGGGACAACATACCTTGGCTGAACAGGCCTGCGGCGTCCGCATGTTGTACCGCCTTCAGGCGGCCCCGGTCCATGCGCAGCCCCGCACCACCTTCGGACGCCCTCCACCTTCGCTTCGCAGGGTGGGGATCGTTACGGCTCCTGCGCCGCACCTTCGCAGCGCAGCGCTCCGGCGTCTGACCTGTTGTGTCTCAGGAGCACGCCTGCCGGGCTACGCTCGACGCGGAATGCCGCTGGCCGGATGCGCGACCGTGCAGCTTTCCACAATCACGTCTCGCAGCGCGCCTTGGAGCACGATGTTGCCGCTGTTGTCGGCGGTCAGACGCTCGCGGCGGTGGATCACGTTCTGCGTGACCTGGCCCCCGAACGCACCCGCCGGGCGCACACTGCCGTTGATGACGATCGAGCCCTGCCCCTCACTCAATTCGTTATCAAAACACTGCACGTTGAAATTGGGGCACAGGTAATCAGGCGAGTCCATCCCGTAGTTGAGAAAGTCCGCGCAGCGCGCCAGCCGGTTGTCCCAAGCGATCTGAGGCGCTGTGTCAGCGGCGTGAACGGCTGCCATCTGTATCATCAACAGAACGGTGAAGGCGAGAACGCCGACTTTCATACTCCAGCATCTCCTTCTATTTCTGAGTCTTTTATGGCTCTTCCTGTACAGGCAGCCCGACGCCCTCGAAGGTGTTGCCGCGCAGCAGCGTGCCGCGGGTGCTCGCTTTGACCATGATGCCCCTATCACTGTTTCGCACGGTGCAGTTCTCGACCAGCGTGTCTTCGGTCGGGCCGTTGATGACGATGCTGGCGTTGTTGTGCAAAACGTTACGACGGAAAATTGTGGCGCGGATCAGTGCGCCGTCAAAGGCCTTGGTCTCGTCGTAACCCACGGTGCCGAGGCTCGCACTGCGATGCCCGTAGCCGTTGCCTTCAAGGATCTCGTTGTCGAAGAACTGACAGTACCACGAAGGCTGATAGCCCCAGCCGTGCGGGTTCAGCCCCCACACCAGGAAACCGTCCATGCGCGAGCCCTTGTTCTCCGCGACAATCGAATCGTGCGCCGCCGCATAGAGTTGAAACGCGCCGCCGTCTTCAAAGGTGTTTCCGACAAACAGATTCTGCCCGCGGAAGGGAGCGATGGAAATGCGCGACGCTGCGTCCGGAGGAACAACCCACGGGCAGTCCACCTGCCATTCGCGCCCGCTGTGGGCCGTAACGAAGCGGTACTGCCCCGCGCCCTTGCCGTCCAGAATCTGGACAGCGGCACCGACCCAGTTGGTATGCGGCTTCGGCGCGTAATCGCGGAAGACCGGATCGGCCGCCAGCGTCAGCTTTGCCCCGTCGACAGCGGAGGCTGTCCCGAAGTAGGCACCGCTCGCCGCATCGAGCGTCATCATTTCACGGTCGGCGCCATACATCTGCCGGACGCGGTTGTCGGCAAAGTAGATGTGGCGGCAGTAGTTGCTCCAGAACGTGGTGATGTCGTTGCCGATGGCCAGCAGGTTGTTGCCCTCGACAAGATTGCCTTCGAAGATCAGCCGTTCGGTGTTCTCGATGCTGTACCCACGTCCGCCGTAGCGGATCTGGTTGCGGGCGATCACACCGGTCTTGGCCTTCATGATGCGCACGCCGTAGTTGCTCGCGTAGAGGTCACAGTCGGTGATCTCGAAATTGCCACCCCGCAGCAGCACGGCTGCACCGCACTCCTTGTGACTGGCCGGGCCCTTGCGTCCGCGGAACTCCTTGCCGGTGTCCTCGATCATGAAAAAGGCGTTCGCGCGGATCCGGGCCTGCCTTAGAAACATCCGTTTGGAGGCCGCCGTGTCAGCCACCACGTTGCGATGATTCTGGCAATAGAGGCTGAGCGACTCGATGCCGAAATCCGCCCCCGTGATCAGCTCGGAAGGTGGCTTCTCATAGTCTGGCCAGTACAGGCTCGTCAGCGCCATGGACTCGCCGCGCAGCACGGTGTTCGTCGGAATCTTGAGGGTGTCCTTCACCGGGTAGCGTCCGCGCGGTAAATAGACGATTCCGCCGCCGTTGGTTTCCGCCGCCCTCAGGGCCGCCATCAGCGCCTCGGCCGGTTTCGTTCCGAAATCCTTTACGTTAAAGAAGTCGCTCTTCCACACCGCACGTGACTGAACACTCATCCTTCCCGCGTCACGCCATGCGGCCTCCCCGCCGAGTCCGTTATGAACAGAAAGAGCATAGTCACCCGGCTCTAGCTCTACAGGCAATGTGCATGAAAGCTCGTAACAACTGCTCGCGTGCGGCGACAGCTCACTGTTCTGGCCCGCGCCGTCCCGCAACCGTACTCGGCTACGGCCACCAAAATTGAGCGACTTGCCGAACACCCGCAGCCACCCGCCAGGCGTCGCGGTCTCGCCGCCGTCGCCGTTGCACCACCACACCACCGGCTCGTTGAGCCATTCCACCGGCGAGACCTGATCGCCTTGCCGCACGCGGCACGCCCATACGTTCTGAGGCACCCCCTTCGGAACGGCAGCCTTGAAGGACCGCCCGCCCGACTGCTCCTGCGACAGCGCCTGCCACGGCTGACCTGAGCCGCTCTCACTCAGCTCGACGACGCTGTTGCTCGTGAACCCCTCGCCGATCAGCATGACCGTCTCGCCTGGTCGCACCGGGTCGGAAGCCCAGACAATGTGTGGCGTCTCGCCAAGGATGTTCGTCGCCGCCAGTGTCAGCCAGAGAAGGCCACCTTGGGGTTTGGGTACATTCACTTTCATTCCGGTTTGAGCACCTTCAGTTCGACTTTACGGAAATCGACGGGCTGCCCTTCGCTCTGCAGCCCTATGAAGCCCTCGCTCAGCAGCTTGCCCGCTTGGAACATCTTGGGGTCATACCCGGCCACGACCCCGCCGCCGATCTGCGGCTGAGCGTACTCCAGCACCTTCTTGCCGTTGACGATGTGAACGATGCTCTCGCTGCCGCGCACAATGACCTCGGCGCGAACCCAGTCCTCCGGCCGATACGTGTCGGCGCTCGACTGAATGATGTGGGCTTCGGTCAGTTTGCCGTTGTGTACCACATGGGTGCCGGGCGTGCAGACGCAGCCGGTCGGACGATGCTTGCCGTCCGAGAGTCCGGCCAAGAATTGCAGTTCAAGCGCGATCGGCCAGTTCTGATCGAGCAGGATCGTTCTCGGATCTTGAGCATGGAACATCACGCCGCTGTTCAGCACGGCATAGCCCGGCGCACCACGCTGCAAGGCGCCCACGAAGCGGTACTCCACGGCCAGATGATAGTGCGAGAACGGCTGCTTGTAATAGAGGTGGCCGAAGCGGTCGCCGAACTCTCCGTACTGATCGTACCGCACTTTGAGCAGCCCTTCCTCCACACGGAATGTGTTGCCGTAATTGTCGTTGAGCGCGTGATGGTTCAGCTTGACGATCCAGTCGTTGAGATCCTTGCCATTGAAGAGCTGCATCCATTCACCCTCGCGGTCGGCGGGCGCGCACGTCTTCTGACTCGCTTCCGGATGACGGCATCCGAGAATGCAGGCCAGCATCAGCCAGCCGGTGAGTTTGCAGACTGAAACGGGTTTAAACTTCATTTCGTCTCCGCTCTTTTTTTGTCGGATGCCGCCGTGGCCACGAGATGGTCGAATTCGAGCTTGATGACCCAGCCGGCGGTCTGCCGGTCGTTGACCGGCAGATGCTTGAGGCGCAGGCACCGATCGGGAGTCTGGCCGTGCAGGCGCGGCAGGTCGGCCACATCGAACGCGACCGGCTCGCCCCTGTTAAGCAGCGTCGCGCGGCGCGGCAGATCGGCGAACGGATGCAAGAAGACCGACGACGTTTCCGGCTCCTTGATGAGGTGTACGTAGAGCGTGTTCGCGCGGCGCGTGAGAACGACATCACGGTTCGACGTGAGGGCGCTGGCGGGCTCGGCGTCAAACAGCGACTCCCGCACCGGGCGCAGCCATGCGCCGATTCGCCGGAGCGTCGCAGCGGACTCGACGTCGATGGTGCCGTCCGGCTTGGGCCCCACGTTGAGCAGATAGTTGCCGCCTTTGGAGAGCACCTTCTGAACGCTACGGATCAGGTGCGCATCGCTGTAGCGGTCCTCGTCCTCGCGCCAGCACCAGCTCTGGTAGCCCACCGCCTGACACGCCTCGACAGGCGCCTCGAACTGAGCCTTCGTGTTGACCGAGGCATCCCAGTCGCGCTCGGGCGTCCCGAAATCGCCGTCGTCGTAGCCGCGGTTGTTAATGACGGCCTTGGGCTGGAGCTGGCGGATCAGCGCGTTGAACGAGGGGTCGCGGTGCTTGAGCACATTCGCATCCCACCAGAAGCCGTGGATCTCGCCGTAGTTCGTGCACAGCTCGCGCACCTGCGCCTTCACGTACTCCAAATAGCGGGGGAGGTCCGGCTGGTCGCCCGGCTCGGGTTCGCGCAGCTCATAGGACCGGCCCGCGTTGGGGTAGTTGGGATGGTGCATGTCCGCACAGGAGTAATAGAGGCAGAGCGGAAACTTCCGCTTATGGCATGCCTCGGCCAACTTCGCGAGCGTATCCTTCGCATACGGTGTACGCGTGACCTTGTAGTCGGTCTGCTGTGAGTCCCACAGGCAGAAGCCGTCAATGTGCTTCGTTGTGAACGTGAGGTACCCCATGCCCGCCTCTTGCGCGAGGTCGAGCCAAGCCTCAGGGTCGAACTTCGCGGGGTTGAACTGGCTCATGAACGGCGCGTACGCCGCGCGGCTCAGGCGCTTGCGGAACTGGTGCTGCTCGTGCCAGCCGCCGACCGAGTAGATGCCCCAGTGGACGAACAGGCCGAAGCGCCGCTCGAAGAACCAGTCGCGGCCGTCGCCGAAGCGGCGCGGGCCGGCGGCCTGAGCGCGGGCGGCGAACGGGCACGCTACCGCGAGCGTCGCGAGCGCGCCGAGGAAAGAGCGGCGCGTGAGTGTCGGCATCATCGGTTTCTTCGAGATCATCGATGAACCCGAAGAATCCGAAACTCTTGAAGATCTCGCCATCATTTCTCAACCTCCCTGACCCCGTTGCACTTCGGATAGCCCGAGCAGCCCCAGAAGGGCTTGCCTTGGTTCTTCCCGCTTTTGGCCGTGCGCTTGCGCATCGGCGCGCCGCACTCCGGACACTGCGGCGAGCCTTCGCGGCGGGCCAGCTCTTCCGTGCGAACCTCTTTGAGTTGTTCCCGGAAGCCGCCCTCTTGCACAAACTTCTCGCCTTGCGCGGTTAACTGGTGGTTCAGCATGTTGATGGTGCGCGCGATCAAGATGACCAGCGCGTTCGCCATTGTGACGTCGTCATCGCACTCCAGCCAGCAGCTGAATTTCTCTTGCTGCTTCAGAATGTGGGCGCATGAATCATGCAGGACATCCTGCCCGTATTCTGGCTTGTCCAGCCGAACATCGTAGACCGCACGAGCTTCGTCCGACAACTTCGGCCACGGCGTCAGCCCATTTCTGAGCAGCCAAAAGACATAGTCGCCGCCCAGTTCCGCGAGGCTGGCGCGGGCGACATCCGTCAGCCGCATCTCCGTTTCTTTGGAAGTCGCACCGCGCTCCGAGCCCTCCACATTGTTCATACATCCCGAACGCGCCGCCTGCGTCATCTGATCGTACTGGCGGCCAGTCGGGTCGATCTTGTGCGTCACGAACTTCTCGCAGAACCGATGGGTCCCGAGCTGGATGATCGTGCCCATGACATAGGAGTCGAGCCAGCGGTAGCCGCCGGAGCCGCGGAAAAGATCAGACATGGCAGCCTCCTTTCTTCGGGATCTTCGGGTTCATCGAGAGCATCGGCATCTTCGATGATTCCGAAGAAACCGACGCTCCCGAAGATCCCGCCCCCTCTACCCCCTCACCTCCAGCGCGACAATCTCATGGATCGCCACGCGCGGCACCACCACCTCCACCCCGCCTTTCACGACCCGTGCGCGCAGTTTGTCGCCGGATGTCACCGCGTGTGCCGCGCGCACCTTCAGCGGCAGATTCAGCCGCACGCGCACGTCGCGTAACGGCACGGGCGACTCGAAAACCTCCGGATGCGGCGGCGCCTTGCGGTTCGCAGACCAGTTGATGACGTGAACGAGATACCGCTCCGGCCGACGCAGGGCCGCGTCGGCGAGCTGGTGCGTGACCGCGATCTCGGTCGAGAGCGGCGCGTCGGTGTCCACCAGTCGCTGCGGCACAACCTGCCCTACCAGATAATCGAACGCGGCGCGATAGATCCAATACCCGTTGCGGTAATAGCTCGTGCCCGCCGGAAACGCCAGCAGCCCGACGCGCCCGCTGCGCGCGACAACGGAATATTCCGTCAGGTGATCGAACGGCGTCTGCTTATGGCTTGTGAAATGTTCCGCGCTGCGCTGGAAGAGCGGTTCGCCGAGCGCCGCGTATGAAACCGCCGGAGCCGTCACCTTCCACTGAGAGGCCCCTTCGTAAAGCGCGTACTCGTACGTTGGGATATCTCCGGTGAATTTGGCCTGCGGCACCAGATAAGCGGGCTTGAAAGGTGACGCGCCCGCATACTGGAGCCCGTAACGCTCGAGCCAGCCCACGCTGCCGCCTGCCACGAGACCCGCATCGTGAATGACGATGACTGACCCGCCCTTGGCGATGTAAGCGTGCAGGCGCTCAACCGTCGCCGCATCCGGACGGAACGCGTCGGGCAGCACAACCAGTCCGTAGCGCTCCCACTCCTGGCCCGGCTCAACCACATCGAACTGCAGGCGCGACTCGAGCATAAGCTTGGTCGCTCCGTAGATGAACTCGTCGCGCAGCCGGTCGAACGGCACCGCCGGAATCAGCAGCGCCGCCTCGGTCACTGGTGAGGCGCCTTCGAGATACGGCTCCAGCGCCTTGATGCGGCCGAACGATTTCCCGATGACGTGGTACACGGCAGGATCAAGCCGACCGTCCGGCGGCATCTGGTCGCCCACGTCGCAGCGCGCCGCGTTCGCCACGATGCTCGCGAGTTCCACGTCGAGCTGCTCGGGCATCTTCAGCCCCCCGAAGTCGGCCCACGAGGTAACGAAGCGCCCGGTCATGCCGTAGACCGGCAGACCGAACGTGCGCTGGTAGCGGATTTGCGCCGGCGCGTAGAAGTAGCCCCAACCGCCCGTGGGCAGCGCCTCGATGTCGATGTTGTCGAGGAATTCCGCACGCTGGCTGACACACGCGAGCCCGATGTCGTTGAAGTCGACCTGACAGCCGGGCCGCGTGGCGCGGACGAGATCGCGCATGCGCCGGTGCCAGTCGAGGAACAGCCCGTTCTTGTGCGCACGCTGCGCCTCGGCATCGTTCGGATCTTTGCCGGCAGCCGCGATCTGCCGCCGGCATTCGGGACAGAAGCACTCGTGCGAGATGGGCTCGGCCATGTCGAACCACGCGCCGTCGAGTTCGTACTTGGAGACGAACTCCCGCGTGTGGTCGTCCATGAGTTTGAGATACTCCTGATGCGCCAGACAGAGCGCGGTCCAGCCCGGCGTCTGCCCGGCCTTGGGCAAGTAGTTTGAGCCGTCGCGCTTGAGGGTCAGCCACTCGTTGTGCGCATTGGCCAGGTGGTGATCCCACGTCACGCAGTAATACGCGTAGACGGCGATTTTACGGGCGCGGCACGCTTTGACCTGCTCGCCCAACAGGTCGAACGACAGGCCCGGATGCACGGGTCCATATTTGCTGGGATAGTAGAAGAGCCCGTGCATGTCCTTCGCGAAAACCACGATCGAGTCCACGTTGCCCGCGAGCAGTCGGTCGCCCCACTCCTCGGTGTTGAACTTCGCGCCGATCTTCGGCACATGCGTCGAGTTGTGAAAATCCTGATGGATCTTGCGCCAAGGCCGCTTGGGCAGGGCGTGGATGCGCGGATCGATCCACACGCGCGAGGCCGTAGCCTCGCCCACCGGCTCGGCGCTCGATACCAGCGGGATCACACCGGTCGCGACCGCCGTACCCGCCCCAAGAACACCCAAAAACTCGCGCCGGTTGATTCCGGCGTTAGAACCCAGCGTCTGACGTATCATTGCATGCCCTCCCGAGGCCGCTCACAGTTTGCGACTTCATGATTCAGTCGACCGTGGAATACCACCTGTTGAACGATGTTCAAAATGTAGCACAGGCGTTAAGCCCTGTCAATTGCCCTCACTTTGCGTCGTATTTTAACACCCGCACGTCGCCCGCGTCCATGTTCAGTTCCACGGTTGGCCCGTTGCCGAGCCGCGTGCCGTCCAGCGCGTCCGTGACAGGCCCCTTGCGTCCCGTGTCGATGCGCACGACGCCGTTTGTTTGCGCTTGGATCGAGAGATAGCCGTTCGCCGCCCACAACGCGGGGCCTGGCTTCGTGAAGCAATGCACGCCAGCCAGCTTGGCGAGCGCGTGTACCAGCTCTGGGGTGAGCTGCGGCACGCCGACGAAGACGTCGTGCCCCGTCGGTGTGCGCCGCACGGCCACAGCGGGTGAGCCATCCGCATACGTGGCCCATACCTCATCCGGCTTCGCGTCCACCGAAAGAAGCGGCGAGACCTCGGCTTTCGGCCCCCAGGTTTTCTTCAACCCGCGCGCGCGTCCGACCGCAGTGGGGGTCGCCTCAGGCGTGGGCAGCAGCGGCTTCCAGGTGAACCGAAAGCCCGTCACCAGAGGAACGCCCCCCTCGATCACGCCCGGCGCCCAGCACCACACGCGCGTCACGTCCGAGCCGCGACCCAAGCCGAACCAGCCGGCCGCCGTCTTGAAAAATCCTGCCTCGCGCTGCGCCTTCAGCGCGGCGAGCTGCTCCGGCGTCACTCGCCACGCTGAGAGGAAGACCTGCAAGCGAGCGTGTACGCGGCCCGCCAACGCATCCTCCATCAGGTACTGCCCGTACGGCGCGCCGCTGCGCCCGAGCGCCGCGCGGCCTTCGTAGACCAGCGGGCGCGCCGCCAGCGCCGACCCGCCCGTGAGGTGGCACATGCTGTCCTCGTCGATGATCGCGGCGATCTCAGGCGTGAAGGGCGTCTGGCGCGACGCCATCGCCTCGTCCACCGACCGCAGTCGCACGATCTGCTCCCAGATGGCCGCGTCGTTGAACCAGCCCTGCCCCGGCAGATCCATCCACCACGTTCCGAACCCGCGCAGCGCGGCCTGGGCCGTGTTGCGCAGCATCACCTGCTGCGTCTGCTTGAGGTTGACCAGCCCGCCCTCCTGCACGTGCTCCTGCTTGCGCGGATCGAGGAAGGTGCGCGAGTCGTCCTCGTTGAGCCAGAGGATGCCGGCCGCCTGGACGCTCTCGGTCGCGCTCATCGCGGGCGCGGTGCCCAGCCACTCGCGATCCGTGTAGGAGATCGGCGAGCAGAGAATGTCGATGTCCTTGCTCTTGAGCAGCGAGCCGAGCGCATAGTGGCCGCTTGTCGGTGCGCCGTTGCCCAGCGGCGGAAATTCGAACCCGTAGCCGTAGAAGAAGACCACCAGCTTCTTGCCGGCCGTGCCGCGGCGGCAGGCTGCGGCGAGCGCGGCCACGAAGTCGGCCATCTCCTGCTGCTGGAAACGGGCGAATTCGATGAGGCGGACCTCGCAGCTGGGATCGCGCAGAAAGCCGTTGGGGTGGGTGCGGCGCGCCTCGGCGGCCGGCGGCTCCGCCGTCGCTGCCGCAGGGCCGCCGCGCGCCGCGAGCCACTCGCGAAACGCCGCGCGCGTGGCGGGATCGTAGCCGCTGAGCGGATGCTTCCACGAATCGTAGTAGAACCACTCGCCCGTGTTCTGCCCGCACGGGTGCAGGCCCGCGAAGTTTTCAGGGAAGGCCTGGCACAGGTGGCGGGCCAGCTTTTCCAGATGCGCGCTCATATCGGCGCGGTAGGCGCGGTCGGAGATGCAGGCCATAGGATATGGGGTCTTGCCGTCGTAAACCATGCGCGCGTCGGGATGGCGCTCCCGCCACCAGCCCGGCGCGTTGGCGTCGAAGCGCGGCACCAGCAGAACGTCGGGGTTCACGGCGATGATGCGGCGGCAGAGCGCGTCCACCGGCGACCAGTCCTGCGCCTGCTCGGGCCGCGCCCAGCAGGTTGGCGCGGCGAAAGAGACCAGGTGTACGCCCGCGTCGCGGGCCAGCGCGACCTGGCTGTAGAAGGAACCCTGCGGCCCGCCGATGCGCGTGTGGGCGCCGCTGTCCACGCGGTACACGCACGGGTTGAGGTGCTGGTCGGGTGTGCCCTTCGTCCGAAAGGTGCAGCGATAGGTGTGGCCTTTTGCGAAGCTCAGCGGGCACCTGCTATGCAAGTGGAAGTCCGGCCACTTGCCGCCTCCCTTCGGCGCGTGGAGCGTCACCCGTAGACCGCCCTCGGCGAACGTCAGATCTGCGACCGTGTTCGCGTCTCCGGGCGGCCACGCGGCCCAGCTCTGCTTGAACGCGTCTTGATCAGTGAAGCTGCCCGCGGGCAGCACGTCCGCGCCCGTTGCGACGTCGACCAAGCGGAGATCGCTGATCCAGAGCGAGGCGGGCTCATCCACAAAACGGAAGTGAAGCGTGCCGTTTCCCGAAACATCCGTGTCTGGCGTGAATTCGAATGACCGCTCGCTCCACGTTTCGCCGACGGCCACGCGGCCGCTGTTCTCCGAGCCCCAGAAAAAGCGCGGCGGCACCGGCTTGCCGTTGACGTGAATCTGCGGGCCGCCCGCCGTGTTCAGAACCCGCACGGTCAGCGGCTTGGCAGCGCCCGCGAAGAGGTTGAAATTCCCCCAGGCGTCGGTTGCGGAAATCTCCTGCTCGCCGACCTTGTCGATCACGGTTTCTCCGCCGCGCGTCAGTACGAAACGCTGCGGGCCAGGTGCAAACGGCAGGGCCAGGTGTTGAATGCCTGCGGCCACGTTGAAGGTGGCATTTGTGCTGCCGCTGAAAATCGTGAATTGAGCGGGAGCGGTGAGAAACAGCGTCACGAAAACGTCGTCCGCCAATTTGTCTGCGCCGCCGGGCCGCGCGAGCGTGTGTTCCTTATCTCCGGGCTTCTTGATTCCTGACGCACTTTGGAAATGAGTCCGGTAGAAGTAATACGCGGCATCCTCCTTGATCGCTGGCCGGACACCTGTCTTGAACCACGCGATGTAGTACCGGCTCGCGTCAAGAAAGGCCGCATGCGAAAGCATCGGCCCCCAGTGGTTGCCCCAGTGACGCGTTTGGAACGGAGCGCCGAACGGAGCGACATAGGAGGCCTCTCCCCAGTCGTTCCACGTCACGATCTCGACCCAGGTGGCGTTGTCGCGGATCGCGCCCTCCCACTGTTGGGCAAGGCCTTCAAAGCCGCGCGCTTCGTAGACCCGGTAGTTGCCGCCCAGCCCGCGGTAGTACGGCGTGACACTCGCCATGAAGAGCTTGCCCGCCCCCAGCCATTTCTGCGCGAGCAGCTGATTGCTTGCGGTGATCTGCTCGGGCGTGCCCGCCGCACCGAAGTGAAAGAACCCGTCCAGGCTATCGCCGAAGTCGCGGAACACCTGGTCAACCTGCACCTGCTTCGGCATTTCGGCCGCCGGCGTCGGATAGTAGAACGGCACATAACAGATCGCACGGTCGCCGGTAAACTCCTTGCGCACGAACTCGGTCTGCACGCGTCCGCCGCCAAAGGTGGAGAGCACCGGCTTGCCTTTGTGCAGAAACTGATTGGGATGGGTTCGGAACGTTTCCACCATGTCCCGCGTCTCGTCGGAGGTGAGTCCGCTCGCGTAGTCCGCCGAGATGAATAGCGTGAACCCCGTGCCCAGCTCTTTCGCGGCCTGGTAGATGAGCTGCGCGCGCTTTTTGTAGTGCGGCTCACGCAGCGTCCAGCCGCCACAGTTGAGAGCGAAACCGTCGATACCGGCGGCCTGTGCGGCGCGGATCTCGCGCTGATAGTCCGCAACCTTCGAGTCTCCGCCGTAAGTTGGTATGCAGACCATGTAGTGCGCGAAGACTTTCTTTTCCGCCTGTGACGCGAGCGCGGCCTGCCCCATGGCCAAAAGTCCCCAAAAGAACCAGTGAACCAGTGAACGCATGAACAATCCCCCTATTTTTTACCACGTGCAGAGGCCGGTGGCCTCCTGAAAACGGTAGCGGAATACGCGCCAGCCGGAGTCGTCGCGGAACGTTTCGTAACCGGTCGTACTGACACGCCCGCCTGCGTTCGTCCACAGCCGCTCGGCGTAGGCGGCCGCGTCGGCCAGCGCAGGCGCGGTCGCGCGACCTGCGACGCGCACGTCCGTCTCCAGATTGAAGTCTCTCACGTTCCGGCGCGTGAAGTTGGCGGAGCCGAGCAGCAAGTCGGCGGTGCCGTCGGCCCGCTTGACGAGCAACAGCTTGCTGTGCATCTGCTCGCCACGGGTGACGGCCCAGCGCACGGGCACGCCCGCCGCGACCAGCTCGCGCGCCACCTGACGGTTCGGCATGCCGCTCTTCTCGCGTCCGAAGGCGTCCTTGTTGGGGTCGAGCGTGACACGCAGCGCGACGCCGCGGCCCGCCGCAGCCTTCAGCGCCCGGACGATGGGGCGGTCGGCGAGATAGAACATCACCACATCCACGGTGTCGCCCGCGCCAGCCCCAGCAAGCAGATCTTCGGCCGCGTCGGCGATCGCCTCCTCTGTCAAGACCTGCACCCGCACGGCGTCGGGCGACGCGTGGGTCGATGCCGCCGGAACAGCGTCCAGCGCAAGCTCGGGGCCGTCGCTGAAGCGCAAGACCGCCTGTTCGGCCTCCAGCGCCGCCCGTGCGGCCGGGCCGCTGAAGATGACGCCGACGTTCGAGTGGGCGCTGCTGCCGTCGTGCGGGTTGGCCGAGGTGACGATGGCGACCTGTTCGCCGCCCGCGTGGGCGACCACGATTTTGCGGTGGTTGGCCTTGAAGTTGAAAAGCGCCAGCCAGCTGCGCAGCGTGACCTCGCCCGGGCCGAACGGGCTGGCCACCCAGCCGCTTTCGCTGCTGTTGCCCCACGGTTTAAAGAACAGCCGCCAGACGCTCGACCAAGCGGTATTGCTGTCGCGCAGCCGATCCAGGCGGGTGATGACCACTTCGGCGCCAGCCGCTTCCAGACGCCGCAGAGGGTCGGCCTCCAGCCCACCGTAGACCGTGTTCACCGGGTCGGTGATCAGCACGATCCGCAGGTCGGGCACCGCGCGTTTGCGGGCGATCAAGGCGTCGGTCAGCTCCGCGCACAGACGCCGGTGGGGTGCCTGACCCGCACCGAGAAACTCATTAAAGAGGAACATGTCGATCACAACAAGCTGTTCGGCTTTGGCGATCAGCGCGAGGATCTCGTCGAAGATGCGCTGGTCGCTGTGGCGCACGCCCGCTTCGTCGAGGAAGGTCTGGTCGTACAAGAACCGGACGCCCGAGGCGGGCAGGAGCGCGCTGCTGACCGACAGCCCTTTGGGCAGGGGCTTCACCGCGTGGTAGCAACAGCCCGGCGCGACCGCCAGCAAGACGAACGCCGCGCAGGTGTTGATTAGGAACCGCATTCGAAAGTCGGACATGAAACAGACCTCTGTAATCCACCAGAAGGCGTAATCCTTATTTCTTCCCTTGCCGGGGTTTGGTGTTAGCCGGCAGCCGGCGCACCTCGACGTCGTTCCTCTGTGTCTCGCCCGGCGTGCTGCGTCCTTCTGTGATGAGTTTCTCGCGCAGCGCCAGCAGCTCCTTCACGCGCTCCGGCTGGGCGGCGGCGAGGTCTTGGGTCTCGCCGAGATCCTCCGTTAAATTGTAGAGCTGCGGCGGCGCGGCGCAGACCAGCTTCCACGAGCCCTTGCGCACGCCCTGCACGCCCTGCGCTGAACAACTGACCGCGTGTTCACGCACGGGCCGATCCTCGCCGCGCAGCAGCGGCAGCAGGCTGAAGCTGTCCTCGCCCGCATGGGCCGGTAACCGCACACCCAAGATGTCGGCCAGCGTGGCCATGACGTCCGCCTGGTGCGCGAGCTGGCCACACACCGTACCGGGCTTGACGAAGCCGGGCCAGCGCACAATGAAGGGCTCGCGGTGTCCTCCCTCCCAGACATCGCTCTTGTACCCGCGCAAGGGGCCGCTGGGGAAGTGCCCTTGCGCCTCGAGGTGAGGCGCGCCCACGTATGAGGCAAAGCCGTTGTCGCTGGTGAAGAGCACGAGCGTGTTGGCGGCCGCCCCGCTCGCGTCGAGCGCCGCGAGCACGCGGCCCACCACGGCGTCCGTCTCCATGATGAAGTCCGCAACCGGGCTGTCGAGCCCGCTTTTTCCGCGCCCTTCTTCTGTGACCGCAAGCGGCGTGTGCGGGGCGGTCAGCGGCAGGTAGAGCAGGAACGGCTCTGGGAGCTTGGCTGCTTCGGCGATGAAGGCGCAGGCACGGTCGCCGAGGGTGGGCAGGATCGGCTCCAGAGTCCAGCCCGACAGCGCCGGCCCTTGAAGGCTGGCCTGATGGTTCTTGAGCTTGTCCGGCGGAAGCAGCTCGCTAGGGATGCCGACCGTTCGGTCGTTCTCAATGAAGCAGTAGGGCGGCCAGTTGGGCACGTCCGTGCCGAAGTAGGTGTCGAAACCGCGCGTAACGGGGCCTCCGGGGATCGGTTTCGAGAAGGTCTCGCGCCAGGCAACGCGGTGAGCTTCGGTCACGTTCGTTGCGAGGTTGGCGCCACCCCCGCCCGCCTTGCCGCCAAAGCCCGTGAAGAGGTTCCGCTGTCCATCGGGAATCGGCCACTCCCAGCCGAGGTGCCATTTGCCGATGGCGGCTGTGCGGTAGCCTTGCTGTTTGGCGAGGCCCGCGATCGTCAGGCGGTTCGAGGCGATGAGCGGCTGCTCCCAAAGGCCCACGATGCCGGCCTGGAGGCGAGAACGCCAGTGGTAGCGGCCCGTGAGCAGCGCGTAGCGCGAGGGCGAGCACACGCCCGAGGACGAGTGGGCATCGGTGAAGCGCATGCCCTGTGCGGCGAGGAGGTCGATGTTCGGCGTGTGAATCTTGCCGCGCTGCGGGTTGTAGCACCGCACGTCACCGTAGCCGAGGTCGTCGGCGAGAATGAGGAGGACGTTGGGCTTGGCGGACGCAGCCGGCAGGCTTGACGCGAGCAGGGCAAGCACCAGGAGTATCAACTGTGTTTTCTTCATCTTCACACCTGCATTCCCTCAGGGTTTCACCGCAGGGTCGTTGGTATCCTTGACCCACTGCCGCAATGCGTTCAACAACCGACTGCGCTCCGCTGCGCAGGCGGGATCGGCTGAAAGGTCGCGCAGCTCATCCGGGTCGGCCTGTAGATGGTAGAATTCCAGAGCAGGCACCTTGCCGGCGAGGCCTTGCGGATCCAGCCCCTGCAGCACGCGGTAGGCCTCGGGGAACCGTTCCTTCACGCGTACGGTCTCGGCATAGGTCCGGTTGCCCCACTTGGGCCACTCCTTGCTGTCGGCCTGCACCTGCCGCCAAGGCGGGTCGGTCTTCTCGCGGTAGATCAGCTTCCAGCGTCCGTCGCACACCGCCCGCTCCTGCATGCCGTCGTTCGGCAGGTTGCCTTTATTGGAGATTTCAGCGAACACATAGTCTCGCGGTCTCGCATCCGGCTGTCCCGCTAGAACAGGACGCAGCGAGATGCCGTGGAAACCCTTGGGCGACTCGATCCCGGCGAGGTCGAGCAGCGTCGGCATGAAGTCCAATTCGCTCGCGAGCGCATCGGTCTTGCCCGTGCGGATGCCGGGGCCCGCCCAGATGAACGGCACACGCAGGCCGAGGTCGTAGGGCGTCATCTTGCCGTGCTGGAAGGTCGGCCCGTGGTCGCCCATGAAAAACACGAGCGTGCGCTCGGCCTCGCCCGAGTCGCGCAGGGCGTCGAGCGCCTGCCCAACGAGCGCATCGGCGACCTCGATGCCGGCGAGGTACTCGGCCCAGTCCTTGCGCACAACCGGCGTGTCGGGCAGATAGGCCGGCAGCTTGACCGCGGCCGGGTCGACGCGGATCTTCTCCTTGTCGCTGTTGGGGTAGGGGCGATGCGTCTGGTGAATGTTATAAATGAGGAACCACGGCTTGTCGGCTTTGGCCGCGCGGCGCAAAAAGCCTTTCATGACCTCGCCGGTCGGATTGGGCAGGAACTCGTCGTACGGGAACTTCTCGACCGGCGCGACGTGCAGCTTGTGCGTGACGCCCTGATAGTAGCCTGCCACACGCAGCGTCTCCGTGAGCGTGGGGATCTCGGCGCGGATGCGGTTGCGCACGTAGAGCGGCTGGCTGCGCTCCTGCGGCGTCAGCTTGTCCACGGGCTTGTGATAGTTCGGCGTGTTGTTGAGCAGGCCCGTGTCGTGGTTGTGCCGGCCGGTATAGAGGCAAGCCTTGGAGGAGGAGCAGACCGGGTAGGCCACGAAGGCGTTACGGAAGAGCAGGCCGCGCGCGGCGAGTTCGTCCATACGCGGCGTCTGGAGCCCCGGCGTACCAAGGCAGCCCAGATGCGCCCCCTGATCCTCGGTCAGGATGAAGAGGATGTTGGGCTTGCGAGCGGGAACGGGCGTGTCCGCATGTGCCGCGCTCGACACCGAGAACGGGATGAGAAGTCCTTGGAGGGCGAGCGTCCTCGCGAGCCGCCTAAGCGAATTTCGGGTCATGGTGTGCCTTTCTTTCTTCAGAAGAAACAAAGTCGGCAAGAAATTTACCGATGCAAAAAGACGGCAAGAAAGTCCGCTGGGCTTAC
>CAYMLQ010000074.1:0-18631 GCA_964390795.1 uncultured Lentisphaeraceae bacterium
GTGTGGACGCCCATGGGGTCGATATTCTCGATAAAGCAGACGGCGATCATCTGATTCTTGGCGTCGCGAACCACCTCGACCTCCAGTTCCTCCCATCCCAGCACCGACTCCTCGATGAGGCACTGGTGTGTGAGCGAGGCTTCGAGGCCGCGGGCGACGATGGTGCGCAGTTCCTCGGCATTGTAAACGAGGCCGCCGCCGGTGCCGCCCATGGTATAGGCCGGGCGCACGACCACCGGGTAGCCGAGCGTGGCAGCGATCTGCTCGGCGTGCTCGACCGTGTAGGTGATCTCGCTCGCGGGCATCTCGATGCCGAGCTGGGTCATCGTGTCCTTGAAGATCTGCCGATCCTCGCCGCGTTCGATCGCGTCGAGGTTGACGCCGATCACTTTCACGCCATACTTCTCTAAGATGCCCTTCTTGGCTAGTTCCATCGAGAGGTTGAGTCCGGACTGCCCGCCGAGGTTGGGCAGCAGCGCGTCGGGCCGCTCTTTGGCGATGATCTGCTCCAGCCGCTCGACGTTGAGCGGCTCGATGTAGGTCGCGTCCGCCATCACGGGATCGGTCATGATGGTTGCCGGGTTAGAGTTGACCAAGACAATTTTGTAGCCGCACTCGCGCAGGGCCTTACACGCCTGGGTTCCCGAGTAGTCGAATTCACACGCCTGCCCGATGATGATCGGTCCGGAACCGATAATAAGGACTTTTTGTATGTCTGTACGCCGCATAAAGAAACCTGACCTTTCGGAAGACGGACATGAGTCCCGCGGAAACGAGCCTTCTCGTCAGCGGACTATGCACGCAATCAGAAAGGAAGAATGCCATTTTGGCGGCAGTCAGTCGAGTCTAAGCGTCAAGAAAAAGACGGAAATGTTGCATGTCAATCGATGGCGACGTTTTTGTCGCTCATTTTTGTCTGCTAGCCGTGTACCTGGCGGCTGAACGCCTCGACGGAGAAATCGGTCAGGTCCGAGAGAACCCAGTCGGCGGCCGACACGTCTTGCGGGTGGGCATAGGGGCGGGCCAAGGCGACGCACCACATGCCGGCGGCCTTGGCCGCGGTGACGCCCGCCCGCGAATCCTCGAAGACGAGGCAGCGCGCGGGCTCGACACCCAGCCGCTGGGCGCCGAGCAGAAATCCGGCAGGCGAGGGCTTGCCGGGGGCGTAGTCCTCGGCGCCGAGCACGAAGCGGACGGCGGACGTGGCACCGAGCAGGCGCACCGCCTCCTCGACGTCGGCCCGCGGCGAGCCCGAGACGATGATGACGGGGGTGTGCTGCGACAGCGTGGCGAGCAGACGCGCGGAGGAGTGGATGATGACGCCGTCACCCTGCTCGCGAAGCCGTAGGTAGTAGGTGCGCAGATCTTCCGCCATGGCGTGCGACGAGGTCGTTGAGAACGCGGGGAAGCGCGCGGTGATGTCGCGGTAGATATCCGTCCACGAACGACCGAAAACCATGTGCAGCACGGCGTCCTTGGGACACTCGCAGCGGCGCTCGGCCAGATACGCGCTCATGGCTTCTGCCCAGAGCAGCTCGGTGTCGACCAGCGTGCCGTCGAGATCGAAGATGAAGGCGTCGATGGTCATGACGCGGCTTGGGAGCAGCACTTTTTGTGTTTTTTGCCGCTGCCGCACGGGCACGGGTCGTTGCGCCCGACCTTCGGCTGCTCGCGGCGCACGGGGTCAGGCCCGAAGATCTTGCCGTCGATGAAGCGCCACTCGCCGTCAAGCTTGGCGAAGTCCGCGCGCTCGTGGTGGTTGAAGCTGTTCTCGTTGACGGAATAGTGGGCGATGAAGTCGACCACGGCGGTCTCGTCCTTGTCGCTGCCGCCTTCCACGGAAAGGATCTCGATGCCGCTCCATTTGGCCGACTCGGCCCACTTGCGGCTGCTTTCGGCGTCGAACTCCTTGCGCACTTTGGGGCCCGACGTCTTATACAGGTAGTCGACGGATCCCATGGCGTAAGCGCAGTACCGCGACCGCATCAGGGCAGTGGCTGTCTTGGGCTTCGTGCGCTCAAGCAGATACGGTTCGCAACAAGACTCAAAGGCCAGTCCGCTTCCACAGGGGCAAAGATCGCTCATGTAACAAAATCCTCCGAAGTTGGGGTGCCTGACACGGGCGTGTTCCTCTCGGCACAAACGTGGTACTAATTTACAGTAAGGTATGCGGTATCGCAATGAAGAAAATGCGGGCGAAGAAAATGCGTAAAAGAACACGGTACTCTGAACGTCGAACGCTGAACGTCGAAGTTTAATTCGGCTTTGGGTGTTCGGCGTTGGGCGCTGGGCGTTCCATCTTTCCCCACGCTGTGGGTTGGATGCTCTGGGGTGCGCTTCGCGCGGGCTCAGGCGCGGTGGACGCCGTCAGCGCGGCGAGTGGGAAGGGGGCGAGGCAGCGCTCGAGGATGCCCTGCAGGTAGGCGATGAGCACGCCGTAGTTGGCGACGGGGACGCCCGCGGCCTTGGCCTGCGCGATGCGGTAGTGCATCTCGCGGCGGTTGAGCATGCAGGCGCCGCAGTGGAGGATGAGCGCGTAGCGCGACAGGTCTTTCGGATACTTCATGCCGCTCGCGTGCTCGAACACGAGCTGCTTGCCGGTGTGCTGCCGCAGCCAGCGCGGGAGCTTGACCGTGCCGATGTCGTCCGACTGGCGGTGGTGCGTGCAGCCCTCGGCGACGAGCACGCGGTCGCCGTCGCTGAGCAGCTCCACCGCCTGCGCGCCGCGCACGAGCGTCTCAAGGTCGCCTTTGTAGCGTGCGAAGAGGATGGAGAAGGAGGTGAGCGGCACGTCGCGCGGC
The DNA here is from genome assembly GCA_964390795.1 of uncultured Lentisphaeraceae bacterium. Lineage (GTDB taxonomy): Bacteria > Verrucomicrobiota > Kiritimatiellia > RFP12 > UBA1067 > CAYMLQ01. The sequence goes on from CAYMLQ010000074.1 coordinate 2,802, forward strand.
GTGTCGGCCGAGACCTTGGCGAAGACCTGCGAGTCGGTGATCACGAGGCGCGGCTTCCTGCCGAGCACGGCGAGGGTCTCGCGCAGCTCGAACTCCTTGGTCACGACCGCGATGGCGTCGGCTTCGAGGATGTCGCGGATGACCTGCTGCTGCGGCAGGATCAGACGGCCCTTGGGCGCGGCCTTGTCGATGGGCGTCACGAGGACGACCACGTCCGACGGGCTCAGCAGGTCGCCCACGAGCTGGAACTTGTCGGCCTCATCCGGCACGACCTTGGCGAGCGCGAGCTTGAGTTCCTCCACGCCGTCTCGCGTGACCGTCGAGACGCAGTACACTAGAGCCTGGGCGCGCTCGGCGGCCTCTTTCAGAGCAGCCTCGGCGGGCGGCGTCAGGTCGGACTTGTTGAAGACCACGAGCAGGGGGATGTTCTTGGCGCGGACGAGCGCGAGGATCTCCAGCTCGCAGGTGCCGAGTCCGAACTCGGCCTCGGTGACGAGCAGGGCGACATCGGTCTTGTTCAGCACGTCGCGCGTGCGCTGGACGCGCAGTTCGCCCAGAGCGCCCTCGTCGTCGAGGCCGGGCGTGTCGATAATCATGATCGGGCCGAGCGGCAGCAGCTCCATGGCCTTGTAGACCGGGTCGGTGGTGGTCCCCTTGACGTCCGAGACGATCGAGACCTCCTGGCCAGTGAGGGCGTTGATAAGGCTGGATTTGCCGACGTTGCGGCGGCCGAACAGTGCGATGTGTACGCGTTCGCCCTGAGGTGTGGTGTTGAGGCTCATGGTGCGTCGGGCCGGGCTTGCGGCGCTAGGACTTCCGGTTCTTTTTGTGGGTGTTCAAGGTGTTGAAACGCCTAACTTCTAACTCGCGTGCGGATTCAACAAAGTTGAATCGCACCCATCAGGAGGCGGCCAAGCGGGTGACCGCCCAGAAAATCGCGTGGTTGACGGCAAGGGCGTAGAGCGAGGCGAAGAAATCGTCGATGACGATGCCGATGCCGCCGTGAAGCTCCTGCAACTGCCGCGCGGGCGGCGGCTTGATGATGTCGCACACGCGCGCCACCACGAAGCAGACGGGGATCAGCCAGAGGTGCTGCAGAAGCGGCAGGCCGAGGACGCAGAGGGGAAAGAGCATCCACTCGTCGGCGCAGATGCGCCCGTCGTCCTTCTTGCCGAGCACGCGCTCGGCCACGTCGCAGATCGGGATCGCGAGCAGCGTCATGAAGAGGCCGACAAGGAGCTGCAGGGGCAGGTGCTGCTGCGTCGTCCACAGCGCGAGCAGCACGCCGGGCAGCGAGCCCACCGTGCCGGGGGCGACCGGAGCGACAAGCCCCAGTCCGAAGCCGGTGGCGACGAAGACGGAGGCTTTCTGCGAGAGGGATTTTCCGGGCCAAGCGAACATGCTGCGACTCCTTAAAGGTACTGCGCGGCGGCGGCGGCCAGCAGGCTGCGCTCGCTGCGCCGCAGCGTGACGTGGCCGTGCAGCGGCAGCTCCTTCATGCGCTCTGCGGCGTAGGTCAGCCCGTTGCTGGAGGCGTCCAGATAGGGGTTGTCGATCTGGCAGGGGTCGCCGGTGAGGATGACCTTCGAGCCCTCGCCTGCCCGGCTGACCACGGTCTTGACCTCGTGGGGCGTGAGGTTCTGGGCCTCGTCGATGATGATGAACTGCCGGGAGATGGAGCGCCCTCGGATGTAGGTGAGCGCCTCCAGCTCCAGCGTGTCGCTGTCGAGGAGCTGCGTGATGCGGTCCTGCGGGGTCAGCTGCTTGGCCTGCTTCTTCGCGCCGGACGGCGGCTGGTCGGGCTGGTGCTTGCGCAGGATGTACTCGAGGTTGTCAAAGATCGGCTCCATCCAGTGCGACAGCTTCTCCTGCTTGTCGCCGGGCAGGTAGCCGATGTCCTTGCCCAGAGGCACGATCGGACGCGAGACTAGGATTCGGTCGTACAGGTGTTCGTGCTGCACGAGGTGCAGCCCCGCCGCAATGGCGAGCAGGGTCTTGCCGGTGCCCGCCTGGCCGACCAGCGTGACGATGCTGACCGTGGGGTCCATCAGCAGCTCCAGCGCCATGCGCTGCTCGACGTTGCGCGACTGGATGCCGTAGACAGACGCGATGGACAGGTTGATCTCGGCGAGGGACTTGTCCGGGAAGACGCGGGCGATGGCCTGCATTTCCGGGTTTTCCGCCGCGCTGAGCTGCAGGAACATGTTCGGGTAGGTCTTGCCGGGAACCGAGGTCAGCACCTGGCCGTCGTAAAGCTTGGCGATGATCGCCTGGGGCACGACCGCCTCGGCGTAGCCGCTGTACAGCTCGTCGAAGTTGACCTTCTCGTGCTCGAAGTCCTCGGTCTCGAGATCGAGCGCGTTGGCCTTGACGCGCACGTTGATGTCTTTCGACACGATGATCACGCGTTCGCCCCGCCGCACGAGGTCGTAGGCCAGCCGGATCAGCGCGTTGTCAGGCGTGTCCTCCTCCAGCCCGGCCTTCTCGACCGCAGGGGTGACGAGCACGCGCAGGGTGCCGCCTTTGGCGAGCGGCACGCCCTTGGAGAGCTTGCCGTTTTGGCGTAGCGAGTCGAGCTTGCGGATCGACTCGCGGGCGTTGCGGCCCAGTTCGGAACTCTGCGTCTTGAACTTGTCCAGCTCTTCGAGCACCACCATCGGGAGCACGACGTGGTTGTCGTCGAAAACGTCCAAGGCCACCGGCGAGTGCAGCAGGACATTGGTGTCGAGGACAAAGGTTTTGGCCGGACTTTTTTTCGTGCGGCGTGGGGCTGCTTTAGGAGGCATAGAAAGTTACACGTTAAAGGTTACAGGAAAAGGGGAGGCGGCTCAGCCGTGCGGGCTGGGCAGATAGGTTCGGTAGGTCTTCCAGCCGTAGTGCATGATCACGGCGAAGCAGATCACGGGCAGGACGAACGAGGCCCGTACGCTCTCGAGGCTCATGAAGCCCAGGTTGAAGGCGCTCTGATCCATGATCCATCCCTGCATCGGCGGCATCAGGCAGCCGCCGCCGATCGCCATGATGAGCCCGGCCGCGCCGAGCTTCGCGTCGTCGCCGATGCCGCGCAGGGCGATGCCGTAGATCGTCGGGAACATCAGCGACATGCAGCCCGAAGAGAGCACCATGGCCACCAAGCCGGACATGCCGGGGATCACGAACGGCGCCTTGAGGTAGACGGCGATGGTCGCGCCGAGCGAGCCGCTCGCCTGCTGCAGCATCGTCTGCAGCGCCGCGCCGGCCTCTGGGTTGCCGCCGCCGAAGACCGTGTAGACGAGCAGCGCGAAGCCGATGCTCGCGAGCGCCAGCAGGAGACCGCCGGGGTTGAAGAACTTCAGCAGGAAGGTACAGATGAAGCGGCTCGTGACGAAAAAGGTCATGGCGATCATGTTGTAGAACTGGCCGTCCGCCTTGCTCATGCCCAGCGTCATTTCCGCGTACTGGATGATGAACGTCCAGCACATGATCTGCACTCCGACATAGAAGGTCTGTGCGACCACGCTTGCGACGTAGCGGCGGTTCTTCACAAGGCGGCCGAACGTGGGAGCGAGGTCGAGCGAGGCGTGCTCCTCGCCCTTACAGCGCGGGATCTTGGCGACGATGAAGATGACCATCATGACCAGCACGACCAGGCCGAGCAGCGCGTAGGGGAGGATGATGACGTCGAGGTCGTGGTTGGCGATCGCCTGAAACTTGGCGGGGTCGGCGGCCAGCAGAGCCCGGCGCGCCTCCTCGGTCATGGGGTCGATCTTCTGGAGAATGAAGTTCTTGGCCACGAGCATGCCGGTGAGCGAGCCCATGGGGTTGAAGGCCTGTGCGAAGTTGAGCCGGCGGGTGGACGTTTCCTCCGACCCCAGCGACAGAATGTATGGGTTGGCGCTGGTCTCCAAGAACGAAAGCCCGCAGGTCATGATGAAGTAGGCGAGCAGGAAGGCCCAGAACGCCATCATCCAGCCGGAGGGGATGAACAGCAGGCAGCCGACGGCGTACAGGGCCAGGCCGAGGATCAGGCCGGCCTGATAGGTGAAGCGCTTGATGAAGATCGCGGCGGGGATGGCCATCACGCAGTAGCCGCCGTAGAAGGCGAACTGCACCAGCGAACTCTCAAAGTTGCTGATCAGCAGGATGTTCTTGAACGCGGCGACCATCGGGTTGGTGATGTCGTTCGCGAAGCCCCAGAGGGCGAAGCAGGTGGTCACGAGAACGAACGGAAAAACGAAATGCCCCGCCACCACGCGGGTGGACGATTTTACCGAAGCGTCTGCCATATGGTACTCCCTGAGTAATGTGTGGTAGGAAACCCGGATTCGCTCCGGCCTCAACCATCGAATGCGCGTTACTATACACGCTTTTCCGCCGGGGATAAACACCCAAATTGGCAACCGGCGACAGAAGGGCAGAGGGGGCGTAAAGAACGCTCAACGTTCAACGTTCAACGCTCAAGTGAAAGGAAAGCGGCAACGCGCGGGATACCGCTTGTCACCGCACTCCAGATTTAACCGCTCGCCTGACGCTTCGCCGTTCGGTGTTGCCCGTCAGATCAGTTCGCCGGGGCGCTGGCAGAAGGGCCGCGCGTCGGCGATGTCCGCCGCGTCGCAGGCAAGCATCACCAGCCGGTCGATGCCGAGGGCGATGCCTCCGCACGGGGGCATGCCTTGTTCGAGCGCGGCGAGGAAAGGCTCATCAAGCGGATAGACCTCTTTACCGAGTTCTCGGCGGGCCTCTGCCGCCTCCAGAAAGCGGGCGCGCTGGCTGGCCGCGTCGCAGAGTTCGCTGTAGGCGTTGGCCAGCTCCAGCCCGCCGACGTACACCTCCCAGCGCTCGGCCACGGAGGGGTCGTGCGGCTTGAGCCGCGCAAGCGACGCGGCGGGCGCGGGGTAGTCGGTGAGCACGCAGGGCTTGTCCTTCGGCAGCGCCGGCTCGACCTTCGATACGAGGTCGACGTCGAAGCGGTCGGGGTCCCAGTCTGCCACGGGATCCCAGCCAGCCCAGGTGCGAAAAGCCTCGCGCACGGTCAGGCAGTGCCAGGGGCGGGAGAGGTCGATGCGCTGGCCGCGGTAGGTGAAGGCATCCGCGCCGTGGACGGTTTGGAAGACGCGGGCGAAGAGCGCCTCGGTGTCGCGCAGGATGTCGGTGTAGTCCGCTCCTGTGCGGTACCATTCAAGCAGCGTGAACTCAGGGTTGTGGCGGCTGCCGCACTCGCCCGCGCGGAAGCAGGGGCCGAGCTGGAAGATCCGCTCGCAGCCCGCCGCGAGCAGGCGCTTCATGTGCAGCTCGGGCGAGGCGCGCAGCCAGGCGCGGCCCGAGGGCGGCGCGTCGATATGCGTCTCCAGCGCGGGCGCGGGAATGCGCACGGGCGTCTCGACCTCAAGGAAGTCCTCCGCGTAGAAAAAGTCGCGCACCGCGCGGAGCACGCGGCTGCGCGTTTCGAGAGTGGAAACAGTCATCAGTACATCTTCTCGTACTCGCCCTTGCCGATCCGCTTCAGCTTCTTGAAGCCGGCGGCCTTGGCGCGGTCATCAAGTTTGGACTTGGAGCGGCCGATGGCCGGAGCTGTGATGCATTTCTGAACCGGCGAGCCGCACTGCGGGCAGACGTCGAGCCGCGCGTCATGCATGGACTGCACGGTCTCAAAACCCTCGGCGCAGTGGGGGCAGGCATGCTCGGGATCTTTGGTGATATAGTCGTAAACTGGCATGAACGGTCACCTTCTCTGGGTTTCTATTTTATGAGTATCAGCGTGCCGAAGTCGTACACGAGATAAGCCGTTTTTCCGACGGCGTCGTAGTTGACTAGCCAGCGAGGCGGGCGCTCCCGCCAGCGTCAGCGTGCCGAACGCGTTGGCGTCGCCGGGCGCGAGCGTGCCCGTCACCGTTAGAGCGGCGGGGTTGCTCACCGTGCCGCCACCGCCGAGACCCGCGAGCGTCTGGGTCTTGCCGTTCACGTCCAGGACCGCGTTGGAGGAGGCCATGGCCGTGTTGCCCACCGGCAGCAGGTCGTTCCGCCCGAACTTGAGCGTGCCGCCCTCGACCACGGTCACGCCGTTGTACGTGTTGGTGTTCAGCAAGGTCAGCGTGCCCGCGCCGCGCTTGCGCAGCCCGCCGTCTGCAGGGGCGCCGGTATAGAGGGGCTGCTTGATCGAGATGTTCTTTCCTGCCGTGTCAAAGAGCGCCCCGCCCTCGCGCACGTGTACGAAAATGTTGGTCAGCCACTTGTCGTTGGTGTTGCCCACCAGGGCTTCTGTCGTTCCCAAGAAGTTCGCGTTATCCGTTCTGGCTTCAACCGTGCCGCCGTTCAGGAAGAGCAGGCCCTTTTGTGCGCCATTGAAATTGATGTCGATATTGAAATTGTTCACGCGCATCACGCCGCCGGTATTGACGCTGACGACGTTATTGGAGGGGTTGCCTGTGTTCTGCGAGATACGTATCGCATTGGCCAGAATCACGCCGCTGCCGCTCACGGTCGTGTAGCCGTAGCCGTTTCCGCCAATGCCGTTCAGGATTTCATAACAGCTCGTGGCATCCACCAGGCCGTTCGTGACGAGGAGGTGCCCGCCATCCACATTTAGGAACAGCCCCGCCGTCGTTTTAAGCAAGCCGCCCGCCACCAGCAGCGTGCCGCCGGAGATCCTGAGGCCCGGCGCGTTCTGTCCTGTATTCGGGCTGGTCACCAGATTCGTGCCGCTGGCCAGGACAAGGGTGCCTGCGGTGGTATGGAGCGTGCCAAAGCGGTTCACCGAGGCTGCGCCCGGATCGAGCACCAACATGCCGCTGCCGCCTTTCAAGAAGGTGGAATTGGTTTCAGCACACAGGACTGTGCCGAACACCGTCTGGGTGTACGACAGCGTATCGAAGGTCGCCGTTACCGCGTTTGTAATCCAGAGTGTCCGGTTTCGATCCACCGTGTGATTGCCGCCGCTCTGCAAGGTGCTGTTTGCCATAAATAAAAGATTCGTCACTGGCGTTGCCGGAACAGCGCCGAGGGCTTGGTCGCGACTGATGTTTAGTGTTCCCGCATAGAGCCTCGTCGAGCCGTTAAAGCTATTCGTCGCGAGCAGCGACAGCGTGCCCGATCCTCTCTTGGTCAGTCCGCCGTCGGACACCGCACCGCTGATTAGAGGCTGCTTGATCGAGATGCCGTTGGCCCCCGTATCGATCACGGCCCCGCCCTCCAAAATTATGGCCGAAATGCCGCTCAGCCACTGTGCTGCGCCGGTTCCCAGAAAGTCGACGGCTCCTGTTTTCGCAACCAGCGTGCCGCCGTTGAAGTTGACCATCCCCTTCGGATTCGCACCCGTATCAATGGTGAAGGTGTTGAGTCGGATCACTCCGCCGGTATTCACATTGACTGCGTTCTGCGAGGCCGATCCAGCGTATTGGGAAATTCTGAGCGTGCTGACATCCAGCAAACCGTTGCCTGCGACGGTCGTTGTGCCGGCACCGTTGAACGCGTTGAGCAGTTCGCGGCTCGCGCTCAGGTCAACGGTTCCATTCGTGATCAGCAGCGAGCCCATCACATCCGAATATCCCCCGCTCGTCATCCGCACTTTGCCGCCGCTCACGACCATCGAGCCGCCACGAATATCGAACCCAGTGTAGATGGTGGCTCCGCTGTTCGTGTAAATATCGTGAGTCCCGCCCGTGACGTGAATCAACCCCTCGGAGACCCGCAACGTGGAAAACGAGTTCGTGCCTGTGGCGCCTGGGTCCAGCACCAGCGTGCCCGCACCTTTCTTTTCACACATTCCGAACGTGTTCGTCACCGTGGCTCCCACTGCGGCGCTCTGTCCCGCGCCGACGGGCAACCGCCGTACATCAGCAGAGGCCCGCCGCTGAGGGAGTAGCCGTTCGCGCTGAACGTGAGATTCCGCAGCGTCACCGACGCGGCGGTGATATTCTGCGTGCCCGACGCGCCGAAGGCCGCGTCGTTGGCCGAGCCGTTGGCCCACACCGTTCCCGCGCCGGACCAGTTCGCGTCCGTCTCGTTCCAGCTTCCGCTCGCTACGCCCGTCCACGTGAAATCCGCCGCCCGCGCAAGCTGCACGGCCAAGAGCGTGCCCACCAGGCTTAACATTCTGGCACCCTCACGCTTCAGATTTTGCATAGTCACTCCTTTGCCTCAGAATAGGCTTTTCATGAAGAAAATCGATGTGCAATAAACAGGCTAAATAGTATAAACCCCATTACTGATAAACAAAACAGAATAATCAGGGCTGGAGCAATTCAAATTTGACTTCAACGTTCGTTCGCAACCGCGCTCGGAGATCGCGGGCCACCTCGCGCAACGCATCTTTCAGGGGTGGCGCGCGGCCTCCGGACGCGCCCTGCGCAAGATTCTGCGCAGGGTTGTGAACGGAAAAACCAAATTTGGAATTGCTTCAGGGCTTGTTTTGCCGTGGACAGCGGGCGAGGGTTGGGATAATGTAGATACAGTCTGGCTATGTGAGCATGTGAAGAGGGGGTGTCTGATGAAATGCTGTGTTGCAGTGCTGTTGGCGGTAACGGGGTTCGGTCGGGCTCAGGAGCTTCCAGCGCCTCCCCAAGGCGGGGAGGTTTTTCCCGAGTGGCGTGCGGTGACCGACACGGCTGCGGCGCAGCGGCTGTTCACGCCGATGTCCAAGACGCCTAAGGCGGAATACGCGGGTTCGGGCAGCGTGCGGCTGCCGGTGAACTTCGCTGGCGCGCGCCACGAGCGCGTGAGCTGGGATATCGGCGTCAAGGCCGACCTGCGCCGTTCGCGCGGCATCCAGTTCGACTTCTACTGCCGCGACCTCGCGCCGTTCGCCTCGTTCAGCCTCTATTTCCGCAGCGGCGGCGGCTGGTATCACGCCACGTTCGGCCCCGAGCAGGCGGGCGTGTGGCAGCGCATCGTCATCGACAAATCCGACACGCGCATCGAAGGGAAGGGCGCGGGGTGGGGCGCGGTCGACACCTTACGTCTATCCGGTTGGCGCGGCGGGGATAAAGACACAGTCTGCGCGATCGCGAATCTCGGCCCGGCGGGCGGCCGGCCCGATGTGCTGGTCGTACGCGCCGACTCCAATGTGACTCAGGCGGGGGGGGAGGGGCGGTCGCTCGGCGAATACGCCTCAACGGTCTCCGCCACGCTGGATCGGCTGGGCGTGGCCTCGGCGCAGGTGGCCGACACGGATCTCGAGGCGGAGCTGTTGGAGGGGGTGAAGCTGGTCGTGCTTCCCTACAACCCGAAGGTGCCGCCGGCGGCGGTGGAACTGCTGCGCGCGTTTGTGGCGCGGGGCGGCAGACTGCTCGTGTGTTATTCGCTGGCGCAGGGGGTCGGCGACCTGTTGGGCGTGCGTGCCACCGGCAGCGTCGTGGCGGGGGGCGGCGCCTTCGCGGGTTTTGCGCGCACGGCTCAGGGGCTGAAGGCGCAGCCCGACTTTGCGCCGCAGGGGTCTTGGCGCACCACGGTGGCCTCCCCGTCGGATGGCAGAGAAGGGCGGGTGATCGCCGTGTGGCGCGGCGCCAAAGGCACGGACACGCAGACCCCCGCGATCACGCTCACGCCGACGGGCGCGTTCGTGGGGCACGTCTGGTTCTACGCCGCGAGCGAGTCGAGCGCCGCGCTGCTGCGCGCGCTGGTGGGCGAGCTGGTGCCGGAGGTGTGGCGTCAATCGGCGGAGAAGGCTTTTGCCGGAATCGGCAGGATCGGCGCGGCGGCCGATTTTGCGGCGCTGCGTGAGGCTCTGGGCAAGGACGCGCTGCCGGCAGTGCGGGCCGCGCTTGAGTTGGCCGCAAAGGAACGGGTTGAGTCCGAGCGCCTGCTGAAAGCCGGGCAGTGGGTCGAGAGCGCCGAGGCCAGCGGTCGCGCCGAGGCGGCCGCGCTGCGGGCGTGGTGCCTGGGCCAGGTGCCGCGCAAGGGAGAGTCGCGCGCGTTCTGGTGCCACAGCGCGTTCGGGCTGGTGGACAAGGGCTGGGACGAGTCGATCCGCCTGCTCAAGGAGAGCGGCTTCAACTCGATTCTGCCGAATATGCTGTGGGGCGGGCTCGCGTATTATCCCTCCAAGACGCTGCCCGAATACGCGGGCTTGGCGGAGAAAGGCGACCAGATCGCGCAGTGCCTGGCGGCGTGCAAAAAATACGGCGTGCAGTGCCATGTCTGGAAGGTGAACTGGAACACGGGCGGCAAGGCGCCTAAGGCGTTCCTCGAGCGGATGCGCGCGGAGGGGCGCGTGCAGAAAGAGTATTCAGGGGAAATGAAAGACGAGTGGCTGTGTCCCTCGCATCCCGCAAACCAGACGCTGGAAGTGGAGGCCATGCTGGAGGTCGCGCGGAACTACGCGGTGGACGGCGTACACTTCGACTACATCCGCTATCCGGGCAGCGAGAGCTGTTTCTGCGACGGCTGCCGCACGCGCTTCGAGGCGGCGCTGGGCAGGCCGGTGGAGAAGTGGCCGGCTGACACGCGCAAGGTGGACGCGGTGCGCGAGCGCTGGCTGGAGTTCCGGCGCGAGAACATCAGCGGCGTGGTGCGGCGCGTGGCCGAGGAGGCGCGGAAGATCCGTCCGGGCGTGAAGGTTTCGGCGGCGGTGTTCCGCAACTGGCCGACTGACCGCGACGGCGTGGGGCAGGACTGGAAGCTGTGGTGCGACAACGGCTGGCTGGACTTCGTCTGCCCGATGGACTACATCGATTCGAACACGCTGTTCCGCAATGTGGTCGCGGCGCAGAAGGCGTATGCGGGCAAGGTGCCGCTCTATCCCGGCATCGGGCTCTCGTGCTGGAAGAGCCCGCGCGACGCGGTGAAGCTGGCGGAGCAGATCGCGGTCGTGCGCGAGCTGGGCGTGCCGGGCTTCACGGTCTTTAATTACGACGCGAACGCCGAGGCGGTGCTGCCCTATCTGCGGTTGGGCGTCACGTCGGAGTAGCGGCGGCGGCCGGGTAGGGCGGGATCCCCGAACCCGCCGCTGGCCCCCGTGCCGCGGCATTGCCCTGCGGACGCCTGCGGGGAGGCGTCCCTACCGTTCTGGCTCGTCGGAGTGGTTGGGCAGGAGCGCGTCCAGCGCGGAGAACTGCGAGAAGATCGAGGGGGCGAGGGTGTCCGCCTTGGCGCGGGCGCCCTCGTAATGGCCGGCGAGCAGGTTCTTCTCGTGCTCGTGGTCGTGGCAGTAGATGCAGAGCAGCTCCCAGTTGCTGCCGTCCGGCGGGTTGTTGTGGTGGTTGTGATCCCGGTGGTGGACTGTGAGTTCCTTGAGACGCTTGCCGTCGAAGGCGCGTCCGCAACTGGCGCAGTGGTGCGGCAGGACTTTAAGAGCGCGCTCGCGATAACCGTCCTGGCGGGTCGCGGTGTCGCGGCGCAGCTCGGCCTGGAGCTGGGCGCGGCGGGCGGGATCGATCGGTGTTGTGGGTGGTTTCATGAGAGTGGTAGGCTACTGGTTGCGCGATACAGCCGTGTCCGAGCGAAGTCCGGCCACACGTTGGGCGACAGTATAACACAGGTGCGCGGAGGTGGGTAAAGAGGGGAATAGACGATTTTTTGCCGGGCTTGTCAGCTCCGCAAGCGACCTGCTATTGTACACATGTCGAATGGACGTCTAACGGAGGATATGGGCATGGCGATTGACCTGAATCAGTTGCTGAGTGGGATGGGTCATTGGGTGATGACCAGCGGCTTGCGGATTGTTGTGGTCTTGATGGTTACGCTGGTTCTGATGAAGGCGATTCGCCTGTTACTGGATCAGGCCTTTCTGCGTCTTCAGCGCGTACACGATGGGAAAGCGGCCGCGCTTTCGGAGACCCTCAAGCCGGTCGTGTGCCAATCGTTGCGCATCCTGCTGCTTTTCACGGCGCTGGTGCTCGTGCTGGATAGTTTTGGAATGAGCGGCACCTCGCTGCTGGAGACCGCGTTTGGAAAGTGGCTGTTTACTCGCGGCCTGAAGATTCTGGCGGTGTTGGCGATCACGTTTGGGGTAATCAAGGCTGTCGCGCTGATGTTGGATTACGCGTTCTCGAAAGTGGTGAAGTTTCAGGACGGCGAAATGAAGAAGCGGGCGGAGACGCTCAAGTCTGTGACCCGCAGCGCGGCTACGGTGTCGCTGGTTACGATCGGTGCCATCATGGTGCTGGACGCGCTGGAAATCGACGTCAAGCCGATTCTGGCTACGGCGGGCGTGCTCGGCGTGGCAGTCGGGTTTGGCGCGCAGCAGCTCGTGCGCGACGTAATCAACGGCTTCTTCATTCTGCTGGACGATCAGATCCGCGTGGGCGATGTGGTCGAGATCGCGGGAAAGGGTGGGCTGGTCGAGAGCGTCAACCTCAGGATGACCGTCCTGCGCGATATCGCGGGAAATGTCCATTACGTCCGCAACGGCGATATCACGGTGGTGACCAACATGACCAAGGATTGGTCACGGTACGTCTTTGAGGTGGGGGTGGCCTATCGCGAGAACGTTGACGAGGTGGTGGAGATCCTCAAGCAGATTGGCGAGGAGCTGCGCCTCGATCCCGTTATCGGAAACGACATCCTTGAGCCGCTCGAAATCTTGGGGCTGGACAAGTTCGCGGATTCGGCGGTCATTATCAAGGCGCGAATCAAGACCAAGCCGATCTGTCAGTGGGCGGTTGGGCGTGCGTTCAACCGTCTGATGAAGATACGGTTTGACGAGTTGGGCATCGAGATCCCGTACCCGCACATGACGCTCTATATGGGCCAGGGCAAGGACGGCGGCGCGGCTCCGGCACACATGAACCTAGGGAAGGCTGGCCCTTCGTAGCGGTCCAGGCTACGAGACCCTGACGAGCCAGGTGGCGGCGGCCGCAGCGCAGTTCTCGCCGTCGAGGGCGGAGGAGAGGATGCCGCCCGCGTAGCCCGCGCCTTCGCCGCAGGGGAAGAGGCCGCGAACCTGCGCGTGCTGGAGCGTATCGCGGTCCCGGGGAATGCGCACGGGCGAGGAGGTGCGAGACTCGACGCCGACGAGTACCGCCTCGCGAGTCAGATAGCCGCGCATCTTGCTTTCAAAGGCCAGCAGCCCCTCTTTGAGGCGTCCGGCGAGGGCTGGCGGCAGCCACAGGTGCAGGGGTGAGGGGGTGAGGCCGGGGATATACGAGGACTCGGGCAAGTCGTGCGAGGGCCTGCCGGCGACAAAGTCGGTGGCACGCTGGGCCGGGGCGGTCTGGCCGCCGCCCGCGTTGCGGAACGCGGCCTGCTCGAGGTCCTGCTGGTAGCGCAAGCCGGCGAGAGCGCCGTGCTCGCTGTAGGCCGAGAGGTCGTCTGCTCGGATTTCCACCACGAGGCCCGCGTTGGCGAAGGGCGAGTTGCGAAGCGACGGCGACATGCCGTTGACCACGGTTTCGCCGGGGGCGGTGGCGGCGGGCACGATAAAGCCGCCGGGGCACATGCAGAAAGAGTAAACGCCGCGGCCGGCTGCTTGGTGTACGAGGCTGTACGCGGCAGGCGGCAGAAAGGGGATCTGGCCGGGCTCGCGGTGGTATTGGATCGCGCTGATCAGCGCCTGCGGATGTTCGATGCGCACGCCCATCGCGAAAGGCTTGGCCTCGAGCAGGACGCCCGCGCGGTGCAGCATCTCGTAGACGTCGCGGGCTGAGTGGCCGGTCGCGAGGATCACGGCCTGGGCGGGGATTGCCTCGCCTAAGCTGGTGGTCACGCCGGCGACCGCGCCGCCGCGGATTACGAGTCCGCCCACGCGCGTCTCGAAGCGGATCTCGCCGCCGGACGCCAGAATGGTCTTGCGGAGGTTGGCGATCAGGCCTGGCAGCTTGTCGGAGCCGATGTGCGGGTGGGCTTCGTAGAGGATCTCGGCGGGCGCGCCGTGAAAGCGCAGGATGTCCAGCACGCGCCGGTTGTCGCCGCGCTTCTTGGAGCGCGTGTAGAGCTTGCCGTCGGAGAAGGTGCCTGCGCCGCCTTCGCCGAAACAGTAGTTGGATTCTGGGTTGAGCGTGTGCTCGCGGTGGATCAGGGCGATGTCGCGCTTGCGGCTGGAGACGTCCTTGCCGCGCTCGAGGATGACGGGCTTAAGACCGGCCTCGATGAGGCGCAAGGCGGCGAAGAGGCCTGCGGGCCCCGCACCGACGATGAGCACCGGCGGTTTGTCGGAGACGTCCCCGTAGCGGAAAACCGGCTCATCGAAAACCGGACTGGGCTCGTCAGTGACGACTTGCACGTGCAGGTTGACCACGATGGGGCGGCGGCGGGCATCCACCGATCGCCGCAGCACGCGTACGGCGGAGACGCGGTCCGTAGCGACACCGAGCGCCTCAGCGGCTGAAGCGGCGACACGCGTCGGATCTGCTGCATGCTGGGGCGAGAGGGTCAGGTCGAGTTCGGAGCGCATCACATTATTACTGGTATCATTCAACTACGAAACACGCAAAAAGCGCGAAATAGATAAGGCAAACTTTTCGCGGCTTTCGCGTCTTTCGTAGTCATAATGAAGTCGGCAGGAGCAGAGAGGCTTGTCGCGCTTACAGTCTGGCCTTGACGAAGTTGCGGAGGGCGGCGACGGAAATGAAGTTGCGGACGTCAAAATCGCCGTCTTCAATCACCACGCCGAAGGCCTCTTCGAGTCCGACCACGAGCTCCAGCAGGCAGACGGAGTCTACGCCATACGCGTCGATCAGCGAGGCGTCCGTCTGAATATCGGCCGGCGCGACTTTGAGAAAAAGGCGCTCGACGATCATCTCTTTTAGTTTGGCTTCGATGGTTGTGTTGTCCATAGGATGGGGCAGCGTTCGAGGTTCTGGGAGGGGAGGGCAGGCGCAAGACCTGCTCTTGCCGGGTCATTTCTTGATGAGCACTTGGAGCTGGGTCCGCACGTCGTTGAGCTGTTTGTCGAGCGCGTTGAAGCGGGACTCCGCGTTCTTTTTGGCCATGACCTGCATGATGATCGACAGGATTAGGAGGCCGAACAGGACCACGATGTGCAGGAAAGAGACGCCTGAACCATGCGGGTGAATAGGCGTCTCGGGGGTGGCCGGGGTGGAGGAGGGCTTCGGGGCCGGACGGGGGCCGGTCGGAGAACCGGTGCGGTCGACCGGCTTCTTGAGTGTGATTTCCTTCGCGTCGGCAGCGGGTGCGACGGCCGGTGCCGACCCTCCAGTGGCAACGGCCGGCTCTGCGGCGGCAGGTACGGCAGCGGGCGCCGCTACGGGTGCTGCTGTAGGCGCCGTTACGGGTGCTGCTGTAGGCGCCGTTACGGGTGCTGCCGCAACTTTTCCTGTGCCCTTCTTCTGTCCTTTCGACACGGCTTTGGTCTTCTCGGCAGGCTGCTCGGGAACGGCAGATTCGGCGGCGGCGCTTGGCGCGATCATCGCAGAGGCTGTCGAAGCGTCTGGGGCGGGTGTGGGTGCGGCAGCTTCCTTTTTCTCCTCGCTGGCGATTTCGAAGGAGGTGCCGCATCTCGGGCACTTCTGGTTGATGGTTTTGCCGATGTCAAAGACGGCCAGCTTGGATTCGCATTTTGGGCACTGCACGATACGTTTCATGAAATAGCATTCCTCTCTGATGAGTTGTCAGTGTACAAAAATCGTGGGGTGGGAATCAAGCCGCCGTTCACGGAACCTGGCAATTCTAATTTCGGCATCGCGTCGCGGTAAAAGGCCCGACCGCAGGGCGGGCCGCAGATACGATAAGACCAAAGTCGTATGTAGAGGCGGATCAACTGGCCTTGACAAGCTCACATTTCGAGCTACCATACATGACCAATCTTGAATTCATCTTCGTAACGGTTTTATTGAAGTGTCCCGCAGTTTGCGTGGCCC
Organism: uncultured Lentisphaeraceae bacterium; assembly: GCA_964390795.1. GTDB lineage: Bacteria > Verrucomicrobiota > Kiritimatiellia > RFP12 > UBA1067 > CAYMLQ01. The sequence continues at coordinate 18,533 of CAYMLQ010000074.1, forward strand.
ACGCGTTGGTGGTTTCGCCCATGTAAAAGGAGAGTCGCGATGAAGAGTCTGATGCACTAGCATCCCATAGGATTCGCCGGCAACAAACCAGTTCCCATG
>CAYMLQ010000075.1:0-18598 GCA_964390795.1 uncultured Lentisphaeraceae bacterium
TGTCGCGCGTGAATTTGCCGGAGCAGACGCGCAGGAAGGCGATCTGGTCGCGGTGATTGGGATCCATGTTCGACTGGATCTTGAAGATGAAGCCGGAGAAGAGCGGGTGCTGGGGCGCGATCAGGCCCTTGCTGGAAAGGCGCGGGTGCGGCGGCGGGGCATACTCGAGGAACGCGTCCAGCAGCAGGTGGACGCCGAAGTTGTTGATCGCGCTGCCAAAGAAGACCGGCGTCATGTCGCCGCTGCGCACCAGGGCGAGGTCGAGCGGCTCGCTGGCGGCATCCAGCATCGCAAGGTTTTCGGTCAGGGTGGCGTAGGTCTGCTCCGAGAGACGCTCGCGCACCTGCGGGTCGGTCACGTCATGCACGGATACCGGCGCGCGGTAAGAGCCGCCCGGCGTGCGCTCGAAGAAATAGGCCTGGCGCTTCAGCCGGTCGTACACGCCGCGGAACTCATGCCCGTCGCCCAGAGGCCAGTTCATGGCGCAGACATGCAGTTGCAGCGTCTGCTCGAGTTCGTCGATGATCGCCAGCGGGTCGCGTGCGGGGCGGTCGAACTTATTGATGAACGTGAAGATCGGGATGCCGCGCAGGCGGCACATCTCAAAGAGCTTGAGCGTCTGGCTCTCGATGCCTTTGGCCGCGTCGATCACCATCACGACCGCGTCGACCGCCATCAGAACCCGGTAGGTGTCCTCTGAAAAGTCGCGGTGGCCGGGCGTGTCGAGCAGGTTGATGCAGAACCCTTGGTAGTCGAACTGCAGAACCGTCGACGTGACCGAGATGCCGCGCTGGCGCTCCAGCTCCATCCAGTCGGAGGTCGTGGCGCTCTGCGTCTTGCGCGCGGTCACAGAACCCGCCAGCTGGACGGCGCCGCCGTACAGGAGGAATTTTTCGGTCAGTGTCGTCTTGCCTGCGTCCGGATGCGAAATAATCGCGAAGGTCCGCCGCCGTGAAATCTCTTGCTCCGTATCCATGCACTCTCATTCCGTATGGGCCAAAGCCGACGATGCCGCAATGCGAGCATCCTCCCGTTGGCAAAGGGCAAATAGAATACAGGAAGCATCCTACGGCTTCAAGGTCTATCGTGCTCACGGAACCTATACACAGCGACATAAGTCCGCGCATGTTTGGAGCGGAACGCCTTCGCGTTCCGGCCGGCGCGGGAAGCCGCGCCGCTCCCTGACCGTCGGACACTTATGTCGCTGTGTATAGAAGCGTGCGGGGAGGGATGGCTCTTGTCCTCCGACTTGTTCTCCACAGCTCGCAGAGCGTAGAAGGCTGCCTTGGCGAAGGCGGATCTACGTTGTCCGCGGCTCGACACAACCTCGCCCTCCAAGCCTACAGAAAAGGCGGGCGCTGGAGGGCGAACCTGCGGTGAGCCGTCGTGGTCCGAACGCCGAAGTTACACAGGCAGGAGTAGACGAATTCCAGTATTCCGGCATTCCAGTATTCCTCGCCATTTCTTCCGTTACCCCTCTTTTCGCTCCCCTTTCCTGAACAAATCCAGTACTCTCTTTCTCAATCCGGCCGCGCGCGTGTCGTGGCCAAAAGAGACATCAGCCCCATGCGGATACTGTTCCCCTTTTTTATCCTTTGCGCCGCGCTCGCCGCGCGGGCAGACGATGTGTACCCAAAGCCCGACTGGAAGGACGCGCTCGACCCGCTGGCCAGCCCCCATGCCGTGCCCGGCGGCATGCTGCGCTACGCGGCCTTCCAGCCGCCCAAAAGCCTGAACTACTACATCGACAGTAACGTCTACACCCGCCAGATCTTCGGCCTGATGTATGAGACCCTGCTGTGGGCCGATCCGGTCACCACCGAGTTCACGCCCGGCCTCGCCAGCCGCTGGATCCTCTCAGACGACCGGCTCACCTATACTTTCGAAATCGATCCCGACGCCGTGTGGAGCGACGGGCGCCCAGTCACCGCCGACGACGTCAAATGGACCTTCGACCAGGTTATGGACCCCAAGAACGCCACGGGGTCCTCCAAGGTCGCCCTCGGCGTCTTCTCCTCGCCCGAAGTCCTCGGCGCGCGCACCGTCCGCTTCCGCGCCAAAGAGAGCCACTGGCGCAACCTGCTCGCCGTCGGCAGCTTCGAGATCATGCCCAAACACGCTTTCGCGGGGCAGGACTTCAACCGCCTCGACCTCGACCACCCGGTCGTCTCCGGCCCTTACGTCCTGTCCAGCGTGAAGGAGCAGATTGAAGTCCGCATGAGCCGCCGCTGGAACTGGTGGGCTGGCAACCGTCCGTCCATGCGTCACACGATGAATTTCGACACGCTCGTGTTCCGCTACTTCTCCGACAACGAGAACGCCTTCGAAGCCTTTAAGAAAGGCCTGGTGGACGTCTTCGCCATCTACACCGCGCGCATCTGGGCCAACGAAACCATCGGCGAAAAATTCGACAAGAACTGGATCGTCAAGCGCCGCGTCCGAAACCACAACCCCATCGGCTTCCAAGGCTTCGCAATGAACATGCGCCGCCCGCCTTTCGACGACCTGCGCGTGCGCAAAGCCATCGCCCACCTCGTCGACCGCGAGACCATGAACCGCACCATGATGTTCAGCTCCTATTTCCTGCAGCGCTCCTATTTTGAGGACCTCTACGACGCGGCACACCCCTGCTCCAACACGCTCTTCCGTTTCGACGTCGCGCGCGCCAAAAGCTTGCTGAGCGAGGCCGGCTACACCGCCAACACCCAGACCGGCCTTCTCGAAAAAGAGGGCCGCCCGCTGCGCTTTCGCTTCCTCACACGCGACGGCAGCGCCGAGAAATTCCTTGCTCTCTGCAATAGCGCCTTCAAGGAGGTCGGCATCGACATGAAGATCGAGCGCAAGGACTTCGCCGCCTGGATGCGCGATATGGACGCCTATAACTTCGACATGACCTGGGCGAGCTGGGGCGGAACCCTTTACCGCGACCCCGAGGACATGTGGCACTCGCGCGAGGCCGACCGCCCGTCGGGCAACAACATCACCGGCTTCAAAGACGTGCGCGTGGACGCCCTGATCGAGCGGCAGAAAACCGTTATCAGCATCACCGAGCGCAACGCCATCAACCGCGAGATCGACGCGCTCGTCACCGCCGCCGTTCCCTACGTCCTGCTCTGGAACACCGACACCACCCGCCTGCTCCACTGGGACACCTTCGGCATGCCCGCCACCGTCCTTTCAAAATTCGGCGACGAGCGCTCGCTCACGGGTTACTGGTGGTACGACGCCGACTCTGCAGCCGAACTCAAAGCCGCCATGAAAGCCGGCGAACTCTTGCCGAAGCGCCCCGAGTTCGTCTCGTTCGACACCGTGTTCACGCCTGCCGGCCAAGCCGAACAGTAGCGCCTAGCCGCTCTAGTCGTGAGCCCCCGCACCCAAGGGCGTCGCTCTGAGATACTTTTCCGAGCCATACGGAAAATCCGACGGCCGGTAATTCAGCACGCGGCTGTTGCATAAACTGTACGCTTTCTGGAAATGCAGAAAGATCCACGGGCAATCCTCGCGAACGAGCTCCTGCGCCTGCGCCCAGCAGCGGCTGCGCTCGGCCTCGTCAGCCGCCGCGCAGGCCGCTTCAAAGAGCCGGTCGAACGCCGGGTTCACATAGTTGACCCGATTCGGCCCGGGCGAGACCTTCTTGCTGTAAAACAGCATCAGGAAATTCTCCGCATCAGGATAATCCCCGACCCAGCCGAGCCTGAACAGCTGACTCTGACGGTTTGAGACGCGCTTCAGAAACGTCGGCCAGTTGTGAAACTGCGGACGCAGGACGATCCCCGCGCGGGCCAGAAAGGCAACCAGCAGCTCTGACGATTCGCGCATGTCCTGTGAGGTCCGGCCGAGATCCAGCGTTAGCTCAAGACGGCGCCCCGTCTTGGGGTCAAGTCCGTCGGGATACCCCGCCTCGCGCAACAGTCGCTTGGCTTTCTCCAGGTCAAAGCGATACGGAAAGGGTGCCTCCAAACGTCCCGTCGTTCCAGGCGGCACCGGCCCGTCGCACCGGATTGTGCGGTGGTTGAAAAAGCGCTCCCAGGCCTCGCCGTCAAACGCGCAGTTTAGGGCCTGCCGCAAGGCGCGGTTAGGGCCGAGCACCGGATCCTCCATATTGATTCCGATATAGGCGACTTCGAGCGTGGGTATCGAATGCAGCGTGATGCCCCGCTGTCGCAACGGCTCAGCCAGCTCACCCGAGCGACCAATCACCGCGTCCCAGTTGTCGCGCGTGACCTCGCCCAGGAAGTCCAGTTCGCCCGAGAGGAAACAAAGCCACTGGGTCGAGACGTCGTCAATCAGTTGGTACACCACCCGGTCAAAAGGCACCCCGCCCGAACCGGCGAGGGCCGCAGGTCCAGCCCTCCAGCCCCGCCACTGGGGCTCTCGCACAAACGCCATCTGGTGGTTCCGCCGCCACTGCGCCAGACGGTAGGGCCCAGAGCCTGTTGCGTGACTGCCAAAATCACGGCCGTAAAACGCGACGGCCTCGGGCGGCACAATCGCGCAGTACGCCATCGTAAGGTAGTACGGGAACACATGCAGGGGATGCGTCAGCTCGAGGCGAACGGTGCGGGCGTCCAACGCGCGCAGGCCCGGCACGGCCAACGCGTAATCGGTGGGCTCGGGCCTGGCCGAAAGATCCGTAAACGCGCGCATCCCAGCAAGTGTGTCCTCAACCAGCCAGGCGCCCGGCGAGGCGACCTTGCGGTCCGCCAGCCGCTTGAGGGAAAAGACCACGTCGTCAGCGGTCATCGGCCTGCCGCGGGGTGCGCCCGACGCGTCGGTTCCGAAGCAGGCGTCAGGATGAAACCGGGCGTCCGGGTGAATACGGAACACGTAGACAAGTCCGTTGGACTGAACCTCCGGCAGGGCGTCGGCGAGTGCTGGAATCAGCCGGTAAGGGCGCGCCGCGTAATCGTACTCGAGCAGCGTCTCGTACACGAGCGACACCGCGCGGGCGGCGTACAGGGAGGACGCCTCGGCAGGATCCATGCTGGCCACACGGTCCATGCTGCGACAGAAGACGGTGTCCCCCCACGATGGCAAGGCAAGTGCCAGCGCACAACTTAGACCAACAAGCCGGGGACAGGAGTGTCCCCGCTCCCAGAGGACAAGAGAGCGCTTCATGCGGTTGTGCCTACAGCCTCTCTCACGGCCACCGCCGGATGCAGGTAGATCGGCAGCGGTTCTAGCACACGCGACGCTGAATCCGATAGCGCCAAGCGTCCGACATCCGCCGCAGTGGGGAAGACCGCACGTGTCACCAGCCGGTCAGCGCCGAACGCCGCGCTCAAGATCGTAGACAGCCGCTCCCAGTCGGACGAGACCACCCGCGAGTCCGCAGGCACGGCGTCAGACAGTTCCTCGACTGGAACCAGCAAGAAGTCCTCCGCCGTATGCGTCGGCGCTCGCCCGTCGTAGAGCCGCACCTGTCGGGCGGCCGCGTCCACGCGGTAGGTCACGCACCACAGCCGGTTGCGCCGCGCGTCGCCGATCACCGTCACGCACGCAGCGCCCTCCGCATGCCCTAGCGCCAAGGCCGCCGCGCTGGCCACACCGTAGACCGGCTTACCGCCCGGCAGCGCCAGCCCGCTCAACGCGGCGAGGCTGGCGCGAATGCCGGAGAACGACCCCGGGCCGACTCCGCACACGAAACCGTCTAGCGTTTGCACCGCGATCTGACGATCCTTGAGAAGCAGCTCAAGATCCCCCATCCACTCCGGCGCGCGCGTCGGCTCCCCGTCCCACGCGTGCTCGAACAGCAGACTGGACTCATCATAAACAGCCAGTCCGGGGCGGCTCGTCGAGCGGTCAATCACCAAATAGCGCATACGTCATCGGTTCCTAACTAGGCATCGAGCGAACAATCACCTGATCGAGATCACAGAGCCCACGGGCGCGACAATCAGCCGAGCCGACGTCGCCGTCACGCGCACGGTTGCCGCATGTCCGGTCGGCACGGGCGAAGGCTTGATCGCCGCTGCCAAGGCGTCACGCGTGGCCTGATCCGCGGAGGCATAGCTGAACAGCGTGCGGGCGAACGGGTAAGTCGCGCCCGCAGGCATCGCCAGCTTGACAGGGCCGGTCACCGTCAGTACGCCAGACACCGCAAGCGAGCCGCTGAAGAGGCCACCCTCGAAGGTCACTGTCAGGTTGCCGTTTACCGTCGCGGCGCCGGTCAGCTCGCCGCCGGTCTTGATCACGATATTCGTCACGCCGGTCAGTATGGCTCCCTCCAGATCCAGCACGCCGCTTTCGACGGTGATGGTTCCCGTAAACGCCAGAGTACCGGAGAGCGTCTGCCGGGCCGCGCCCGTCTTGACCACGGTGCCGGTGCCGGTGATGCCGCCGGAGAACGCCGCTTCCGCGAACGAGTTGATGCCGAGCGTCGCCGCCGCGCTCAGGCGGACAATGCCGTCGCCGCTCAGCGATCCGACCGTCTCGCGGGTGCGGGAGACGGCCAGCACGCCCGGCGACGCGACCGTTGTGGCCGAAACGTCGGAAAACACGTTCATCGCTCCCAGTTGCGCGACGTCGTAGGCACCGGCCAACACGTTGCGCGATGTTGTGATCGTCTGATTCGTGCGGCTGTCCACCACCGTCCAGTTGGTGCCGTCCGGGCTCGTCTCAACGATCCAGTTCACTGGATCGCGCTGGGTCGAATCGTTGCCCGTGAACCAGCGGTAGCCGTCGAAGAACACGCCCTTCGACAACACAATCACCAGCGGGGACATCGGAGTCGTCGAAGTGTAAAACTTAGTACTCGTACTGCCATCGATCGCTTTATCCGGACCTTCGCCACCCGTCTTTCCTGACGGCGTATAGGCGGTTGTACCCGCAGGATAGGGGGTCTTCAGACCGTCGAACATCAGGTCAAAATCGTCAATCTGATATTCATACACGCTGCCGCCCCGCATCAAGGTCGGGCTGAACCTCACAAATTTCGCATAGGTTGCGCCGTTCACAACAGCCATGCCGGCCTCGATGCGCGTCGCTCCCGTATACGTGCTGTTCGTGCCGGAATAATAGGTTACGCCCGTGCCGGACTGCGTGATGCCCAGGGAACGTGAGCCATCCTGAATCATGCCCGAGAACACATTCGTGGTTGCTTTGTCCACGCGCAACACAGCGGCCAGCGTACCGTTGTTGCGCACGGTCGTCCCGATATCCTGCGGCAGGAAACGCCCATCCATCCCGTTTGTGGCCTGCATGACCACCATGCCCGCGCCGCTGACCGTCCCGGTGAAGCCTTCGTAGACGGGCAACGTGACCGTGCTTCCACCTTCAGTAACCAATGCTCCACTTCCTGTAAGCGTGCTGATCGACAGGTTCATGTTTGTGACGGCAAGCCGCGCACCCGACTCGACGGTCACGGGCTGATTCGTCAGCACCGCAAATCCCGTAACCCACTTCGCGTTCAAATAGGCCTCAACCGTCTGTCTGTCAGCCACGCTGAGCACCGTGTTGTAAACCAGCACCTCGCCAACCTCGCCGATGAAATAGCGCAGATAACTTCCGCTGTTCCAATAGTCTCCGAGGGCCGTGGTCCAGGCCCGATCCGTCGTGCTGACCGCCGTCAGGACATGGAGCGTCTTGCCTGCGAAGGAGAAACCCGCAACGCCGTTGATGTACATCTGTCCGCCGTTTGAGAAATCACCCCCGTCCGCGCCGTTCCCAGTGTGGCGCCAGCTCGTCGAATTGTTGTGCCTCACGCCGCTGTCCTGGCCGTCTTGGCCCCAAATCCCGCTCAGCCCGGCCGACGGAAGCCCCGTCGTCCGGCTGACGATGAAGACCGTCCGCGCGGTCACGCTCTTGTTGGCTACAAGCCGTTTGCGCGCGCCCGAACCGAACCGGACCGCCGGGAGCCCGTTGATGGCGTTCGTCACGAGAACCGGTTGCAGCGCGGCCGTGCCTTGCGTGAAACTCACGCCTCCCGTTGTCGAGTCCGCCCATGCAGTGACATTCGATCCTGACAGCGTCACTTTGCTGAGATCGGACGCGTCTAGGCGATAGGAAAGGCCGGCTGTGGGAGGCGCCAGCGTAAACCTCAAGGTACCGCCATCGACCCGCGTTCCACCCGTATAAGCGAGCGAGGTTAGGGGAAGCGTGAGCGTTCCCGAGCCGGTCTTGCCCAGCTTCAGTGCCGACGCGCCGTCCGTCAAACGTCCATAGAACGACGAGGACACCCCGCCCTCGCCGACCGTCAGCGTGGCGACCTGCGTTCCGCCGTTGGTCACAAAGCCGCCCAGCGCCGTGTTGTTCAGCACGCCGATGGTCTCGGAAATCCCGTTCAGATCCAGCGTGCCGCCGTCGAGCGTCACACCGCCGCCGATCTGGTTGCCGTTGGAGCCGGTCAGCCGAACCAGCGTGTTCGTCTGGATGCCCAGCAGATCCAGCACGGCGTAGTTCGCCGCCGGGCCGCTCTTAGCCAGTTCCACTGAGCCTTCGCGCACGTAGAACTGGAAGTTGGTGTTGATCGCCGTGCCGCCGAGAACCAGTGTGCCGCTGCCCCATTTGGAGACCGGGCTCACCCCCGTGACCGCCCCGTTGAGCGTCAGCGAGTAACCTGCGCCCACCGCCTCGAACCCGCCGCCCTGCGCAGAGACCGGCGTCGTCTCCAGCGTCAGACTCTGGCCGTCCAGATTGGCCAGGCGCCCGCCGTTCAAGCGCACCGCCGCGCCGCCCAGCGCGGCCTCGGAAGCAGGACGCAGACGTCCCGCGTCGACCCTGAAATCGCCGTTGAGCGACGAGCCTGTCCCCGTGATCAGCGCATCTCCTGTCCCGTTCTTCACCGCGGTTCCCGTTCCGGTGATCGCGCCGCTGTAGGCGACTGTACCCGCTCCGGTAAAGCCCACGGTGCCATTGTTCAAGACCACATTGTTGCTGTAGGTTAGCACGGCTGACGCGTCATTCGTAAGCGCGTTATTGGCAAAACGCATGGTTTCAAACCAGATTGTCGTGTTCGCGTTGGCCGTCACCGAGCCGTCGCCGCCGACCGAGTCGCTGCGCGTCACGCGCACCGAGTAGTTGGTCAGCGCGAGGGCGGATGAACCCAACAAGGCTGTGCCGTCCAGTGCGAGATCCGCGCCAGGAGTGATGCTATACGTCCCGGAAGGCAAGCGGCGCAGCCACACGCGGTTGGTGAACACGAGGCCACCCGCACTGGAGACAGCGGCATCCAAAACCGCAGGCCAAGTCCCGCCCGACCCGAACAGGAGCGGCGCCCCGCCGTTGGCGACCGTCAGCACCGGCTCGGGCGACGTGACCACATTGGTGGAGAGGGTGCCGGTGAAGACCACCTTGCCAGCCGTGCTGCCGACCGTCAGTGTCGCATTCTGCGCCAGCAGCAGCCGCGTGCCCAGCGTGTTGTCGTAGCCGTCCGCCACCAGGTTGGTGCCGCCGTCGTCCGTGAACACCAGACCCGCCGCTATCTGCGCCACCGTGGAGAACGTACTGTTGGTTGGGTCATACATGATGCCGGAACGGAAACCACTGTTGGCTGCGACGGGCCCCACCGCTCCGCTACCGTCTGAGACTCGCAGTTCCACCGTGTGCCAGCCCGCAGCAAGCGCAATGTCGTTGGTCACGAACTTGGCGCCCGACACGTTATTGCTGATTAGCATGGTGCCATCGATGGCCAGATACCCGGCGTCATCAAACGACTTTGCGAAACTGTATGTTCCGGGCTGAGGCAGATTCCAGCGCCCGCGGTAGACGTATTGCCTGCCGTTCACAAACGTTCCTGCCACGTTCTCAGACGCCTTCTCAGGCCAAAGCTTCCAGCCGCTGTACGTCAAAGGCGCCGAGAGATTGATCGCGGCCCCGCCCGTGCCGAAGAACTCCTGCAGACCGGACGGCGCCGCCAGTTCCAGATTGCCGCCGTTGAGCAGCAGCGTGCTTCCAAAGGCCAGGTTGGGGCCACCCGCAAACACGGTACCGCCCTTCACCTCGACCGTGCCGCCCGAGAGAGCGGCACCTGTCAGGCGCAACGCTCCGCTGCCGCGCTTCTCAACCGTGGCCCCTCCCGTCAGCGTGCCGCGGTAGTCGTTGTCCTCGTCAAGGCCGCCGATGATCAGACGCCCCTGACTGGCCACTGAACTCGTGATCGTCGCACGCGGCCCCGAGACCAGCGAATTGACCGTCTCGGTCTTGCCGTTCAGATCCAAGACAGCCGAGGGCAGCGAACTGTTGAAGCTGCTGTCGGTACCGATCTTCAGGCCACCTTTGCCAGCGCCGTCAGGAAGAACCTCGCTCTGCCCGAGCTTCAGCGTGCTGGGCAACCCCGCATTGATGCCGGGGCCGTTCGTGCCGATTAAGGTGCCGCCGCTGTAGTTGTTGGACGGGTTGTTGAGCACCACCGGATTGTTCTCGTATTTGATCCCGAGCCGCCCCGGCCCCGTGATCGCGCCGTTGATCACAAGTCCCCCGCCGCTGAACCCCGAACCGAGGTAGCCGTGATTGGCCGTGACGGTGATGCCGCGGTTGGTGTGGATACTCACTGTATAACCGCCATCGTTCTCCAGCCCGCCGCCGTCGAGGATGATCGCGTCGGCTTGCGGAACCGCAGGCACCGGGCCCAGCCCGCTGTCCTGCGCCACGCGGATATTGCCGTTGGAACTGATGGTGCGGCCCGTGTACAGGTTGTTCTGCCCCAGTAAGAACCTGCCCGGCCCCGTGACCGTGATATCCGTGCTGCCCGACAGTTTCGACCCGGTTACCGAGAGGCTGTCCGTCCGCGTGTAGATGACCGCCGGAGCGACCATCTCGTTCGTGCCTCCCACAATATTCCACGCCGCCCCACTGCCGGTATTCGTGTTCGCAGCGAGGCCGGAGAGCGTGACTTTTCCGAGGTTGTTGGACACATTCCAAGTGCCCGACGCCGCATTGAATGCCGCAGTCCCCCCTCCTCCAGGAATGTCGCCGACCCATTTGCCCGCATCGCTCCAGTTTCCGGACACCGCGTTCGTCCACACCCCATCCGCCGCGAACGCGACGCGGGCCGCCAATAGCCCCACTACAAAAACGGCCTGCCTGACACGCGCAATACTTTTCACGTCAAACCTCCAGATAAAGGAAACACCGCCACAAAAACCACATCGTCAGTGAGCTATATCGTACGCACATGACCGCACCCGGCGCAAGCGAAATTCCAGCAATTCTATACACAGCGACATAAGTGTCCGACGGTCACGGAGCGGCGCGGCTTCCCGCGCCGGCCGGAACGCGAAGGCGTTCCGCTCCAATCGTAAGCGGACTTATGTCGCTGTGTATAATTTCGAATTGCTGTTTGACAAGGCCCGACGCGATTCAATAAGCTCACTCCATGTTTGACCCCTTTAAAGCGCGCGCCGAAGCGGCCCGGGCCGAAGTCTTCCGTTTCTCAACCAAACTAGCGACGCTCGATTTCCTGTTGGCCTTTTTGGCAAGGGAAGGCCTCGCCGATCAGCCGCAGTCGATGGCCGTGTGGGCCAATTGCCCCCTCCTTGATGCAACGGACAGGCAGCGGCTCGAATCCGTCGCAGGGATGCGCTTCGCTGTCTCGCTCGAACAGGTTTCCCAAGCTAGGTTCGGCATCAGCCAGATGGCGTGGGCTCTGGCTGACACCGGCACGCTGGTGCAGGATTCAACCGCAATCGATCAGCGCCTGGTCTCTTCGCTTCCGTCCATTCATATCGCCCTCGTCCCGACGTCGGGCATCCTAGCCGACCTGCCTGCGCTGCTGACGCGCGTGAGCCCTCAGAAGAGCGGCTACATCGCCCTGATCACGGGTCCCAGCCGGACTGCGGATATCGAGCGTGTGCTCACGATCGGCGTTCACGGTCCTGAACGGCTGCTGATCCTCTTTGTCGACGATCTGGGAGTGCCCGCGTAGTGGAAACATCCTTTAAAGACTCCATCCAAAAAGCGCTGAACAATCCCAATCTGACAGGCGCGCTCGGAAAATTTTCCGAGGCCTACAAGGTTAATCGGGCCAAGGCCTATGAAGGGATCGACTTCGAGGTGCTGCGCCAGCGCATCGCGGAACGCAAGGCGTATGCCGCCGCTCATCTCGATACCCTCGCCGCTCTGTTCGAGCAGAACGCCTCGGCACGCGGCGCCAAGGTCTTCAGAACGAGTGATCCCGCCCAGGCTCGCGATTACATTCTGAAGGTCGCACAGCACAACGGTGTCAAGACCGTGGTCAAATCGAAATCCATGGCCACGGAAGAGATCCACCTCAACGCCCATCTGGAAAAGGCCGGGATCGCGGTCTGCGAAACCGATCTCGGGGAGTGGATTATCCAGCTGGCTGGCCAGACGCCCTCGCACATGGTGATGCCCGCCATCCACATGACCAAAGAGGAGGTCTCGGAGCTGTTCAGCAAGGCGGTCGAGGAGCGGCTGGAGGCCGATATCCCGCGGCTTGTCAAAGTCGCGCGCGACACGCTGCGGCCGCGCTTCCTTGAGGCCGATATGGGCATCAGCGGCGCGAACATCGCCGTGGCTGAAACGGGCAGCCTCGTGCTCATGACGAACGAGGGCAACGCCCGCTTGGTCACGTCCCTGCCCAAGATTCACGTCGCGCTGGTCGGCATCGAGAAGCTGGTCGCCGAATTCGCCGACATCGCCCCTATCCTTCAGGCGCTTCCCAAGAGCGCGACGGCCCAGCTGCTGACCAGCTATGTTTCGATCGTCACGGGGCCAACGCCCAACAGCGATGGCTCCATGAAGAATCTGCACATCATCCTCCTGGACAACCGCAGGACGGAGATGGCGCATGATCCGCTGTTCAAGCAGGCGCTGCAATGCATCCGGTGCGCCTCCTGCCTCAACGTCTGCCCGATTTTCCGACTCGTCGGCGGCCATGTGTTCGGCAAGATCTACACGGGGGGTATCGGCACCATTCTAACGGCCTGGTTCGACGCGCTCAAGTCCGCCGAAGACATCCAAGGCCTCTGCATCCAGTGCGGCGCGTGCAAGGAGGTCTGCCCCGGTAAGATCGACATCCCAGAGCTGATCATGGAACTCCGGCGCCGGCTCGTGAAAGAGGAGGGTCTCCCCCTCCTTCAGAAGGCGATCTACGCGGTTGTGAATAACCGCACGCTTTTTCACGGCATGCTGCGGGCCGCCTCGCTGGCAGACAAGCCGTTTGTCACGGGCCGATTCATCCGGCACCTGCCTTTGTTTCTGGCAGGGCTGACCGACGACCGCAGCCTGCCGGCCATCGCGACCGAACCTTTCCGGAACCGCTTCAGAAAGATCGTCCAGCCGAAGCACCAAGAGAAAGCCGCCTTTTTCGCAGGCTGCCTTATTGATTTCGCCTATCCGGAAATGGGAGATGCGCTGATCCGCATTTTGAACAAGGCCGGCATTGAGGTGCTCTTTCCGGCTGGTCAAACCTGTTGCGGCGCGCCCGCGCGTTACAGCGGCGCGTACGAGGTCGCCGCGAAAAACGCCATCGACAACATCAAGGCCCTGTTGTGCGAGGAGGTCTCCTACGTCGTATCCGCCTGCCCCACCTGCACGGCCGCTCTGACCCTCGATTTTCAGGCGACCTTCGAGAGCCTCGGAATGTCCGGGTGGCTGCCGCAGGCACGCGCGCTTGCGGCGAAGACCGTCGACTTCTCGACCCTCGTCGCCGCGCTCGTTGAGGAGGGCCGCCTGACGCTCAAAGAAGGTCAGGATCTCGGAACGCTCACGTATCATGACTCCTGCCACCTGAAGCGGACGCTCCATGCCGAGCAGGCGCCGAGGGCGCTCCTGCGACGGGCGGGATACGAAGTGGCCGAAATGTTCGAATGCGACACCTGTTGCGGCATGGGCGGCTCCTACTCGCTGAAGCTTCCCGAAATCTCCGCTCCGATGCTGCAGCGCAAACTCGCAAGCATCAAGAAGACCGGCGCGCCGGTCGTCGCGATGGACTGTCCGGGCTGCGTCATGCAGATCCGCGGCGGCTTCGATCAGGACGGCGCCGCCATTCAGGTGCGGCACACCGTGGAGTTGCTGGCCGAGCGACTGAGCGACTAAGCGCATTCGCATCACCTTTTGGCGGCTCAGCACAGCTTCGCCCTCCATTTTCCACGCGAATCCGCAGCGTGGAGGGCGAGGCTGTGCCGAGCCGCCACTTATCGATAACTTCAAGTTTCTGCCCGCGAATCACGCGAATTTCACGAATCAAAACGCTACGTTCCATTCGCGCAAATTCGCGTGATTCGCGGGAAAAAAACAGTTACCCCATCGTTTATTCCCGTGCCGTTGGCGGCGGGTTTAGCGCCATTCGCCGCATGGGCCACTTGCGGCTTCCCGACGACGACCTGCTGCGCGAGGAGCTGGCCTTCGTCATAGAAGTCCCAAAGGTAAGAAGAGGTACTTTCTCATCTTGAGGTCTTCGGGCGTGGGCCAATCCACTCCGTGACCAGCCGTCTTCGGTTCTACCATCTCATCCACTTATCGTGACATGTGGATAAGCGATCGCGAGCCTCTATCGGACTAGAAACCCTATACCTTTTGTGATTCTTCTCTCTCCCAACGTCAGCGGCCTCCAACCACCGGAGCCGAGGGCGAACGATGGTTGGGAGGGCCGGCTTGTTCTGCTCTTTTGCCTTGATTCAGATGGGACAGCAGCATGCTGTTGTAAATGGTCGCATAGTTTGTGGCTGCAGAGAACAACATCTGACCGTCCTCTGGTGGCAGAATATCAATCTCATCTTCGGTAAGAATGACTTTTGGATAGACAACAATGTTTGTCTCCCATCCGGGCTGATAGGACCCCAGATGTGAAGTAATACCACTGCCGAAAAGTATTTGCACTTAACGGGCTATCCCGCACACAGGGAGGGACGGCTTCCACGCCGTCCGCGGCTGGGGTTTAACCCGGCCCTCCCGTGTGCCTATTGCCCGTATTATAATCTAAGAACTTTTCGGCAGTGGTATAATCACTATCATGCGATGATCACCGCGTTGAATTGCTGCGTTGAAATCCGTGACTGGATCACGCCACTCGTCCCTTGAAAGGTGCTCAGGAAAAATATGCCTATAGGCTCTGCCAAAGAACAGCACTAGCACCAAAATATTTGCAAGAGAGAGTAGTGCTGAAGCAACATGAAGCGGTTTGGAACCAATTGCGCGGTACACGCAATATGCTGCAAGGATGCACGCTAGCAGCGAGAGCAGGCCACAAAGCCAAAGAAATGAGAAGATCCCAATCCTGCCAAACGGAAAGTACGTAAAACAGATTGAACGGCGATAATAGAACACCGCAAAGGGCAACATGATGGACAGCCCAGTCAGCACGCACACAAATGTGTTTCGGTGTTTTTTCATTTGGTTACCGAACATTGTATGAACGATAGCACACCCCCTATCGTTCTTCAAGCCCGTTCCCATTTTCATCAGCAATTCTTAATCTGGCTTTTCCTTTCACAAACCTGCGCGGAATCTTGCGCAGGGCGCGTCCGGAGGCCGTGCGCCACCCCTGAAAGATGCGCTGCGCGAGGTGGCCCGCGATCTCCGAGCGCGGTTGCGAACGAACGTTGAAGTCAAGTTTAGGATTGCTGCATTTTTATGCAGTCACGTGTCTATCGGAGGTCGGATATCGTATTCACTTCTCATGAGATGGGAACAAGCTTTTGCCAGACCTTTCTGGTCTAGAAACCCTGCGCCTTTCGTGATTTTCCCGTTCCCCAACGTCGTCCTCTAGGCACGGCGCAGCCGTTGCCTAAGAGGACTGGCTAGCATTTATCGAAACCCAATCTGTGTTTTCGTGAACCCTTTTGACAAAAGCAGTGTCAAACTTTCCGCTTACTGGTAGGAGTCAAAGCCATGGACGGAGAACTGCTTGCCACAGACACTGCGCGTTTCGCCACCCTGAAAAACTGTTGGACATTGACCTGAACGACAGGCGAGGATGGTTCGACCGCGTCGAATCTAGTCGCCCCGGAGGTCGGAGGTCAGTATGAACTCACGAAATCTCCCTGCCGAATCGGTTTTTGCATTCCCTCAACGGCTAACGAGCGCAGATAATAGAGCCTGTAGCTGAGGAAGATCGCTTGTCACCGTATTCCACACCAGCGGATAGTCCACGCCGAAATAATGGTGAATCAATTTGTCCCGCATCCTCGCCATCGCACGCCACTCAATACCGGGATGCTCCGCCTTAAAAGCGCCTGACACTTGTTTTGACGCTTCTCCAATAATCTCAAGGCTCCGCACATAGGCACGTTGGCGGCACGCATCGCCCATGAAACGCGCTTCATCGATTGCGCTTGAGTCCGAAAGCAGAAAATCGACTTCATCCAAAATATGCTTCAGCAATTCGTTATGTGAGGGGGACATATTGCACCTCACTGAGAATGCGCGGCCCCAAATACGGACTCAGACTCTGCGGTGTGACCAGATCGAAATTGACACCGATGTTGTTTTCCAGAAACTCGCACAGCCTATTGAAATTGGAGAACGTGTGCCCTTCCGGAGAGAACTCCACCAAAATATCGACGTCGCTGGCTGACGTATCTTCTTCGCGGACAACCGACCCGAAGAGACCAATCCGCCTGACTCCCAGACGATTAAGTATCTCTACGTTTGTTCGAAAAAGATCAACAACCTGTTGTTTTCGCGACATGAATGCCGTTCCTTGTGAGTGAGCATCATAAGACACCGTCTGATCAAACTCAAGCCGACGTTTTTCCCAGTGTCGGCAGTTCTTCCATTCGGGTCTCGCGTCCACCTGACACTATGCTGCCCTCCGGCGACTGCCTCACGCGTGCGGTGGGGCCGGTGGACACCTGCATCTCTGCGGGCGTGTCGGTCCGCTCGTTGAAGGACTCGGACCAGAAACAGCTTTTGCAGTTCCTCAAGAACGAGCGACCCTATTTGAACAGCTTCTTCAGGCTCTTGGCTGCATCCTCAACCGCCTTCGTTGCCCCTTCGGCCGCCTCAGACGCGCTCTTTGCGGCATCCGCAGCGCCATCGGTCGAGCCTTTCAGCGCATCGGTTATGCCTCGGGTCGCTTTTTCAGTATCCTTCAACGAACTGCCCAGCAAGTCGCCGACCTGTCCGGCCATCGCCGTGACCGCCTGGCTCAGGCTGTTGACAATCGCGTTGATCACCTCGGTGACTGCCTCGACGGGGGTGGTGCCGCCAGACGCCTTGCCGATGTCTTTGAGCGTCACGGTAGGCAGCGGAATCGTGATCGGCTTGCCGAACGTCCAGGCCGCCGTGCATGAAACCTTGGCGCTGTTCAGCTCAAACGTCTCGATGACCATTTTCTTGGATGGCTTCTCTTCGCCTGGCGTCTTCGTCTTTGCCTTGGCCTCTTTCTCCGACTTCTTGGCGTGGGCCAGAATCGCGTCGAAATTGGAAATGCCGTCCTTGCTTTCGAAAGAAATGGCCGGAGCGTCGATCTGAATCTTCTTCACCACAATCGTGTCGCCCATCAGCGAACGGAGATTCAGACCCACGTCCACCTTGTCCACCGCAAACGCGGGCCGATCCGAATAGCCCTTGGGGTTGCCCACGCTGAGCTGGGAGATCGTCATGCTTCCGCTGAGCGGGCTCAAAGACACATTACCAACAGAAACAGGCACCCCCAGCACCATCGGCCCGCCCACAGCCGCCGCTTTTTTGACAGCCGGGCTGATCCAGAAGGGCAAGGTGAGCACGGCAACGAGCACCAGCACAACCAACGCGACAACCAGGCCGAATAACAGCTTCATCAGTTTCTTCAAGACGATCTCCTTTCGAAACACATGAGAATGCAACAGGGTTCAGAGTTCGGGGTTCAGGCAAAGAGCCGCTGACTCTTACCTCCGGAACCCTGACCTCTAAACCCTGACTCCCGATCCATTACACGGTGTACGTCGAAGCGGCGGTGTTGCCTCCGCTCTCCGTCCAGATGTGGTGATAGAACTCGCCACGAGGCTTGTCGACGCGCTCATACGTGTGCGCGCCGAAGTAGTCGCGCTGCGCCTGCAGCAGGTTGGCCGGCAGGCGGGCGCTGCGGTACGAGTCATAGTAATTGAGCGCCGTGCTCATGGCCGGAACCGGGATGCCCAGATCCACCGCCGTCTTGATGACCGCGCGCCACGCGTTCTGCGCCTTGGAGATCACCTTCTTGAAGTAGGCGTCGAGCAGCAGGTTGGCCAACTCGGGGTTGGCGTCAAACGCCTCCTTGATCTTGCCGAGGAAACGGGCGCGGATGATGCAGCCCTGACGCCACACCAACGCGATCTCGCCGTAGTGCAGATCCCACTTGTACTCCTTGGCCGCGGCGCGCAGCAACTGATAGCCCTGCGCGTACGAGCAGATCTTAGAGGCGTAGACCGCCTGCTCGAGCTGCTTGACGAAGAGCGCCTTGTCGACTTCGACCTTGACGGCAGGCCCCTTGAGCACCTTGGACGCCGCGACGCGCTCCTCCTTGATGGCCGAGAGGCAGCGCGCAAACACGGCCTCCGCGATCTGCGGGATGCCGATGCCGAGATCCAGCCCCGCCTGGGAGGTCCACTTGCCCGTGCCCTTCTGCCCGGCCGTGTCGAGAATGATGTCCACGATCGGCTTGCCCGTCTCCTCGTCATCCTGCGAGAGGATGTCCGCCGAGATCTCGATCAGGTAGCTGTCGAGGTCGCCCTTG
>CAYMLQ010000076.1:0-18484 GCA_964390795.1 uncultured Lentisphaeraceae bacterium
CCCCATGCCGGAGGAGATGGGGCGGCCTTTGGGGCGGATCAGGGAGTAGTCGAAATGCACCACTCTGTTGGCATACTCGGGGAAGGGCTGACCGGTGACGAAGTAGGTGGAGAGCAGCGCGCCCAGGGCGTCGGACCAGCCCTCGATGGTGTCTGGGATCACAAAGGTCTCGTTGGTACCCGTCGGCTTTGCGATGCCGGGGAGCGCCTCGATGTGGTGCGTCTGCACCGAGAAGCCGACGCCGCAGCCGCAGAGCAGCAGCCAGAGCGCCTCCTGGAAGAAGCGCGGGCGGTCGCAGTACGAGGTGGTGCAGTTGTAGATGCGCGCGTGCTTGCGCAGGATCGGGTCGCCGCCGAACTGCATGGCGCGCTGGCTGCCCAGCACCATGCGCTTCTTCATAGCCGCCTCGCAGATCGCGAGCAGGTCGTCGACATTGATGCCTTTGGACGCGAAGTGGCGTCGGTGCATGTCGATCACCCGCTCAACCGCCTCTTCGAAGGTCTCGCGGCGCATTTTCTCGGGGATATAGCGGCTGTATTTGGAGGTGAAAACGTAATTCTTGAGAGATTCGATGCTCATGACAGGTCCTGGAGTGAAAAAAGGGTGAACAAAGGTGGTAACAGACGCGGGAGGCAAGAGAGCGTCCCGTAAAGAACGGCTCTATATATAGTAGGTGCGGGCTGAGAAGTCCACAACATTTTGTGGTTTATCTGTAAGTCCTTCATTTCCAAGGGAATCGGATATCTGGATTTTGGGCTTCCGTCCAGCGGTCGCGACAGGTATGATGGAAACATGATGGAAAAGGGCATAGGACAGAGGGCTCAGGGGTCAGAGTTCAGGGGGCGGCTGGCGCCAAGTCCGACGGGCGCGCTGCATCTGGGCAACGCCCGAACCTTTCTGATCGCCTGGCTGCGGGTTCGCAGCCAACATGGGACGCTGGTGATGCGCATGGAGGATCTGGATCACCCCAAGCACAAGCCCGGCGCCGAGGCGGCGGCGCTGCACGATCTGCGCTGGCTGGGGTTCGACTGGGACGAGGGCCCGGATCTCGGCGGGCCGCACGCGCCTTACACGCAGACGGAGCGCAAGGCGTTTTACGCGCAGGCTTTGGAGGTCTTGAGGGCCAAGGGCCTGGTCTATCCCTGCGTCTGCACGCGGCGCGATGTGGAGGCCGGGCAGTCCGCACCGCACGCGGAGGAGGGGCTCTACTACCCCGGTACCTGCCGGGGCCGCTTTCAGGACTATGCGTCCGCATGCCGAGCGCTGCCCGAGGGGCGGCTGCCCGCATGGCGCTTCCGCGTGGCGGAGGGCGAGACGGTGCGCTATGAAGACGTGTTCCGCGGAGCCTACGCTCAGGACGTGTCGGCGCTGAGCGGGGATTTCGTGCTGGCGCGTGACCCGCAGGGCGCGGGGTACATGCTGGCGGTGGTGGCGGACGATGCGGCGATGGGCATTACGGAAGTGGTGCGAGGCGACGACCTTCTTTCCGCAACGCCGAGGCAGCTCCTGCTTTACCGGGCGCTGGGTCTGCCGCCGCCCGCGTTCCTGCACGTGCCGCTGGTGGTGAGCGAAGAGGGCCGCCGGCTGGCCAAGCGGCACGGCGACACGCGCATCGGCGCGCTGCGCGAGGCGGGGCTGCCGCCGGAGAGGATTATCGGCCTGCTGGCCTGGTGGTGCGGCTGGGCAGCCTGGGGCGAGAGCCTGACACTGCGCGAGCTGCTGCCGAAGTTTGACCTGCGTACGCTGCCGCACGTGCCGGCCGTGCTGACACCCCAGGTAAAAGCGGCGCTCGGGATCTGCGGGTAGGGGACGGAGGCGCAACCCGAAGACATAGTGACGAAATGCGGACACATATGCCCGGACTTGGATTGCGACGCGTTTCTCCTATAATGAACTCAAAACGAAAAGGGAGCTGTCATGAGAAGTGTGTTTGTTCTGTCGCTTGCGTGTGTTTGCTTGGCAGGGTTGGCTGTCGCGGAAACGGGCGGGCCGGTGCGTCCGGCGCGAGAGCTGGACATTCGCTTCGGAACTCTCGTTTCACGACACAATTCCCGCCCTCGAGACCGACCCGGCCATCGATTTCTTCGGCGTGCCGTTCTACTCTTCGGCCTATCCCCAAGGGGCGCTGCCCGCGCCCCGGCGCAACAGCGCGCCGATCGGCTGGCTGGAGACCAACGTGGTGCAGATCCATGATCCCGATCACCTCTGGTTCGACCCCGCAGGCAAGACGTTCCACCTGTGGGCGCGCGCGCACACCGGTGGTACGGGCTACGCCGCTATCGCCAAAGTGGTTGAAAGCGCCGACGGGGCCATGACCACGATGCTGGAGAAAGTGCCCTCGGGCAAGACCGCGCTCTTTCTGCCGTGCCCCGGCGGACAGATGCGGTTCCACGTGCTCTACGACGAGCCGACCCGGCTCTACTGGCTGCTCAGCTCGCAGGCGACCGACTCGATGACGCGCGCGGAGCGGCTGCCGGAGACGCGCTTCAACCTGCCCAACAATGAGCGCCACCGCCTGCAGCTCCACTTCTCGCGGAACATGGTGGACTGGTGTTTCGCGGGGCTGGTGGCGACGGGCGCAACGCCGAAAGAGGCGCGCCACTACGCGTCAATGAGCATCGACGGCGACAACCTCTGCGTGCTTTCGCGCAGCGGCGACAGCCGCTCCAAATCCGCCCACGACGGCAACCTCGTCACGTTTCACACGGTGAAGGACTTCCGCAAGCTGGTGTACTGACAGCAGGCGTGATTGCTCTTCTCCGTTTCAGGGAAGGGGGGCGAGCGTGATGTTGCGGAATTCGATCGGGCCGCCTTCGCTCTGCAGGCAAATCTGCCCCGCATCGGTATAGGCGTCCTTGCCGGAGTTCTGCAACACGCCGTTGACGCTCGAGGCGATCGTGTTGCCTTTCACCACGATGTCCACGCTGTTCCATTCGCCGTCGGGTTTTTCGGAGGAGTCGGCCTGTTTTTTGACCGAGCGGTTCTTAGGGTTTTCAAGGCCGTTGAGCGTAGCCGTCGAGAGCAGGACGAAGTCCCCCGCGCTGCCCTTTTTGAGTTGCGTCTCAATGGCTTTGGGCAGGAAAAAGGTGTCAGGCCCTGTCTTCAGCACGAAGATGCCGCTGTTCATCTGCGCCGAGGTGCCGTACCAGCGGTACTCGACGTGAAGCTTGAAGTCGGCATAGGTCTGCCGGGTCATGAGGTAGCCAAAGGGTTTGCCGGTACAGCGGATCACGCCGTCGGCCACCGTCCAGGTGACGTCCGGGGAACTGCCGGGCTCGGCGGTGATGTACTTGGTCCAGCCGGCGAAATCCTTGCCGTTGAAGAGCTGGATTTGCTCGGTGGGGCGCACGGGCTGGGCCTTGACGCTGATTTCTTCGGCGTTGACGTTCAGAAGGCATGCCAGGGACAGGCTGGCCAGAAGCTGTTTCATATGGGACTCCTTGCTTTGAAGTTGACGGGTGAGATTTAAGCACACTGCGTGAAGAATGACAAAGAAGAATATAGTGATTGCGGTCTCCCGCCATAAGCGCTACATTACAAGTATCGTCTATTTAAGGAGTCGGGTATGAAAAAACAAATGGTTGTCGGAGTGGCTCTTTTGTCGGTCGTCTGCCTGCCGCTTTTTGCGGCGGATGTCGTGAAGCAAAACAATACGGATCCTTTAAATGCGGGGTCATCGTGGGTCAGCGGGGTCGCGCCGACAGCGGCGGACCTAGCTATCTGGAGCAATCAAGTGACTGCCGCGAACACGGTCGCGCTGACGAACGCGGCGAAATGGTACGGCATCAAGATTGCCAATCCCGGCGGCGCTGTGACTATTGCCGGGACGAGCATTCTGACCCTAGACAGCAGCACGGGTTCGGACATCAACATGACGACCGCCACGCGGGATCTCACCTTCGAGGTTCCTGTAACGATGACCAACGCTTCTCTGACGGACGTGGCTGCGGGACGCACCCTGACGTTCAAAGGGCCTCTCACCATCGCAACGGTGGGCAACTGGGGCCGGATCGGGTTGGGAACGGTGGTCTTTGACGGCACTGTGACCAGCGCGGTCGCCACCACGCTGGAACTGCAGCGAGGAACAAACGTTTTTACGGGAAATAACGGAGGAGTGAATTTCACTTCCACAGCCTCCGGGTCGCGCATCATCGTGGGTCGTAATTCGCTTGTTGCAACGCTGATCATCAGCAACGGCGTTCATGATGTGCGCGGAGTCAACCAGGAGAACAATGCGAATTATATCGGCTTGGGTGCCACGGGAACGCTCATCCTGGAGGGCGGCAGTCTGCGTTTGGCCTACCTGCGCCAGGCGATCAACGGCGGCAACGGGACGATCACGGTCAATGGCGGCACGCTGGAGGTGACGCAGGGCAGCGAGGCGCTGACGACGGCCGGTTACGGGCACATGATCGGCAATCAGCACACGGATGGCACGGACGCGCAAACGGGTTCAGGGACGCTGACAGTCAACGGTGGTCAGGCGCTTTTTACCAATGGCATCGTCAAGATCGGCAGCAAGAGCGCCGCGTCAACCGGGTCGCAGGCTGTCACCCTGAACGGCGGTACCCTCGCCACGCGTCGCTTTTATGTCGACAGTTGCCCGCTCGTGCCCAAGACTGTCACGCTCAACGGCGGCACCCTGCGCGTCGCGGCCAGTGGCAGCCTTTTCGACGGGCCGGCGGTCACCAACGGCACGCTGGCGGTCAAGGTGGGCAACAACGGGGCGGTAATCGACACCGGCGCGAACGACGTGACCAACGCGCCCGCGCTGCTGGCGGCTGGGATGGGCGGACTGACCAAACTGGGCAGCGGGACGCTGACCCTGGCCGGGACGAACACTTATACGGGGCGTACGCTCGTGCAGGCCGGGCTGCTGCGTTTTAGCGGTGCGGCGGCGACGCTTCACCCGGACCTGATGTTTTCTTCAACGGGTGGGTTGTCGTTGAGGGACGGGGCGCTATCGACGTTTTCACCTTCCGTGTTCTCGAATCTGGTGGCCGGCGCCGCCACCGTCGAGTTGGAGATGTCGGCTGTCGGCTCGGCCAGCGATAGGGTGGCCTTACCGGCAGACGCGTGGGTCGGGCGCATCAATGTGGCGCCGTATGTTCAGGGAACAAACCTTCGTGTGAAGCGTTCCGGCGACTACGTGATCATGTCCTATGCGGGGATCGCCCCGGACGTGAGCCGTTTCACCGTGCTGGACCCTGCGCCCCTGTGTACCTACACCTTCTTGCTGAACGGGACGGAAAAGACCGTCACGCTGCGGGTGGCTTACGGCACGGGCGTATCGGAGTGGATGGCCACGGGCGGAGGCGCGTGGGAAACGGACACCAACTGGTCGACCCCTCCGGCCAACGCGGCAGGGACGCGGGTTTTGATGGGCGACTACGCCTTGACGGCACCTGCTACGGTGACGGTTGCATCCCCGGTGACACTGGGCGGCATGACGATCTCCAGCCTTTTGGGTTACACGCTGTCCGGCTCGGGGGTCGCATTTGACAGCAGCGTATTCGCACCTTATCTGACGGCCGAGAAGGGGAATCATGTGGTCTCCGCGCCGCTGACGCTGACGGGCCCGCTGACGGTGGCCCCGGCATCGGGCGCGGCCGTGACTCTCGCGGGCGCTGTGGGCGGAAGCGGGTCGCTGGTCAAGGACGGGGTCGGCGAGGTCATCCTCGGGCAGGCCAACAGCTACAGCGGCGGGACGGTGGTGAAGCAGGGTGCGTTCGTGCTGACGGGCCCCGCGACGCTGGGCTCCGGGACGCTCACGGTCGACGGTGGCTCCGGATTCCGGTTCGGGTGCTCCGCGCCGCTGACGTTCACAAGCAGAGTGGTGGTGGCCACCACAGCGAGCTTCAATACGGCCTCCAACGACGTCGCGCTGACGGGCGACATCGACTGGCAGGGCGCGAGCCGGGCGCTGGTGAAGTCCGGCCCCTATGAGCTGACGCTAAGCGGCACAGGTTCCGAGATCGAGCTGGCCAAGCTCCAGGTCGAGAACGGCACCCTGCGGTTTGCAAGCGGCGCCAACTTCCAGTTGCTGAACACCTCAGAGCGCGACGCGATCAACCTGAAGACGATCAACAGCTACGCCCGCCAGATTGTCGTGGAGTCAGGCTCGCAGGTGACGGTTGCGGGCGTGGACATGGAGAACGGACTCAGCAACACGGTGACGGTCAGCGGAGGAAGCCTTCGGCTGCTCGGAGGCGGGGTCTCCGGCGATGCGGTGGCGATGCGCGGGCAGGGCGTGGGCGTGGACCGCTTTGTGGTGGACGCCGGCGAGGTGACGGTCGAGGACGGCAAGTGGTTCGGCGTCGGGTTCCGCGTGGGTGACGCGTATCTGGTCATCAACGGCGGAACGACTACGCTGAGCCGCGTCTCGCTGGGCGCCCGCGACATGGATATGGATTTGTCGGCGCGCGGATTCGTGAACATCAACGGCGGCTTGCTGGAAGTGACAGGCAATTTCGGTTGGATGGGCAGTTCCACGGTGGGGCGCACGAATATTGTGACGCTGGGCAGCGGGACGCCCGGCAGCGGCGTATGGCGCACCTGCGCGACCAGTAACCCACGGTACGACAAGAACAACATGCCGATCATGCGGTTCAACGGCGGCACGCTTGAGGCGCGCGGCTTGGCGGCGTACGGCGCATCCTCGCTGAGCGATTATTTAAACGGCGCGAAAGAGGTGACGGTCGATGCGGGCGGTGCGCGGGTCGACACGAAGGGATTGGACGTGGGTATCGCGCAGTCGCTGCAGAAGGGCGTGGTCACGGACGGCGGACTCACCAAGCTGGGCGCGGGCCGGCTCACGCTGGCCGGCGCCTGCGCGTTTACAGGGCCGACGACCCTCAGTGAGGGCACGCTGGCCGTGCCGGCCAGCTACGCGTCGGGCGGCTTGAACTTGGCCGCAGAGACTGAGCTGATCCTGGTCAACGGCGTGGTGCAGACGCTGACGCTGAGCACGGCGACGCTTGCTTCGAATGCGAAGATCACGTTCGAGGCGCTGGCCGACGCCGGCGCGTGCGATCGTATCGACCTTCCGAGCGGGGCGACGGTGGGCGACCTGACCGTCTCGGTGGTGCAGGCGGGCACCTCCGTACCCGTGTCGCGGCCCGGCGACTACGTACTCTTCACGTTCGCGGGCAGCGCACCGGTCGTGAGCGGCTGGACCCTGCTCAATCCCCCCGCGGGCCGCAGCAGCTCGCTTGAGGTCGTGGGCAGTACGGTGGTGCTGCGCATCGCGTATGCGGCGGGCGCCTCCATTTGGACGAATAACGGCTCGGGCGACTGGGAAACGGCGGGCAACTGGACCGTGGCCCCTGCGGATGCCGCAGGCGCAGCGGTGCGCTTCGATGACGCCATCGCGGCGCCGGCCACAGTGACGCGTTCGGCGGGCTCGACGGTCGGTTCGGTGACCTTCAACAATTTACAGCCCTATACGCTGGCCGGTGCGGCCCTGACGCTGGCGAGCGGCGGTGCGGAACCTGCCGAGATCAAGGCCGAGAGCGGCGTGCATACGGTGACTGCGCCGTTGACGCTGGCAGGCGAAACGGTCGTCCGCGCGGCTGCGGGCGCGGCTGTGGCGCTGAACGGCAACGTCAGCGGCAGCTCGGCGCTGACGGTTGAAGGCCCCGGCGCGCTGGCGCTGCCCGACCTGTCCGGCTTGGCGGTGCCGAGTCTGAATCTGGTCGGCGCGGGCGTGCTGGCGGTTTCCAACAGCGTGACGCTGTCCCTCCCTGTCGCACTTGGCGACGGCGGCGGCGTGCTGGCCCCTGCCACAGGAACGACGCTCGACATCTCGTCCGCCGTGACCGGCACGGGCAGCCTGACCAAGCAGGGCTCGAGTTTCGCGGCACTGACGAACGCCAACGCGGCCTATTCGGGTGCCACCAAAGTCAAAGCCGGCACGCTGCGTCTCGACACCCTGCCGGGCGGCGGCGTCGAGTTCGGGCAAGGCACGCTGCACTACGTCGGCACCGGTGCAGCGGCGGCTGGCGGCTACACGCTCGATACGGGCGACGCGACCCGCGCGGGCGTGCTGCGAGCCGACGGCGATATCACTTTCCAAGGCAGTGTCAGCGCGGCTTCCGGTGCGCTGGTCAAGACCGGGCCAGCCACGGTGACCTTCACCGCGCCGGGGCTGAACGTCTTCAACGCGGGTAATGGCGCGGGTGCCAGCCACACTGTTCTGGACATCGGCGCGCGCGGCGACAGCCCCACGACCGGCTTTAGCGGGTTCAACGTCGCGGACGGAAAAGTCGTGATCGGCGCGCCGGGGCAGACCAACCTTTTCAACGGCTTGCTCGTTGTGGGGCTGAACTCCACGACGAATGCGAACGCCGAGACGGCGGGCTTGCTGGACGTGGTCGGTGGCGTGACCACGGTGAGCGACGCGCTGATCGTCGGACGTAGCAATGGCACCACCAACACCGCGCCCGTGGCGCGCACGTCGAAGCTGCGGCTGCTCGGCGGAGACCTGTCGGTTGGGACGCTGGTTCTCGGTCGTGTGCTCACTCCAGCCGGTCACAGCTCCGCGCCGGAAGCGGAGATTTCGGGCGGCCTGCTGAGCGCGACCAACTCGGTTATTGTGGGCGAACAGGCGGGTGTGACAGCAACGCTGAAGCTGAACGGCGGCACGCTCGTCGCGCCGAACATCGTACGAATCAACGGGTCGGCCCATGTCCTGTTCAACGGTGGTGTCTTCCGACCGAGCGCGGACGCACAGACGCTGCAAGGTCTCACCTCGGCCAAGGTCGGTGCGGGCGGCGCGCTGTTCGACCTTTCGCGCGTGAACGCTTTCACGCTGTCGCAAGTGCTCACGGCGGACGCCGCAGACGGCGGCCTGACCAAGACGGGGTCGGGTAGATTAATCGTGAGCGGCAAGCAGCGTTACGCTGGCCCCACGCTGGTTTCGGAGGGTGCGTTGCGCATCCCGGTGGCGGGAGGTCTCTCGAACGTGACCGTCCTCACCGTTTCTCCGGGCGCCGCGTTGGAGCTGGATACGGCGAACACGCAGACGGTCAGCCTCGCAGGGCTAACACTGGGCGCAGCTTCGTCTGCGCCGGCGGCTGTCGCGCTGCCGTTTTTCGCTGATGGAACGGCATATAGCCGGCTGGCCGTGAGCGGCCCCGTCTCGCTGGGCGCGGTTGCTTTCACGTTCGCACGGGTGGGGCTGGGCGACGAGTTCGGCATGAATGGCACGTATACGCTGATCACCTACACGGGGAGTGATCCGAGCGTGCTGGGCTTGAGTGTGGCGAATCCGCTGTATGGCAAGAGTTACTCGTTCGCGGCCGCTTCCGGCGCGGTCGCGATGACGGTTGCGACAGACTACACTGGCACGCACGGCGGAGCCCTCTGGCAGGTGGCGGGCGGCGGCAACTGGTTCGACGCAGGCAATTGGGTCTCCGCGCCCGGCGCGGGCGGCGCGGGGCAGCGCGTGCGTTTCGACAGCAGCATCACCGCGCCCGCGCCCGTGACGCTCAACGACGCGGCGACGGTCGGTACCGCGTACTTCAGCAGCGCGAATGCGTACACGCTGGCTGGCTCGGGAGAACTCACGCTCGACAACGGCGCAAGCACTCAGGCGCTCGTGTCGGTCGAACTGGGCTCGCACACGCTAGCGGTGCCGGTTACGGTGTCTGACGCTGGCGCGGTTGTGCAGGCGCCCGCAGGTTCCTCGCTGACCTTGACTGGAGCGGTTTCGGGCAACGGTTCGCTGGTTAAGACCGCAGGCGGCGCGCTGGTCGCGGCGGGCGCCAGCGACCGCACGGGCGCGACGGAGATCCAGGGAGGCGAGCTGCATGTGAAAGACGGCGGCAGCGTGGGCAGCGGCGAGCTGGTGCTGGACGGCGCTGCCGGCCTGCGCGCAATGGGGACGGCACCCTCCACGCTCAGCAATCCCGTGACATTCAAGAGCGCGGGCAGCGGCGCTCCGATTATCCGAACTGAGGAACAGGCGCTGACCCTGTCCGGTACGCTCGACTGGCAGACGGGCGTCGCGGTCGCTTACAAGTGGGGCACGAACGAGCTGGTGCTGGCCGGCACGGGCGGCAGCGTGAGCGGCACGCCGAAGCTGTATGTGCGCCAGGGCGGGGTGACCTTTGCGTCCGGCGCGGACTACACGCTGACGGGCGGCACGCGCGAGTCGGTCAAGCTCGGGCTGTCGGCCAATATCAAAACATCCCTGACGATCGAGAACAACGCAAGCGTTAAGCTGAGCGGCATTCTCGTCTCGGCCGAGGCAACATCGACGGCGGGCAATGACGCGGTGATCGTGCAGAACGGCGGCAGCCTCACGCTCAACAACATCAGCGACAGCGGAGGCGATGCCCTTGCCCTTCGCGATTGGGGCACCGCACCCGCGACCTACGTGATGAACGGCGGCAGCCTCACGATGCCGCAGGCGTCGTGGGCCAATGTCGGCAATTACGGTCCAGGGCGGATCACGATCAACGGCGGCAGCATGACGCTCGGCCGGTTTGCGGCGGGCGTCCAAATGACGGTGACAAACGCCGCCAGCGGCGGCTCGACCGAAGTGACGGTCAACGGCGGACGTCTGGCGGCGGCGGGCTCTTGGTCATGGACGAGCGACAGCGGCGCGCGGCCGACGGATGTGGTGCTGAACGGCGGCACGCTGGCGCTGCCTGCCACGCGCACCTATGGTACGAACGCTAACCGCTGGGCCAGCCTGACGCTGAGCGGCGGCACGCTCGAGATGACGGGCGCGGCTTTGGACACCTCCGCTACGGATGACTACCTGGCGGGGCTGAGGCGTGTGGCTCTGGGCGCGGCCGGAAGCGTGATCGACACGAAAGCGCTGAATGTAACCGTGCGGCAGAACGTGCTGGGTCTGACCAGCACCGGCGGCGTGGCGAAGGTGGGCACTGGAGTCCTGACGCTCGACGGCACGAACACGCTGTGGGGGCTTGTCGACGTTCGCGAGGGCACGCTCAGGGCCCGTCTGACCCACCTGGACCTGCCCGCCGCGCCGCTCTTCCGCTATGGCATGGACAGCGTGACGAACCCCGACCTTTCTGGCAACGGACTTGCGCTGACCGCAGTGAATCCCAGCAATCTCGCGGTCACGAACCGCACGCCGGCTGCCACGGCGCTGGCCTTCAACGGCATCGGCTATTACAGCGCGCCCCATAACCCGCACTTCACGAACGTGACCGATTTCACGTTGGCGGCGTGGCTTCTGCTCACGAACAACGTGGTGGGCAGCAACTGTTCGATTCTCAGCACGCGGCCCGGCGGTGACCGAGCCTTCGAACTGAAGCTGAACGCGGGCGACAACGTGCTGCGCGTCTTGCAGCACAGCTACGAATCGCAGACGTGGTGGCAGGAGTTCCGCACGGTGAATGCGATTCCGCTGGGCCAGTGGACGCATGTGGCGGCATCCCTGACTCCGCAGGGCGTGGCCTTGTACCTGAACGGCGTGCGGCAGGCGCCGATTCGGCAGGTGTACACGAGCGGCGGCACGGGGCGGGATTATCCTGGAAGCGGTTATTACTTCCCGGGTGACTTCCGCTTTATTCCAGCCGGACGAACAGGAGGCCTCATGATCGGCCGGCCGTCTGTCAATGCGGGACCCGGTTACACTGGCGCGATGGACGACCTCATGCTCTTTGAGCGCGCGCTGTCCGATGCCGAGGTAGCCGCGCTGGCCAGCGAAGCCCTGGTGCGGCCTGCGAGCCTGCGGGTGACCTGGCAGGGAACGTTCGACATGTTGGGCGTGGCGCCGACGCTCGTTTCCGAAGCGTCGGGCAGCGGCCAGATCGTTAACGGCACGCTGGCGGTGAAAGACCGGCTGTCGGTTGGCGACACGGAGGCAGAGGCGCCCGGCGCCCTGTTAACGGTGGCGAATCTGACGCTCGGCACGAACGTGACCTATGACTGTTCGTGTGACGGAGCGGCGACCGACCTGACTCTCGTAGCGGGTGCCTTGCAGGTGAGCGGCGCGGGCGTGGTTGATTTCGGACGCACCGAGGCGAATCCGCTGTCCGGTTCGTTCTCGACGTCGGTCATGACCTACAGCACGGTCACTGGAGCATCGAACTTTGCGAACTGGAGCGTGACCGGCCTTGGGCGACGCGGCTACGAGACCTCCGTGAGGGCGGAGAACGGGCAGGTCATCGTGACGCTGCGGTCGCTCTACGGCTCGCTGATGCTGCTTAAGTAACGCCAGGCATTATTAGTGCACGTTGCGCCACGTCCGGCCGTCGCGCGCGATGAGCGCGTCGGCGGCCGCCGGGCCATGCGCTGCCGCCGGGTAAGTGTGCAGGGGATGCGCTTCCTGCGCGTTCTGCCAGGCCTCGAGCACCGGCGTAAATAGCCGCCATGACGCTTCGATGATGTCGTTGCGAACAAACAGCGTGTGGTCGTGCAGCATCGCGTCGAGCAGCAGCCGCGCATACGCGTCGGGAGCTTCACCTCCGCCAAGTTCCGAATATGCGAAGCGCAGCGGCATGTCTCCGATGCAGAGCTTGGGGCCGGGCAGTTTGGCCTGAAGCAGCAGGCTCACGCCCTCCTGCGGCTGGACGCGCAGCGCGAGGACGTTGGGCGTGATGGCCTCCGGCGTGGGGGAGAACAGCGAGTGCGGCACGCGCTTGAAGACGAGCGCGATTTCGCTGGCCCGGGCGCCGAGGCGCTTGCCCGCACGCAGGTAAAAGGGTACGCCGCGCCAACGCCAGTTATCGATGAAGAATTTCGCTGCCACGTAGGTCTCGGTCTGCGAAGCGGGATTTGCGCCCGCCTCTTGGCGGTAGCCGGCGAGACCGTTCCCCTCTGTATACTGGGCTCGCACGATATCGGCACGAATGCGGTCGGGCGAGAACGGGCGGATCGCTTGGATCACCTTCAGCTTCTCGGCGTGCAGGGCGTCAGCCGTGAAGGCGGAGGGCGGTTCCATGGCGACCAGCGCGAGCATCTGCAAAATGTGGTTTTGGAACATGTCGCGCAAGAGCCCGGAGTGGTCGAAGTAGCTGGCGCGACCTTCGAGTCCTACGGTCTCCGCAACGGTGATCTGGACATGGTCGACGCTCTGCGAGTTCCAGATCGGCTCGAAGAGCACGTTGGCAAAGCGCAGCATCATTATGTTCTGGACTGTGTCTTTCGCCAGATAGTGATCCACTCGGAAGATTTGCTCTTCGCTGACGTAGCGGTGGAGAAAGGCGTCGAGTTCCGCGGCCGAAGCCGTGTCCGAGCCGAAGGGCTTTTCGAGGGCCAGATGGCGCCAAGGCGCCTGCTGTCCGTGCTCGTCGAGCAGACCGACGTCCGCGAGGCCTTCGATGAGCGGGCGGCACGAGGACGGCGGGGTCGCAAAAAAGAAGAGCCGGTTGAAAGGGGCGGGGGTCTCAAGGGCGTCAAGCGCGGTGAGATGCTCGGCCAGTTTTGCAAAAGAGCCGGCGTCTGCGGGATCCGCTCGCCTGTAGGTGACGCGGTTCAAGAACGCTTCGCGGGCCTCAGGCGCAGTCGCAGGCAACGCTTCGGCGATGAGGGCGCGGAAGGACGCATCGTCGTGCGGCGTGCGGCCGCAGCCGACGATACGCGAGCTGGCGTGCAGCAGGCCACTTTTCTCCAACTGGAAGAGAGAAGGCACCAGCTTGCGGCGGGTGAGATCGCCCGTGGCTCCGAAAAAAACCAGCACGCAAGGGGCGGGCGAAACCTCCAGACAGAAGGGCGTAGTGTCGGTGTCAGATATTGACATGGTGATACAGCCTGTCGTGATTACGTCGTTAATAATCAATTTACATCATGCGACAAAGCGTGTGTCCTGTCAATGGTTCGCTCGGGATGCCCGGAGGCCAATTTGTGAAAACCGAATTGACTACTCCCGATATTTTGTTCATATTATAACTCGACAAATGGTACGGCGGCGTGTGCTTGCTGTTAAGATGTTCTGTTTGTTCTGTTGCATACGATGATCAGGTGTTTTCATAACGGGATAGTCGTATCGAAGGAGGATGTGATGGCAACGCGTTTAACCGGTCTTGTCAGTTTTCTGAGTTGCATAGTCTCGGTTGGGATGTTGACGATGTCCGCAGGGGCTGCGACCGTCAAGGTCGGCGAGGATCAGACCTTTGTCTCAATGGACTGGCACAGGGCGGGTTTCACCAATGACCCGAACAATTTCCTGACTTGGCCTGAACTGCGCGAGGCGACATCAGTCAGTAACACGGCATCTGTGTTCCTTGAGGCAATGCCCGGACAAGCCGGTGTGGCGCGTGCCGGCATCGGGTTGAGCCTGGATTGGGATATCGGCACAAACTCATGGGATGACGTAAAGGATCTACAGGTTCGCGTGACCATGGACATGTCTTACGAATTGATGTCCGAGTGGTTGGATGCGAACGGAGGCAGCGCCAATGCTTTTCTATGGGCACCCGCCTATGAAGACGGTCTTGGTTATGAAACGGGTGAAACCGGCTCACGTTCGCGCACGGTGACCTCCGTTTTTACGAATACCCTTGAAGAGCTTGAGGGACGGATCGCTGTACAGGCCTACTGCCAAGCCCATTTGGCGCCGGACGCTCCACTTGGAGCAAGCCACACTTCCCATTCCAGCGTTACGCTCAACAGCATCACGCTCGAGTTCATCGAGCGTGTGTCTTGGCCATACAGGTACACAGTCGACAATGGCACGGTTACCATCACGCGTTACCTAGGTGCCGACGGCGCGGTTATCGTTCCTGACAGGATTGCAGGTCTTCCGGTCGCAGGTATAGGAGATTTTGCGTTTCTAGACTGCGACCAATTAGCCGGCGTCACCATTCCCGCCCGCGTTAAGCACATCGGAGGGGATGCTTTCTACGGTTGCGACAGCCTGGCCAGCGTCGCACTGCCAGCCAGCGTCACCAGCATCGGGGTCGGTGCGTTCGGCAACTGCGGCAAACTGACAACGATCACGGTTGCTGCGCAGAATGCCGTTTACAGCAGCCTTGCGGGTGTATTGTTCAACAAGGGTCAGACGATGATCGTCCAATATCCGGCAGGCAAAGCGGGCAGCTACTCGATTCCGAATGCCGTGACCAACATTGGCTCGGCGGCCTTCATCGGTTGCCGCTTTCTGACCGGCGTGGCGATTCCGGACGCTGCTGTCAATATCGGCATTAAGGCTTTCTTCCGCTGTGATCGATTGACCAGCGTGATTATCCCAGATCGGGTGCGCCTCATTGACATAACGGCCTTTGATGGTTGCAGTCGTCTTGTCAGTATGCTGGTCGGTAGTGGTGTCACCGATATCGGGAGCGGTGCGTTTTCAGAATGCAATGCATTAACTGGGTTGTATTTTAAGGGAAATGCACCTAGCCTCGGCGAGTGGGTGTTTGACAATAGCAGCGTGGCGGTCATCTATCATGTGGCGGTTGCGACGGGTTGGGGCGAAACATTCGGCGGTCGGCCGACCGCGCTGTGGAATGGCGTTTATCGGCAGATGCCTGTGATTTCAGCGCGGTCGCCTGTGGCCGATCCCGCCGCCGTCAACGAAGGTGTCTCGATCGCGTTCAACATTACGGCTGGTGACGGTACCGACCCTGATGCGGCACTGCGTGGGATGTCAAACATCATGTGGCTCGTGGACGGTACGCTGAGACAGACAACGAAGACCGGTGCGCCGAATTCGATCACGAGTGCGTTTACCTTCAAGACCGACTCCGCAACGGTCCAGGGCGTGGCCTTCCGGGACGTACAGGTCAAAGCCGTCGCGCTGGACAAACAGGGTGAAACAACGGAGACCGAGTGGACGGTGCGGGTGAACAACGTGCCCGCCGCACAGACTATTACGTTCAAGACGCTGCCCGTTGTGGTGCTGGGCGGCACGAACTTCAATCCAGGCGCGTCGTCGTCGTCTGGCTTGGCGGTGGCCTACTCGAGCACGAACCCGGAGGTCGCAAAGATCGTCGACGGTTTGATCCGCATCATCGGCGCCGGGACGGCGGTGATCACGGCGAGCCAGCCGGGCACGGCGGACTTCAAGGCCGCAGCGCCCGTTAGGCAGACGCTGACGATCAAGGCACGTCTGACAACAGAAGTCTTTTCGGGCGGAGGCACGGTGACCGGCGCAGGGCTCTACCTGCCAGGGGTCAAGATCCCGCTGACAGCGAAAGCCGCGGCAGGTAACACCTTATTGCGCTGGGAGGACGGCTCGCAGGATGCCGTCCGGAACTTCATGATGCCCAACGCGAACACGACAGTCTTGGCGTGGTTCGGAATTACGACCAATGTACCTCCGCCGGTGATCACTGAGCCGGGCGCGCAGCGGGCCATGGTGGGTGTGCGGTTCCTCTTGCCGCTTGACATCCGGTCCGACAGTCTTCCGTCGGTTGCGGTGACCGGTCTACCTGCGGGGCTTAAGTATGACGCTGCGGCGAAATCGATCTCCGGTGTGCCGACAGCGGCTGTGACAAACAGGCTGGTAACAGTTAAGGCGGTTAACGTGAGCAAGACGCCGGTCACCCTGACTTTCAGTATGACGGTCGACTCGTTGCCGGCATGGGCGCAGGGCACATTCAACGGTGCAGCCGGAACGGATGAACTGGGTTCGGGACTCGCTTCTATGAGCGTCACGCCGGTCGGTGGTGCGACGGGCAAACTGACACTGAGGGGCACGAACTTTAGCTTTAACGCGGCTTCATATGCGTTCCGCGACATGACGGGCGCGTTTTGGCTGACAGTAACGGCGAAGGTATCGCAGGTCACGCTGCCGCTGACATTGTCGGTTTACCCGCCTGAAATCATCGACACGACGGGGCGTGTACCGGCCACGCTGGGCAAAGTGTCGGCCGAATTCAGCGGCGGCGGCTGGGCCACGCTCTACCGGAACGTCTGGAAGGACACGGGCATGATGGCAGTAGCAACGAACTATTCCGGCTACTATACGGCGGTCTTGCCGGGCGGGGCCGAATTCGGCAGCGGTTACCTGTTGCTCACGGTGGACAAGGCGGGCGGGATTAAGACGGTCGGCAAACTCGCTGACGGCACTGCGGTGTCTCAGAGCGGGCCGTTGATAATAGATGAAAAGGGGACTCTGTTCTCCGTTCTCTATGCCGCGCCGACGGTTTACAAAGGCGGTGGCGTCTTCGGTGGTGTTGAATTCATCAAGTCAGCCGCCGGCGCGGCGCAACTGCGTCTGATGTTGGAGGATGCGGAGGATGATGACAAGATCGAATGGGAAAGTTTCAACCCGCAGGCGACGCCGGTCTATGGCGAGGGCTTCAGATGCGGTCTCGGGGTGCTTGGCGGCTGGTATGACACGGTCGGTAACCTGTACCGTTACTATGCCGACAGGACGCTAACGGTGGGCACGGATGGTGACGCGAACGAGCTAGGTCTGATTGTTGGCACGAACCATAACGCATCCGCTTGGTGGAGGCCTGACGGAGTCGGGTTGGCGGTTGTGACAAATAGGCTTGGCGAGATGACCGGCCTCGCGGCCCCAAAGGCTGGCGTGCCGGCTGATTCCGATAATGACCATGTATGGGATTACAGCGCAACCAACACCGTGGGCTTGACCGTTGCACTGACGCGTGCGACGGGCGTATTCAAGGGCTCATTCAAGGCGTGGTTCGACTACGCCGCGACGCACAGTTCCAAGACCGTCGCATTCGAGGGTGTACTAACACCGGAACGCGAGGATACGGCAGATGGTGTTGCAGGGCGGGGCTTTTTCCTGTGGGCCGACACGTCCACGTACCTGAGTCCGCAGCAAAAGCTGATACCATACTCATTCAACTGGTCGTACGACCTAAAGATACTAAATTAGGATTGAACGGGTCTGGCGACGAGCAGGGTCAGGTCCTCTTCCAGGGCCTGCAAGTCTTCCTCATGCTCGACCTCGTCCTGCAGGATGGTCAGTGCGAGTTGGTACGTGACGGGATCTTTGTCCTTGGTGAGTTCCATCATGCGCTTGTACGTGCTGATCGCGCATTGCTCGCCCTTGATGTTCTGCTTGAGCAGCGCGGCGACATAGGGGTCTTCGGGTGCGTCGTAGCCGCAGTTGGTCTGCTCCAGCCAGGCTTGAGGAGTGGTGAGCGGCGTTCCTCCGAGTTGGATGATACGTGTGGTCAACAGCCCCGCATGGCGCAGCTCGTCAGCCGAATGCAGCGTGAGTTCCGAGATGATCGCGTCCTTCATCGGGCCTTTGGCCACTTTCGACCCCAGCCAATATTGATAGTAGGCGAGCCACTCATCGGCGAACGCCCGATTAAGCAGGGTGAGCACTTCTGACACGTCCATGCCGACGATTTCACGTCCCCGAGTTCCCATAACATGATCCTTTCACGTTAGGCGCAAACGCCTGTACTTGTTATGAAAGATCATGCGATAAAAGTGGGCGGAATGTCAATGGTTCGCTGGAAAAGTCCAGCAATTCTAAATTTGACTTTTCGTTCACGGGACTGCGCGAAAAATGAGCGCAGGGCACGCCCGGAGCAACTGTCTTTTTTTTCTTTTTTGCGGCATACCGCAAAAGGGGGGT
>CAYMLQ010000077.1:0-18330 GCA_964390795.1 uncultured Lentisphaeraceae bacterium
TCAAGGCTGTCAACAAAGGCCTGCTCAAGGTGATGTCGAAGATGGGCATCTCCACCCTACAGAGCTATCGCGGCGCGCAGATCTTCGAGATTGTGGGCCTGAACAGCGAGGTGACCGGCGCGTATTTTTCGGGAACAGTCTCACGCGTGGAAGGCATCGGGCTGGAACTGGTCGCAGAAGAGGCGTTGCGGGCGCATGCCGACGGTTTCCAGGAGCGTGTGGCAGGCACGCCGGATCTGCCGCCCGGCGGCATTTACCAGTGGCGTCGCGACGGCGAGGCGCACCTCTATAATCCGGCGACGATCGCCCTCTTGCAGCAGGCCGTGCAGAAAGAGGACGCCGACGCGTTCAGGCAGTATGTGGAGCGCATCTGCGGCGAGCAGGCCGACCTGTGCACACTGCGGGGGCTTTTCCAGTTGAAGAAGGCCTCGCAGCCAGTGCCGCTGGAGGAGGTCGAGCCGTGGACGTCGATCGTGAAGCGCTTTAAGACCGGCGCGATGTCGTACGGCTCCATCAGCCGCCAGGCGCACGAGACGCTGGCGATCGCGATGAACCGCATCGGCGGATCCAGCAACAGCGGAGAAGGCGGCGAGGCGTCCGAGCGCTACCGCCCCGACCCCGAGGGTAACTGGCGCATCAGCATGATCAAGCAGGTCGCCTCCGGGCGCTTCGGCGTGACCAGTCACTATCTGGTCAACGCCCGCGAACTGCAGATCAAGATGGCGCAGGGCGCGAAGCCGGGCGAGGGCGGGCAGTTGCCGGCCGAGAAGGTGTTCCCGTGGATCGCCGCGACGCGCATGTCCACGCCCTACGTGCAGCTGATTTCGCCGCCGCCGCATCACGACATCTACTCGATCGAAGACCTGGCGCAGCTGATCCATGACCTGAAGAACGCCAACCCCGAGGCGCGCATCAGCGTCAAGCTGGTCTCCGAGGCGGGCGTCGGAACAGTCGCGGCGGGCGTGGCCAAGGGCAAGGCCGACCTGATCCTGATCAGCGGCTGGGACGGCGGTACCGGTGCGTCGCCGATGACGGCGGTGAAGCATGCCGGGCTGCCGTGGGAACTGGGCTTGGCCGAGGCGCACCAGACGCTGCTCATGAACAAGCTGCGCAACCGCGTGCGTCTGGAGTGCGACGGCAAGCTGATGTGCGGGCGCGACGTGGCGGTCGCCTGTCTGCTGGGGGCTGAGGAGTTCGGCTTTGCGACAGCGCCGCTGGTGACCATGGGCTGCGTGATGATGCGCGTGTGCCACCTCAACACGTGCCCGCAGGGCATCGCCACGCAAGACCCGCGCCTGAGCAAGAAGTTTAAGGGCAAGCCGGAGTACGTGGTGAACTTCATGAAGTTCATTGCCGAAGACTTCCGCCGCGTGATGGCGGAGATGGGCTTCCGGACGGTCGACGAGATGGTGGGACGCACCGACCTGCTCGAGATGCGGGACGCGATTACGCAGTGGAAGGCCAAAGGGCTGGATTACTCGTCAATTCTGCGGACCGTGCCTTCTGAGCCTTCCGAGCGCCGCTGCACGCAGACGCAGGACCACGGCATCAGCGACACGCTCGACCGGACGCTGATCAGGCTGGCGGAGCCGGCGTTGGAGGGTGGCCAGCCCGTCAAGCTGAACGTCGATATTCGCAACGTCAACCGGACGATCGGCACCATGCTCAGCAGTGTCATCTCGAAGAAGTACGGCGCGGTGGGGCTGCCGGAGGACACCGTCCACGTCACGTGCAAAGGATCGTGCGGCCAGAGCTTCGGGGCCTTTGCGGCGCGCGGCCTGACGCTGGTGGTCGAGGGCGACGCCAACGACTATTTCGGCAAGGGCCTGTCGGGAGGCAAGCTGATCCTCTACCCGCCGGCGACGGCCTCTTATGTGGCGGAGGAGAACATCATCGCCGGCAACGTGGCCTTGTATGGTGCGACGCAGGGCGAGGCGTATATCCGCGGCATCGCGGGCGAACGCTTCTGCGTGCGCAACAGCGGGGTGAGCGCGGTCGTGGAAGGCGTGGGCGACCACGGGTGCGAATACATGACCGGCGGGCGCGTGGTGGTGCTCGGCGTGACGGGACGAAACTTCGCGGCCGGCATGAGCGGCGGCATTGCCTATGTGCTTGACGAAAGCGGCCTGTTTGCCGACAAGCGGTGCAACCGCGAGATGGTCGATCTCGAGAGCCTTTATGACCACGTGGAGATCGAAGAGGTTTTGGGGATGATCAAGCGGCATGCCGTCTATACGGGCAGTCCGGTTGCGAAACGGGTGATCAACGAGTGGTTTCAGTTGCGGACCAAGTTCGTCAAAGTGATGCCGCGCGACTACAAGCGCGCGCTGGCCCGTCTGCAGCGCGAAGAAGGTGGTTCGATGACAGAGTAGGGGGGAACCTGCGTGTTCGCCCTCGCCCGAGGAGGATTCATTTTATGGGTAAGATCACAGGCTTCATGGAGTATCAGCGGGAGACCGCGGAGCAGCGTCCGGTCGAAGAGCGGCTCCACGATTTCAAAGAAGTGTACCGGCCGATGGACGAGCAAAAGATCCTCCATCAGGCCGCGCGCTGCATGGACTGCGGCGTGCCGTTCTGCCACAGCGGCTGCCCGCTGGGAAACCTCTGCCCCGAGTGGAACGACCTGGTTTATCGCGGGCAGTGGCAGAAGGCGTGGGAGCGGCTCTCGGGAACCAATAATTTTCCTGAGTTCACGGGGCGTCTGTGCCCGGCTCTGTGCGAAGAGTCCTGCGTGCTGGGCATTCATGAAGGGCCCGTGGCGATTCAGTTGCTCGAAAAGACGATTATCGAGTATGCGTTCTCGCACGGCTTTGTGAAGCCTGTGCTGCCGCCCAAGCGCACTGGCAAGAGCGTAGCCGTGGTGGGCTCGGGGCCGGCCGGGCTGTCGGCGGCGCAGCAGCTCAACCGCGCGGGCCACGACGTGATGGTTTTCGAAAAGAACGAGAAGCCGGGCGGGCTGCTGCGCTACGGCATTCCCGACTTCAAGCTGGAGAAGTGGGTCATCGACCGCCGCCTGGAAATCATGGCGGCGGAAGGGGTGAAGTTCGTCACCAACACCGACCCGTCTTCCGAGATCCTGAAGGAGTTCGAGGCGGTGGTGCTGACGACCGGTTCGGGCCGTCCGCGCGACCTGCCGATTCCCGGGCGCGAACTGAGCGGCATCCACTTTGCGCTGGAGTACCTGACGCAGCAGAACCGGCTGCTGGGCTCCAAGCCCGACGGCACGCAGGAGTGGGGCAAGATTAACGCCAAGGACAAGAGCGTGATCGTGATCGGCGGCGGCGACACGGGCAGCGACTGCGTGGGAACCGCGCTGCGCCAGGGCGCGAAGGCCGTACACAGTTTCGAGGTGATGCCCATGCCGGCCGAGACGCGCACCGAGGATCAGCCGTGGCCCTTCTGGCCCATGAAGCTGCGCACGAGCTCCTCGCACAAAGAGGGTGGCGACCGCTTCTGGAGCATTCTCACCAAGGAGTTTAAGGGGTACAACGGGCATGTGCGTTCGCTGGAGACGATTAACGTCGAGTGGGCCAAGCCAGCGAAAAAAGGCGAGCGCCCGCAGCTGCGCGAGAATCCCAGCACGAGGCAAGCGTGGCATGCGGATCTCGTTTTTCTGGCTCTGGGGTTCCTGGGCCCGGAAACGGACGGCGTGATCTCACGACTAGGCGTGGCGGTGGACGAGCGCAGCAACATCAAGACCGGCTCGGATTACCAGACCAGCGTGCCGGGCGTGTTCGCGGCGGGCGACTCGCGCCGCGGCCAGTCGCTGATCGTCTGGGCGATCGCCGAAGGCCGCGATTGCGCGGTTGCGGTTGACACGTGGCTGACGGGTGCCAGCAGTTTGCCCAAGCGGGCGGGTGTGGATTTGACGGCGGTGAAACGGTAAAATTCGGGAGTTCATATGAGTTGCAAGCATATCTTTGTTACGGGCGGCGTGGTTTCGTCGCTCGGCAAGGGCCTCACGGCGGCGTCGATCGGTCTGCTGTTGAAACGGCGCGGATACCGGATCCGGATGCAGAAGCTGGATCCGTATCTGAATGTGGATCCGGGAACGATGTCGCCGTATCAGCACGGCGAGGTGTATGTGACCGAGGACGGCCGCGAGACGGATCTGGATTTGGGCCACTACGAGCGCTTCACCGGGATACCCTGCGACCAGCACAGTAACTACACGACCGGGCGCATCTACAGCAACGTGATCGCACGCGAGCGGGCGGGCGGCTATCTCGGCAAGACGGTGCAGGTGATCCCGCACGTCACCGATGAGATCAAGCGTGCCATCCGCGAGGTCGAGGATGAGCAGACCGACATTGCGATCACGGAGATCGGCGGGACGGCGGGCGACATCGAGTCGCAGCCCTACCTGGAGGCGATCCGCCAGTATCACCACGAGCTGGGCCCAGGCAACAGCCTGTTCATCCATCTGACGTTGGTTCCATACATCCGGGCGGCAGGCGAAATGAAGACCAAGCCGTCGCAGCAGTCGGTCGGCATTCTGCGGTCGATCGGCATCGTGCCGGAACTGCTCATCTGCCGGTGCGAGCGCCCGTTTGCGGCCGAGCACCGCGCCAAGCTGGCCTTGTTCTGCGGCGTGCGCCCGGAGCACGTTATCGAAGAGTGCGACGTGGCCAACACGATTTACGAGGTGCCGATCGATCTTTCGAAACAGCAGGTCGACGAGAAGATCCTGCGCATGCTCGAGCTGCCGGCCCACACCTTGGACATGACGGAGTGGAACACGATGCTGGAGACGCTGATCCGCCCGCCGAACGGCGAGGTCGAGATCGCGGTGGTCGGCAAGTACATCAGCCTGCGCGATTCCTACAAGAGCGTCTACGAGGCTCTGACGCACGGCGCCATCGCCTCCGGCGTGAAGCTCAACATCCGCATGATGGAGTCCGAGGATATCGAGCAGGAGGGCGCGGAAGCCAAGCTGAAGGGTGTTCACGGCATTCTCGTTCCCGGCGGCTTCGGCGTTCGCGGGGTGGAGGGGAAGATCGAGGCGATCCGCTATGCGCGCGAGAAGAAAATCCCGTTTTTCGGTATTTGCCTGGGCATGCAGTGCGCGGTGATCGAGTTCGCGCGGAATATGTGCGGGCTGGAGGAGGCCAACAGCACGGAGCTGGCACCCGGTACGCCGCACCCGGTGATTTCGCTGCTGGACAATCAGCGCGGCGTCACCGACATGGGCGGAACCATGCGGCTGGGCGCGTACCCGTGCAACCTGGGTGAAGGCACCCGGGCCGCGCAGGCTTACGGAAAGAACCAGATCACGGAGCGTCACCGCCACCGCTACGAGTTCAACCTCGGTTATCGGGCAGCCCTTGAAAAGGGCGGGCTGGTCGTGGCGGGCGTGTCGCCGGACGGCAAGCTGGTGGAGGTCATCGAGCTGCAGGGGCATCCGTGGTTCGTGGCCTGCCAGTACCATCCCGAGTTCAAGTCCAACCCGGTCGCGCCCCATCCGCTGTTCGCGGCGTTTGTGCGGGCGGCAGCAGACAACCGCTGAGGCGGTAGGCCCCGGATTACGGCATGCGACTTTTTTTGTAGAGCGG
The DNA here is from genome assembly GCA_964390795.1 of uncultured Lentisphaeraceae bacterium. Taxonomy (GTDB): domain Bacteria; phylum Verrucomicrobiota; class Kiritimatiellia; order RFP12; family UBA1067; genus CAYMLQ01. The sequence continues at coordinate 5,553 of CAYMLQ010000077.1, forward strand.
GCTATGCGTGTTCGCGTCAGTTCCGGTAGAATAGGGGCCGAATACACAAACGGGAGGATGTATGAACTACGACAAGAACCATGCGTTAATTGAGAGCAAGATTCCGGGACTGCCTGAGCCGCGGCGCGGCAAAGTGCGCGACCTGTACGATTTGGGCGACGATCTGCTGTTGGTGGCTACCGACCGGATCAGCGCGTTCGATGTGGTCATGCCCAACGGCATCCCCGACAAAGGGCGTATCCTGAACAGCCTGAGCGTGTTCTGGTTCGGACTGTTGGACTGGATGCCCAACCACCTCATCTCCGCCGATGTGGATCGGTATCCCGAGGCGCTCCAGTGCGTGAAGGAGGACTTGAGGGGCCGCTCGATGCTGGTTCGGAAAGTTTCGATCATTCCGTTCGAGTGCATCGTGCGCGGGTATCTGACCGGCTCGGGCTGGAAGGAGTATCGGCAGAGCGGCACCGTCAACGGGCAGCCGCTGTGCGAGGGGTATCAGAACGGGTCCAAGCTCGGCACCGTGCTGTTCACGCCGAGCACCAAGGCTGAGCTGGGCGAGCATGACATGCCCGTGACGCTGGCCGAGCTGGCCGCCGCTCTGGGGCCGGCCAAGGCTCAGGCTCTGGCCGACGCTTCGATCGGCTGTTACTCTGCCGCGGCCGATTACGCGGCGCAGAGCGGCATCCTCATTGCGGACACCAAGTTCGAGTTCGGGCTGGACTCCGGCGGCCGGCTGGTGCTCGCCGACGAGGTGCTGACGCCCGACTCCAGCCGCTTCTGGCCGCAGGAGAGCTATGCGGTCGGCAGCAACCCGCCGAGTCTCGACAAGCAGTTTGTCCGCGACTGGCTGGATAGCGTGCATTTCAACCATCAGCCGCCGGCGCCGGTGCTGCCCGAAGAGGTGGTCGTCAAGACGCGCGCGAAGTACGTTGAAGCGTACGAGAAACTCACCAAACAACGGTTTGTCTAGGATAAACGAAATGGATCAGACCCGCCACATGCAGGAGCTTCGGCTGCTCCACAGCATCAGTACGATTGTGGATCAGAGCATCGACATGCGCTCCGTCGTGCATCCGATTCTGGAGGCGCTGGCGGAGTGTCTCGATTTCCGTTTGGCAACCATTACGCTCCTGCGAAAAGGCGGGGACGACATCCTGATCGAGGCTGCGCACGGACTGACGCGTGCGCAGGCCCAGCTCGGCCACTACAAGCTCGGCGAGGGCGTGACCGGCAAGGTGGTGCTCTCGGGAGAGCCGATGATCATCCCCCGCACGAGCGAGTCTCCGATCTTCCTGAACCGCACCAAGCAGGGCAAGAGTTCGGACACGGCGTTCATCTGCGTGCCGGTCAAAGAAAAACAGGAAGTGGTGGGCGCGCTGAGCGTCTACCGGCCATTCGCGGATGACGAGCAGTTGAAAGAGGACGCGACCATTCTCGAGATTGTGGCGTCGATGGTCGCCCGCGCGGTGTTGTTGCGGCGCGATCTGATGGAACAGCAGGAGAGCCTCAAGGAGGAGAACCGCCAGTTGCGCGCCGAGCTGACGCGGCGCTACCATCCCGATAATATCGTGGGCAACTCGCGCGAGATGCAGGAGGTCTACGACCAGATCTTCCAGGTGGCCAAAAGCCATGCGACGGTGCTGATCAACGGCGAGACCGGAACCGGCAAAGAACTGGTGGCGCATGCCATCCACTATGCCAGCAACCGGGCAAGCGAGCCGTTCGTGCGCGTGCATTGTGCGGCGCTGCCGGAAAGTCTGATCGAGAGCGAACTGTTCGGCCACGTCAAGGGCGCCTTCACCGGCGCGGTGTCGGACCGCAAAGGGCGGTTCGAACTGGCGGACGGCGGGACGATCTTTCTCGATGAGATCGGCGAGATTCCGTTGTCGATCCAGGCCAAATTGCTGCGCGTCCTGCAGGAGCGCGAATTCGAGCGTGTCGGCGGCATCAAAACCATCAAGGTGAATGTGCGCATCATTGCGGCGACGCACCGCGACCTCCCGGTCATGGTTGAGAAGGGGATCTTCCGCGAGGATCTGTACTACCGCCTGAGCGTGTTCCCGATCTTCGTGCCGCCGCTGCTCAAGCGCAAGGCCGACATTATTCTGTTGGCCGACTATTTCATGGCCAAATATGCGGCGGAGAACGACAAGAAGGTGACCAAGCTTTCCAACGAGGCGCTCGATCTGCTGATGCGTCATCGCTGGCCGGGCAATGTGCGCGAACTGGAGAACTGCATTGAGCGCGCGGTGCTTCTGGCTGACAATGAAGTGATCCGGCCCGACGTTTTGCCGTCCTCCATCCAGGTGCCCGCCGAACAGGACAAACCCGAAATCGGACCGACGCCCGTGCTGGTCGACGGCGCGTCGCTGAGCGAGATGGTGGAGGGGTATGAGAAGACCCTGATGGCCGAGGCGCTCAAGCTGACCCACGGCAACATCGCCGCCGCCGCACGCCTGCTGGACTCCACGCCGCGCATCGTCAGCTACAAGGTCAAGCAGTACGGACTGGGCGTGTAGCGGCTGAACGCCGAGCGCTGAACGCCGAACGCCGAACGCCGAACGCGAAGTGTTAAGAGGTGGGCGGTCGGCGTTTCTTGCGTCTTCAAGAAACCGGCGAGAACTGATCCTTGCCCACTCCGCACTCGGGGCAGCACCAGTCCTCCGGCAGCGCCTCGAACGCCGTTCCCGCAGCGATGCCGACGGAGGGGTCGCCCGCTGCCGGATCGTAGATATAGCCGCACACGTTGCACACAAACTTCTGCATAGCACATTCTCCTTGGTGAAAGTTAAGGTGAATAGTAAACCCGCTTTTCACCGTTTGGTCAATCGTTTTCAGCGTCACATTTCCGTCACATTTCCGTCACAGTTCAGTGACGGGCGCATCCCCGGTTAACTGACCGGTGCTCCCCCGAACGAAGCCGGCGGCGCAGCGGCTCAGCGAGGACGCTGCGCCCTACCTGCTCCGCACTGGACACGGCTGGCCGCAAGCGGTAGGGCGAAGCGTCCCCGCTGAGCCGCCGTCAGCTTAGATTCCACACTTGCCTAGGCATTGCGTCTCCTGTAATCTGAGCGTCATTCTGATTGGTGTCATTATGTTTCACGTCTGCGTATGAAAGGGATGTCTATGCGAAACCCGATTAGACCCTTGCTGAGCTGTCTTTTCTCGCTGCTGTGCCTGCTGCCCGTCTTGTCCTCCGACCTGAAAACCTACAAGGAGGTGTATCAGAAGAATTCGGCAGAGATCCTCCAGAGCGGCCAGCCCAAATTTGCCGACTTGCAGCAGCAGTACCAGAAATCGCTGGAGGCGTTGAAGGCGCTCGCGGTGAAACAGGGCGACCTGAAAAAGACCAAGGCCGCGATCGCCGAGATCGACCGTTTTCAGAAAGCAAAGACCCTTCCCGACGCGCCGGACGATAAGGAGATCCAAGAAATAAAGGCATTCCAGTCCGCCTACGTGCAGCAATACTCCAAGCTGGAAACGGAGATGACCGCGAAACTGGGCACCCTGACCACAAAATACGAGCAGGCGCTGGATCGCCTCCAGAAAGAGCTGGTCAAGGCTGAAAAGCTGGAGGAGGCGACGGCGGTTCAGGAGGAACGGGAAAAGGCGCAAACCGCGCTCAAGGGCTACGCCGACCAATTCTCGTCCCTGATGGGTGCGGCCGCGACGAACGTGACCGGCGCGGCGGCTTCGGCGACGCCGCTGCTTTCGGCCGGGAAACCGGGGGCCAAAAATGACTTGTATCTGGTCGTCGACCTCTCGCGCGGCGCCAAGGCGGACACGTATCCGGTGACCTACCTCTCCGACGTGCCGAAAAAAGGCTGGTCCGACGAATACAAGACCGACAAACTGGTGCTGCGGAGGATAGAGCCGGGGACGTTCGTTATGGGTAGCCCGGAAGGCGAGTTGGGGCGTCAAGGCAACGAGACCCAGCATGAGGTCACATTGACGAAGGCTTTCTACATCGGCGTCTTCGAGGTGACGCAGCGGCAGTGGGAGCGGGTGATGGGCGACTGGCCGAGTCACTTCAACAATGAAAAATGCCGCGACGAGCGCCCGGTGGAGATGGTGAGCTACAACGATATCCGCGGGGTCAACGCTGGCGCGGGCTGGCCCGCCACCAACAACGTGGACGCGGTGTCTTTCATGGGCCGGCTGCGGGCGCGGACCGGCCAGGCGTTCGACCTGCCAACCGAGGCGCAATGGGAGTACGCCTGCCGCGCGGGTACGGTTACCGCGCTGAACAGCGGCAAAAAACTGACCTCGGAGGAGAGTTGCCCGAACCTATCTGAAGTGGGGCGCTACAAAGCCAACTCCGGGGGCGGCGCGCCGAATGGGGACACTCGTGTAGGGACGGCTCAAGCCGGCAGTTACCCGCCCAACGCCTGGGGGCTTTACGACCTGCACGGCAACGTCTGGGAATGGTGTCTGGACTGGCGTGGAAACTACTCCGGCCCGGAAAGTGATCCGAAGGGTGCGGCGTCGGGTTCGGGCCGTGTGTTTCGCGGCGGGTGTTGGTTCCACATCGCCTTCTACTGCCGCTCCGCGTACCGCCTCTACTCCTACCCGGACTACCGGGGCATCAACTATGGCTTCCGGGCTGTCTTGCCCCCAGGTCAGCCGTGAGTTCGGGCAAGCAAGCGAGTGCCGCCAGGCCGTGCCGCGGGTGAGGGACGAACTCGGGCGGGCGCAGGGGCGGCGAAACCGTTTGTAGTACCGCCTTCAGGCGGCAACACAGCCACGCCTGATTCCGCAGCACTACCCCACGCAGGAGACAAGCCGTAGGTCGGGATCGCAACCCCGACTCGGTCGCACGGACACGCTGTTGGGGACTGAGAAAAAAATCACGGACGGTTCAGGGTTTCTAGATCAGGAAGGTCATGCGAATGCGGATTCACATCTCATGAGAAGTGAATCTGTCAAACCGAGCGACGGACAGAGACACACAGGGTGGATTGGCTCACGCCAAGACCCGAAGACCCAAAGATGGGAGGGAGAGAGTGGCCTTGTCTCATCTTGGGGTCTTTGGGTCTTTGCGTGTACCGGTCAACAGAGGGATGCCCAAGATGTCGCAGATCAACACAGATTAAATTAAAAGTTGCGGAAATCCGTGTGATCTGCGGGCATATATCGGGTCTCTGCGGTTCAGTCATCTTCACGCTGCGGTTCAAATTCTTCTTCTGCGTCTTCTTCCCCGTCGCCGACACGGGGCTCGTCTTCTGGTGCGATTTCCAGCGGGGCGAGGGTCTTCTCCTCTGCCGGCAGGGTCTGGAACGCGCACTGGCAGATGGGCAGGCCTTGTCTGCGGAAGATATGCTCGAACTCGGTCTGCTCATCCTCGGCCCGTTCCATCGCCGGGATCTCGCGGTAGCGCGCGTCCGCCGAAAGGCAGGCGCGGATCTCTGCGAAATACTCGGGGTGGTCCGTCGCCACCTGGACCGCGCCGCCGATCTCAAGGCGGGCCCAGAGCGCGTCGAGGAACAGCGGGGAGAACAGGCGGCGGTCGTGGTGCCTGCGCTTGGGCCAGGGGTCTGGAAAGAAGACGTAGACCGTGCGCAGGCGGTGCGGCGGCAGCAGATAGTAGAAGGTGTAGAAGGCCTCGAGGCGCAGCACGCGGAGGTTTTCTAGGTGCAGCCGGCACGCCTTCTTGTCGAGCTTGCGGACGCGCCCCAGCATGCGCTCGATGCCGAGGTACTGCGTCTCCGGGTGCTTCGCGGCACGCGCCGCGAGAAAGCGACCCTTGCCGCAGCCGATTTCGATTTCTAGCGGACGCGCGGGGTCAAACAGTGTGTCCAGAGGCAGCGGCACCGCGGGATCGGTGACGGGGATCACGCGAGAGGGGGGGAGCGCTTGCGCTCCGCGTCGGTGCGGGTGGGGGGTGGTCATCTGGCTGCGATCCGGTTATAAAAAAGAAAAAACGCAAGCTGTTGAGCTTGCGCCTTTCATTCTTTTTATGGTAGGGGTGCACGGACTCGAACCGTGGACCCAGTGATTAAGAGTCACTTGCTCTACCAACTGAGCTACACCCCCATAAAAAAAATGGAGCGAGCGAAGGGATTCGAACCCTCGACCACCACCTTGGCAAGGTGGAGCTCTACCAACTGAGCTACACTCGCTTCAAAAGAACGGGGTGAAAGATAGCAGATCACCACGGAGTCCGCAATAGGAAATCGAAAAATATTTTTCATTGGCCCTTGGCGCTTTTTTGGACATGCGATGTGTTGCGTCACGGGACTCTTTTCAATATACTGTTCAACCGTCGTTAGCATATGAAGGAGTAAGCCATGAAACAGCGATTGTTTTGGATCCTGGTGTGTGTCTGTGTGGGCGCGGGTACGGTGCGTGCTGCGATGAATTTGGCGAACCTGTCCGACGCCGATCGCAAGCAGGTGAACGAGTGGATGTCCCAGCGCGCCGAGGTGATGGTCGGTGCGCACAAGCTGGAGGGCGAGGTGAGCCAGGCGTGGGCGGACGAGTCTTACAGCACGCCGGAGATTCAGGCCCTGAGGGCGCGCTACCGGGAGCTTCAGCAAGAGCTTCTGCGAACGCAACGCGAGCTTCAGAAGAGTGTGTTGGAGGTGCCTGCGGTGCAGGCCAAAGTGCGCCAGCTCGAAGCGGCCAAGAAACAAGAGCAGGAGCTGGCTCAGAAGATCGCCGAGAAAACCGGCAAGTAACGCTTGTCAGACGGGAGGCACTCAAATGGCCAAGGCAAAAAAGACACCGACGCGCAGCGTCGATAAGCCACGTATTCTGATCGTCACGCCGGAGATCACCTACCTGCCGTCAGGCATGGGCAACATGGCGTGCAAGCTGAACGCCAAAGCGGGCGGTCTGGCGGACGTGTCCGCGTCGCTGGTGGCGGCCTTGTTCGACCGCGGCGCGGACGTACACGTGGCTCTGCCGCACTACCGGCGCATGTTCCACATCGATGTGGGCCAGCTCATCAGCGACGAGCTGCGCGTGTACAAGAGCCGGCTGCCGGATTCGCGCATTCACCTGGCCGAGGACCGATGCTTCTATTACCGCAACACGGTGTACAGCAACTCGCAGAACGAGAACCCGAAACTGGCCTTGGCCTTTACGCGCGAGGTCATCAACAACATCATCCCCACTGTGCAGCCCGACCTGATCCACTGCAACGACTGGATGACGGGACTGATTCCGGCTGCGGCGCGGCGCATGGGTATCCCCTGCCTTTTCACGGTTCACAATATTCACACGCACCATCTGACGCTCGCTCAGATCGAGGACTCGGGCATCGACGCGGCAGAATTTTGGGCCAACCTGTTTTACACGCGCGTGCCGTACAATTACGAGGAGTCGCGCAATAACAACCCGATCGACATGCAGGCGAGCGGCGTATTCGCCTCGCACTTCATCAACACCGTCAGCCCGACCTTTCTCAAGGAGATCGTCAACGGCTGGCACGACTTCATCCCGGTCAATATCCGACAGGAGATCCGCAACAAGTTCGAGTCGGGCTGCGCCGCCGGCATCTTGAACGCGCCCGACCCTTCGGACAACCCCGAGACCGACCCGCTGATCGAGGTGCGCTATGGGGCGGACACGCAACGCGAGGCCAAGCGCGCCAACAAGCTCTCGTTCCAGCGCAAAGTGGGGCTGGAGGAGAACGCCGACGCGCCGCTTTTCTTCTGGCCGTCGCGCCTGGATCCCGCGCAGAAGGGGCCGCAACTGTTGGCCGAGATCCTCTACCGCTTCATGTCGCGCCACTGGAAAGAGCGCGTGCAGATCGCGATCGTGGCCAATGGCGTCTACCAGCAGCCGTTCTACGACATCCTGCGGTTCCACGAGCTGTACGGGCGGCTGTCCGTCTGCGATTTCAACCAGGCGCTTTCCAAGCTCGCCTTCGCGGCGTCGGATTTCACGCTGGTCCCGTCGCTTTTCGAGCCCTGCGGCCTGCCGCAGATGGTGGGGCAGCTCTACGGCTCGCTGCCGGTGGTTCACGACACCGGCGGCCTGCACGACACGGTCGAGCACCTCGATGTCGCCGCGAATAAAGGCAACGGGTTCGTGTTCAAGATCTACGACAGCCGCGGTCTGGAATGGGCGATGGACAAAGCCATGGATTTCTACAAGCGGCCGGCGGAGCAGCGCGAGCGGCAGATCTCACGTATCATGCGTGCGGGAACGGAGCGCTTCAATTACGATGTGTGCGCCAAAACCTACATCGACATTTACGAGCAGATGTTGAATCGGTCGCTGGTGCGCTCTTTCGAATAGGGCGGCTGCGGTCACGCATCAGGAGGTCAGGTTATGCCGGTTTCCGCTACCCGCTCTTGTCTGTTGGATGACCCTTATCTGGCGCCGTATGCCGAGATCATACGGAAACGCGCGCATGCCGCTACGCGCCGCGCGGAACAGTTGGCAAAGGGGCCGGGCTCGCTTTCCGAGTTCGCCTGCGCGCACGAATACTACGGACTTCACCGAACCCCCGACGGCTGGGTTTTCCGGGAGTGGGCGCCGAACGCCACGGCCGTCTGGCTGGTGGGAGATTTCTGCGGCTGGAACGTCTGCGACGCGTTCAGGCTCCAACGGATCCCCGGGCGGGACGTCTGGGAACGCCATCTCGCGCCGGATGCGCTTAAGCACGGGCAGTGCTACCGCCTGGAACTGACGTGGAACGGCGGACGCGGGGAGCGCATACCCGCCTACGCCCGCCGCGTGATCCAGGATCCCGACACCCTGATGTTCGCGGCACAGGTGTGGGACGTGCCGGCCTACGCTTGGCGGATGCCGGCCTTCACCGTGCCCCGGCGCGTGCCGCTCATCTACGAGGCTCACGTCGGCATGGCGCAGGAGAAGGCGGCTGTGGGCACCTACGCGGAGTTCCGCGAGAAGGTGCTGCCGCGCATTATCCGCGCCGGCTACAACACGATCCAACTGATGGCGGTGATGGAGCACCCTTACTACGGTTCGTTCGGGTATCACGTCTCAAGTTTCTTCGCCTGCTCGTCGCGCTTCGGTACGCCGGAGGAACTCAAGGCGCTGGTGGACGCCGCGCACGAGGCCGGCCTCGCGGTGATCATGGACATCGTCCACTCCCACTCGGTTAAGAACGAGCGCGAAGGGCTGGCGCTGTTCGATGGCTCTCCTTACCAGTATTTCCACAACGGGTTGCGCGGCTGGCACGAGGCGTGGGACTCGCGCTGTTTCGACTACGGCAAGACCGACGTGTTGCACTTCCTGCTCTCCAACTGCCGCTACTGGCTGGACGAGTTCCACTTCGACGGCTACCGCTTCGACGGCATCACGAGCATGCTCTACCTGCACCACGGGCTGGGCGTCGATTTCACGGACTACAGCCAGTATTTCGACGCCACGGTGGACGAGGACGCCTGGGTCTACTGCAATCTCGCCAACCGCGTCATCCACGAGGCCCGGCCGGACGCGCTCGTGATCGCGGAGGACGTGAGCGGGATGCCCGGCATCGCGGCGCCGGTCAGCGACGCTGGCGCGGGGTTTGACTTCCGCATGGCGATGGGCGTGCCGGAGTGCTGGTTCCGCCTGGTCCGCGACGTGCGCGACGAGGACTGGAGCATCGGTTATCTCTGGCACGAACTGACGAACCGCCGCGCGGACGAGCAGACCGTGAACTACGTGGAAAGCCACGACCAGGCGCTCGTGGGCGGCAAGACGCTCTTCTTCCAGCTGGTCGACTCGGCGATCTACGATTCCATGTCGCGTGCGGCGCAGAACATCAAGGCTGACCGCGGGGTCGCGCTGCACAAGCTCGCCCGGCTGGCCACGCTGGCCACGGCCGGCCACGGGTATCTGAACTTCATGGGCAATGAGTTCGGACACCCCGAGTGGATCGACTTCCCGCGCGAGGGCAACGGCTTCTCCTATCATTACGCGCGCCGCCAGTGGGCACTGCGCGACAACCCTGACCTCCTGTATTGGTGCATGGGCGAATTCGACTCGGCCGCCATCCATCTGGTGGCGCAGTACCGGGCTCTCGAGGGAACGGTGCCGCGCAGGCTCTTCGTGTCGGACAAGGACAAGATCCTGGTTTTCGAACGCGGCCCGCTGGTGTTCATTTTCAACTTTCACAGCTCTCAGTCGGTGGTGGACTATACGGTGCTCTTGCCGTCGGGCGCGTACCGCCTGGTGCTGGACAGCGATGAGGAACGGTTCGGCGGGCACGGACGCATTCAGCCGGGGCAGGCCTTTGAACGGTTCTCGGAAACGCGCGGCAACGAGAACTGCCACATCATCAAGGTGTATCTGCCCTGCCGCGCGGCGATGGTGCTTGAACGGCAGATCTGAGCAGGCAAAGGGGCGACGTTTCAGGCGGACGCTCAGTCAGACGTGATGCTGCGATGAAGAAGATAAATGGGCTGGCAGTTGGGTGTGCGGGATTCTGGGTGGCCGCACTCGCCTGGGGCGTCTACCCCGTTGCGCAGTCGGAGCGGCAGCTTCCGGTGATCCGAGATGCGGATGTGGTGGTGGTGGGAGGCGGCAGCGCGGCGGTGGCCGCAGCCCTTGCCGCCAAGACCAACGGGGCGAGTGTCTTTCTCGTCGCTCCGCGCAACTATCTCGGCGACGACCTAGCCGGCACACGCGAACTCCGGCCGGCGCCGGTTCCGGAGTTTGCCACCCAGCCGCTGGCGCAAAAGATTTTTGCGCTGCGCCTGCCCTTCACTTATACGATCAGCGGCCCACGAGCACCCCGTTCGACACCACGGTTTCGGGCGTGGAGTACAGCCTGGACGGGGCGAACTGGTCGTCCGCGACGATCAGCGCCGCAGTGGAAACGCTCGGCGCCAGCGGCGACATCACCGCCCGCGTGTCGCGCGTCACATCCCTGCCACATCCTCTTGACTTTATACCAAGTTTAACCAATTATAGCGTTTAGACCAGAACTTCTTTCGCGTCCGTTTCGACCGGTTAACGCCCAATGAGAAGAATTTTCTCCGTGCAGTTGCTGAACTTGGTCCGGGTGCTCACCGTACAGGAGCCATCGCTGACACCTTGGGCGTAAAGTTGACGAGCCTCGGGCCCGTGCGTGCCAAGTTGATGAAGAAGGGGATGATCTACAGTCCCGCGCATGGAGACATGGCGTTTACCGTACCGTTGTTCGATGAGTTTATGATTCGGGCGATACCCGAGTTCAAGCCGTAGGAACGGCTTCTCAATGCGTTCTAAATCCGAAAGGTTGTCACCGATGAAATCAGTTCTCGCTCTGTTCGCAGCCGTCAGCTTGATCTCAACCGCTTGTCTGTCCGCCGCGGAGTCCGCGCCCTTTGGCGACAAGGTCGCCTTGCGCGGCGATTTCCAAAACGCGCGCCTCACGTTCGAGCGCACGGGCAAGGGCACGGTGGCCTTTCTCGGCGGGTCGATCACCGAGATGAACGGCTACCGGCCCATGGTGAGCGAACTCTTGCAGAAACGTTTCCACAAGACGGCGTTCACGTTCATCGGCGCGGGCATTTCCTCGACCTGTTCGACGACCGGCGCGTTCCGTTTCGGCAGCGACGTGCTGGTCAAAGGGCCCGTGGACCTGCTCTTTGTGGAGTTCGCGGTCAACGACGACCAGGACGGCCGCCACACCCGCGAGGAGTGCATTCGCGGCATGGAGGGGATTCTGCGCCAAGCGCGGATGGCCAACCCCGCGATGGATATCGTCATCACCTTTTTTGTGAACGAGGCCATGCTGAAGACGCTGCAGGAAGGGAAGACGCCGCTGACGGTTGAAGCGCATACGGCGGCGGCAGAGCACTACAGGGTGCCGACGATCCACCTGGCGAAAGAGGTGGCGGAGCAGATCACGGCGGGCACGCTCACCTGGGGTCAGTACGGCGGCGTTCACCCCGCGCCGTTCGGCAACGCCCTCTGCACGCGGATGATCGACGAACTTTTTAACCGCGCGTGGGCCGCGCCGCTGCCGGAGGGCGCCTCAGCGGCTCCCAGCCTGGTGCCGCTGACGCCGCTCGATCCGCTGAACTACGGCGCGGGACGGTTCGTCAACCCCGCCGACGCGAAGGTCAAGCAGGGCTGGACGCTGGGCGTGCCGGAGTGGAAGAGTCTGCCCGGCGGGAAGCGCGAGCGGTTCACAGCCCTTCCGATGCTCTGCGCGACCGAGCCCGGGGCCGAACTCGCGCTGGCCTTCGAGGGTACGGCGGTGGGGGCGTACATCGCGGCCGGGCCGGACGCGGGTGTCGCCGAGGCGAGCATCGACGGCGGCCCGTTCGAGCGGGTGAACCTGCTTCACGCCTACAGCAAAGGCCTGCATTATCCGCGCACGGTCATGCTGGGTGCGGGCCTTCAGCCGGGCCCGCACACGCTGACTCTGCGCATCGCGGCCGAAACCCAGGGCACGGGACACGCCATGCGCATCATGCAGTTTGTGGCGAACTGAGGCTTCGGGCTCAGAGCTTCTTGATGAAGTCCGAAATGCGGTCCATGGCCTCTTTGAGCTGATCCATGCCTGTGGCATAGGCGCAGCGCAGGAAGCCCGCGCCGCACGCGCCAAACGCCGTGCCGGGCACGCAGGCCACGTTGCGCTCGTTGAGCAGCCGCAGGGAGAACTCCCGCGCGGAGAGGCCCGTGGAGGCGATCGACGGGAAGACGTAGAACGCGCCGCGCGGCATGAAGCAGTCGAGGCCCATCTCGTTGAGCGAGGCGACCACGAAGTTGCGGCGCTGGTGGTAGGACTCGCGCATCTCCGCGATGTCGGCCTCGCCGTGCATGAGCGCTTCGAGGCCGGCGATCTGGCCGGTGGACGAGGCGCACATCATGCAGTACTGGTGGATCTTCA
>CAYMLQ010000078.1:0-18326 GCA_964390795.1 uncultured Lentisphaeraceae bacterium
GCCAGCAGTCCACCCCACTTTTGAAAAGCGTGCATTTCATTTTGCACTTCGCCCCGACGGATTTTGCGTTCATCGATGCTTGCTTGACCGGCCAAACATGCGCTATACTCACTCAACAATAACGCTATGAGACGATTTTGAGGCGGGCCGATCCTGGGGGACGCGGGCAGCCGGGAGACGTTTCTTATGCGGTTATGGCCGGATTGTGTGAGCACCATGAGATTTGAAAAAAAAAGCGCGGAGGCGGGGGGAGGGCTGGTCGATGTCAGCGGCGTCGTGTTTGGCGGCCCGAAACTGGTGCTGATCGCGGGCCCTTGCACGGTCGAAAGCCGTGACCAGATGATGGAGATCGCCGGCGCGGTGAAGGAAGCGGGCGCCTCCATGCTGAGGGGGGGCGCCTATAAGCCGCGCTCTTCTCCGTATGCTTTTCAGGGGCTGTGCGAGAAGGGTCTCGAAATCCTGGCCGAGGTGCGTGAGCGCACGGGGTTGCCGGTGGTGACGGAGGTGCTCGAGTGCGCGCACCTTGAGGCGGTTGCAGCCGTGGCGGACATGGTGCAGATCGGCTCGCGCAACATGCACAATTCGGTCTTGCTGCGAGCCGCTGGCGCCTGCGGCAAGCCGGTGTTTCTCAAGCGCGGGATGAGCGCCCGGATCGAAGAGTTCCTGCTGGCGGCCGAATATATCCTGGAGGCGGGGTGTACGCGCTTGGTCCTGTGCGAACGCGGCATCCGCACGTTCGAGACGGCGACGCGGTTCACGCTGGATCTGAGCGCGGTTCCGCTCCTGAAGCAGCGGTCGTGGATGCCGGTCGTGGTCGACCCCAGCCATGGCACAGGAGTGGCGTCGCTGGTGCCGGCCATGGCGTGTGCGGCGGTGGCGTGCGGGGCTGACGGGGTGATGATGGAGGTGCACGCGCATCCTGAGAAAGCGCTGTGCGACGGCGACCAGAGCGAGACGCCGGAGATGTTCTATCGGACGGTGAAGCAGTTGAAAGCCATCGCTGAGGCGGTCGGCAGGAACGTGTAGTGGCGAATCATCATTCGCCCGCTCAGAACGAAACAGCCTGCGCGCGTGCAGGTGAGGAGTGATAGGAATGAACGCAGTGAAACGGGGTGTCTTGGGGTTCGTGTTGGCGGGCTGGGCGGGTGGCGTATATGCGGTCGCGTATCTTTCGCCCGAGTGCGTGGCGGTGGCCCCGGACGGCAAGACGATGTATGTGACGGCGGCGACAGCAGGCAAGGTGTTGGTCTTCGACGTGGCCGGATCCAAGGTGTCGGGCGAATGGGCGTTTGCGTCCGGCGCGGGGCGTTCGGGCGGACTGCGGGCGTTTTTCGGGCAGGGCGGCGGCGCGGACCAGGGCACGGGGCCGAGCGGCGTGGCGGTGGCTGCGGACGGGACGGTGTACGTGACGGGCGGCGGCGTGGGCGGCAAGCTCTACAAGGTGAGCGCTGCGGGCAAGGTGCTGGGCGAGGTCGTGACCGGCCACACCCCCATGGCTCCGGTGATCGCTAAAGACGGCGCGACGGTCTACGTGCTCAACCGGTTCGACAACACGGTGGCCGCGGTGGACGCGGCCAAGCTGAAGGTCACGGGGCTGGTCGCCGTGCTGCGCGAGCCCCACGCGGCTGCGCTGGGCGCGGGCGGCAAGCTGTTGTTCGTGGCCAACCATCTGCCGTACAACAAGGCGACCGACGACGTGGTGGCGGCGTCGGTCTCCGTGATCGACGCGGCGACGTTCAAGGTGCTCAAGAACGTCATGCTGCCCAACGGCAGCACGGGCGTGCGCGGCATCGGCGCCACTGCGGACGGCACATTCGTTTATGTGACCCACACGTTCGGGCGCTATCAGCTGCCGACCACGCAGCTCGAGCGAGGCTGGATGAACACGGCGGGGCTGAGCGTGTTCAACGGAGAGACGGGCGACTATGTGAATACGGCTCTGCTGGACGACGTGGATTTGGGCGCGGCCAACCCGTGGGGCGTAACGGTGTCGCCTGATGGCAAGAGCCTGATTGTGGCGCACGCGGGCACGCGTGAGATCAGCGTGATCGACCGCGAGGCGTTCCACGCGCGTCTGGAGAAGGCCGCCAAGAATGAGAAGGTGACCGAGGTAACCAAGTCTGCGGCGGACGTCCCGAACGACCTGTCGTTCCTGGTGACCATCCGGCGCCGCGTGAAAGTGGCTGGAGACGGGCCGCGCGGGGTGGCGGTGGCGGACGGCAGGATTTTCGCGGCGTGTTACTTCGCGGACGCGTTGGCCGAAATCAAGCTGGCCGACGCCGTGTTGCGGCCCGGCCTGTTGCCGCTGGGGCCGGCTGTGGATTTGAGCAAAGATCGCGTACGCCGCGGCGAAATGCTGTGGAACGACGGGTCGATGTGCTTCCAGCAGTGGCAGAGCTGCGCGAGCTGCCACCCGGACGGTCGCACCGACGGTTTGAATTGGGACCTGGTGAACGACGGCATCGGCAACCCGAAGCAGACAAAGAATATGATCTATTCTCACCTGACGCCGCCTTCGATGGTGACGGGCATCCGGCCGGACATGCAGACCGGTAACCGCAAGGGTATGACGCACATCCAGTTCGTCGTGCGGCCGGAAGAGGACGCGCTTTGCATCGACCACTACGTGATGTCGCTTACGCCGGTGCCGAGCCCCTATCTGGTGGACGGTGCGCTGTCGAAGCGTGCGAAGCAGGGCGAGAAGCTCTTCAAAAAGGCGGGTTGCGTTGAGTGTCATCCGACGAATAAGGACGGGCCGAAGGGCGAGCACCTGTTCACCAATCTGAAGAAATACGACCTCGGCTTAGGCGTGGGGAACGAGGAGGGCCGCGAGTTCGACACCACAACGTTGGTGGAGATGTGGCGATCGGCTCCGTATCTGTATGACGGGCGCGCGCTGACCATGGCTGAGGTTCTGACGACCTGCAATCCGAAGGATTCGCACGGCGTCACGAAGAGCTTGTCGCCAGAGGAGGTTAACTCGCTGGCAGAATTTATCCTGTCGTTCTGAGAAGAGGACGCATAGGCCGTTGTTGAAGTTGAACAGGGGGGCTGCGAATGGGTGTCAGGGATGTTGTTGTGAACGGGGGCGTCACTCGCCGGCAAGAGATGGGGTTATTGGATGTCGCGCGGGGCGTGCCGGCGGTCGCCGCCGGTCGGGCCTTCTCGCAGACGGGCTGGGGCAGCCTCGATGAGTTGGCGCGGGCTGCGGTCGGCGCCAAGGGCACCGACGTGCCGCAGCTCTGGCTGTGCGGCACCGGCGCGCTGCCGCCGGTGTACCAGCGGCTGGTCGTCGAGGGCGCGGAGCCGCGGCTGATACGGCGCCACGGGTGTACGGTGGGCGTGCGCTACGAGGACGAACACGCCGAGTACTGCCTGCTGACCGGGGTTTTGCCAGCCGATGTGAGCGCGTCGCGCGCCGCGCAGACCACGTCGGTTTTCGAGGGTATCGAGGATGCGCTGACCGATGCGGGGATGACGTTCGCGAACGTGGCGCGCACCTGGCTCTACATGGACAAGATTTTGGAGTGGTACGACCCGTTCAACCGTGCGCGCGACGCGTTTTTCCACTCGCGCAAGGTGTACGACGGGCTGGTGCCCGCCAGCACCGGCATCGGCAGCGCCAACCTGTGCGGTTCGGCGATCACGGCGTGCGCGATCGCGGTCAAACCGAAGGGCGGACGCGTGACGGTGCAGGCGGTGGAGTCGCCGCTGCAGTGCTCGGCGCTCAGCTACCGCAGTTCGTTCAGCCGGGCCGTCGAGATCGCCACTCCGGAGTTCCGGACGCTGATGGTGTCGGGCACGGCCAGCATCGAGCCGGGCGGGGCGACCGCGTTTGTGGACGATGTGCCCCGGCAGATCCAGCTCACGATGGACGTGGTTGAGGCGATTCTGGTGTCGCGCGGAATGGGCTGGAAAGACGCCACGCGAGCGGTGATGTACCTGAAGCAGGCGTCATATATGGAGGTCTGGCAGGCGTGGCTCAAGGCGCGCGGCTTGGAGTCGATGCCGCTCGTGACGATCGAGGCGGACGTCTGCCGCGACGACCTGCTGGTCGAACTCGAGATCGACACGGTAAAACGGGTTTGAAGCAAGTCCTCAACAGATGGCTTGGCCCCAGCGTCGCGGCCGGGCTGTGCGGGGTCATGGCCGTCGGCTCGGTGCTGCTGGCTTTTCTGGGGCCTGAGCGCTCCGGGGCGCTGATGTCGCGCCCGCCCCTGCTGGCGGTCACGGCGGCGCTGGCGTGCGGGCTGGCGTTCTCCGGCCTGCGTGCGGTCACGCGCCGCCGCTACGATTCCGCGCTGCTGCACGTGGGCTGCGCCTGCATCATGGCGGGGTGGCTGGCCGGGCGGGTGGCGGTGCTGACGAGTTCGGCCGAGCGGCCGGCCAGCGGCTATCTGTCGCTGGCCGATGGTTATGTCTCAAGCGAGCTTTCCGACGGGCGTCAGGTGGTGGGCAAAGTGCCCTTCAGCGTCCGCCTGATGAAGTTTACGATCGATCACTACGAGGCCAGCCGGGCTGACCGCGACGCGGGGCGCATGCCGCCCGTCAAAGAGTACTGCAGTCTGGTGCTCATCACCGAGCCGGGCGGGAAGCCTTACGCAAGGAAGGTGCGTGTCAATCACCCGGCCTACGTGTGCGGCTATGCCATTTACCAGAGCAGTTATCGGGAGGATGTCGACAGGTTTGGGCAGCCGGTGCTGGTCACCATCCTGCAGCTCATCCGCGATCCTGGCCTGCCGGTCGTCTATGCCGGGTTCGTGGTGCTGCTCGCCGGGGTGCTTCTGTTCGCCGTGCGCGTGCTTCGGGGCGGCAGTCGGGCAGGGGTCAAGGAGGTGTCGCCGTGATGCTGAAAGACACCCCGCAGGGCGGGGTGATCTACCTGACCTTGGCGCTCTTCCTCGTGGCCGCCGTGCTGCTGCGCGGCAAGTTCAGGGCGGTCGGGCGAAACGTCTGGTTCTTGGGTTTCGTGTCGGCCGTGGCGTCCGTCGTTTATCGCGGCGTG
Source organism: uncultured Lentisphaeraceae bacterium (assembly GCA_964390795.1). Taxonomy (GTDB): domain Bacteria; phylum Verrucomicrobiota; class Kiritimatiellia; order RFP12; family UBA1067; genus CAYMLQ01. Next base: position 5,006 of record CAYMLQ010000078.1, read on the forward strand.
CATACGGGGCACCCGCCGATGCAGAACCTCTTCGAGTTCTTCCTCTGCATGGCGGCGTTCCTCTGGCCGCTGTCGCTGCTGAGCCGCCGTCAGACGGGGACTGACACCGATTTTCAGGACGCGCTGCTGGGGCTTCTGATCCTGTTTCCGGCGGGCTTCGTCTTCAGCGAAGAGGTGCGCCGGCTGCCGCCGGCGCTGCAGAGCCCGCTCTTTATCCCGCATGTGGGCAGCTATGTGGCGGGGTATGTGATGCTGGCGCGCGCCGCGCTCATGACGCTGCCGCTGCTGCGCGCGGGCGCGGGCGCGGGCGCGAATGCGGCGCGGGTGCGGCAGGCGGACGCGGCGTCGCGTCAGACGGCGGTCGTGGGGTTCGCCCTGCTGACGGTCGGACTGCTGCTGGGCTCGCTCTGGGGCAAGATCTGCTGGGGCCACTACTGGCAGTGGGATCCCAAGGAGATGTGGTCGCTGGCGACCTGGTTCGTGTACGGCGGCTACTTCCACTACCGCCTGAAGGCCGGTCTTCGCAATCCGCGGGCGCTGGCGTTGCTGCTGTGGGTCGGCCTTCTTTTTGTGGTGCTGACGCTGACGTGGATCAACGTCTCGCGGCTTTTCACCGGCATGCACTCCTACGCGTGATTGCGCAGGAACACCAACTCACGGCACGTCGTGGTCAGATGCCTCTTCCGCAAGCGGAACTCGCGGTATCTTCGTTACGGAGAGCCAACTCGGAAGAAACATGCGCCATGCCCGATAGCAGGAGCGAGGACGGCTTCGAAGTGGAAAATCCCGTTGCTTTCACCCCTTTCTTGCGAGGCAACACCCACCCACACCCATCCATCCGCACGAGGCGCGCCGTTGCTGTATATGGAGTATGGAATGCCTCGCTCACCTAGAAAGCGGATGGCAAAGGTAGCGTTGGTGCTGGCTGCTGCATAGATGTCCGGCGTGATAGCTGGAGCAGGAACATCACCCGCCCAGACGACGTCGTCAACCCACCCCGCATCGCTACTGCTGGCAAGAGAGCCATTCTTAGCATACTCCCAGCGCAACGTGTGCGTTGCGCCCGCCCCGTCAACCCGGTGCGTAACCTGCTCCCACGCGCCTTTCGTGCCTGACCGGGACGCGAGCGGAACGCCGTCTACGAGAAACCTTAAGTAATCGGCGCTCATCTCGCTCGACACCCGCCATATGAAGGTCACCTGCCCGCCTCCTAAAACAACGGTCTCAAAGGCCGCAAAACCATTGTCCGGCACGACACCAGGCCCGCCAAGTCGTATGCTTGGCGTCCCTGATGGCGATCCCGACGCGTAATCCGCCGAGACACCTCCGGCCGCCCCGGAAACGGCAAAGTGGCGGCCGTAGCAGCCCGCCACACGCGCGACCGACTCTCGATAGGTCGCCGTCAAAGCTAACGGACGGTCCGGGATCGTTAACGAACTTGTTCGCGTAGAGCGGTCGGCCATGAGCCCGGCGGCATCGCCCGCCCAACCGGCGAACTCCTGATAGAGCGCGTCAGCCTCCGCTGTGACATTTACGGATGCGCCCTCGGGATACCAGCCACTGCCCGATCCAGCGGTCACCGTAAGAGGCACCTCATAGGTTGCGGTAAGGGTCAGCGGACGCCCGACCACCGTCACCGTTGTTGTAGACGACGAGGCATCGGCAACGGCATCAGCCTCGCCGCTCCATCGGTAGAAACGCTTGCCTTGCCAGGTGGACGCGCAAATTTCCACAACCTCGCCAAACGGATAGCTGCCACTACCACTGCCAAGCAGAACGGTAACCGGGTAGAGCTCTGGCCGATAGGTGGCCGTGACGACCGCGTCGTTGGTAGGCATGCGGTAGGTCGTGACCCACGCGCCTATGTCACCCACACCGTTCGTGTCGCCCGTCCAACGGTCAAACGTCATGTGCTCGGCAGGTGCGTCTGCGACTATGGGTACCGATGTGCCGTTGGTGTACACGCCATCTCCATTGCCGTTCTCTACGGTGAGTGAATAGCACGGTGCCCACGATATGGCATCAACCCAACCGCAATCCAAGCCAACGGTATCTGAAACATCCTTGCTGTACTCCCACCTGAAGATGTGGATGGCATCGGGCTCGCCGCGCACGTCAAAGCGAACACGTGTCCAGTTCCCGCCGGTTCCTGAAATCTCGTTGGTAACGCCTGCGCCGACCTCGTAAAACCTCAGCCAATCGTAGCCTGCCTCGCTTGACACCTGCCAGTCGAAGGTCAACACGCCCCGACCCTGAACCGACCACTCAATCCCAGCCATCTCGTTCGTTCCCAATTGCCCAGCACCTCCCAACAACACAGACAGGCCCCCGTCACCCGAGTGGTCAGACACCGCCCGCACGGCATTGGTGTTGCCAATCGGAACGACAGGCACGCCGGCTGCGCCATGAAGCGTCGGCGCGACAAAGGTGGCCGTGATCGTAATGTTCGAGGCCGGCATCGTCACGACGGTTGTGGATGATGACGGATCGGCCACGTATTCGGTCGCGCCGGTCCAGCGCTCGAACGTCAGTCCGGCTACTGCATCGGCCGAAACCGTCACAGACTGCCCGTTCGTGTACGATCCTCCGCCCGTACCACGATTGACTGTCAGCGTATATGGCAGGTTCCACAGTGCGGTCGGTCGCCCGCCCCACGTGTTCGGCACAACCGGCCAATTCGCAGCTCCCGCCAAGCGATAGACGGTGGCTTGGTAGCACCCGCTGAAGACGCTGGGGCCGCCCAGGCTGGGAGCGCTGCTCTTGAAGTACACGGACTTCAGCGCTGAACAATCGGCGAAGGCGGCATTGCCGATGTTCGTCACGCCGCCAGGTATTTCAACACGGCCCAGCGAGTAACAATTGAAGAACAAAGAATGCTGAAGGGACGTTATGCTGCTGGGGAGGGTTACCGAACTCAGGCTCTCGCATCCATAAAAAACAGAGTCCCCCAATTTGGTAACGCTGTCCGGAATCGTTACATTCTTGACACCTGAGCAATCCATAAAGGCAACATCAAAGATGCTTACCACCGGGCACCCTCCAAGAAGGCGAGGTATGGTCAGTGAGCCGGAGAAGGACGAGTTGAAGTCTGTGATTGTAGCCAGCCCATTCGTCACCGTGTACGTGTAATTACCCTCCGTGAGGGCACGGGCACACACCGGAGCAAAAGCCGCAGTCAGTGCAAGAGCCAGTAAGAGCACAGGAGTATGACAACGTTTTAGCATGTTCAGCACCTCTCGTACGATTCGTCCTTTAACATGAATAAAAGCACTAGCATCCCATAGGATTCGCCGGCAACAAACCGGTTCCCATGATTGGCACCTATTATGCGGGGGGGTGAAAACAGTCAACCCCGCAATTGCCCGTAATTGCGCAAAAAATAATGTCGGCTTCGGCATCAGACAAAGCATCAGACAAAGCATCAGACAAAGGGACAGGTAGTTTGAATAAAATGTTGTTGCTCTGGCGCGGATGGTATGGTAAGGTCTTTGGCGTCGGATGGGAGACAGAAAGGGGGATGCTTATGAGGCACGCGCGGGTGAGGGCGGAGGGAACGGGGTGCTACCATGTGGTGAGCCGGGTGGTGGATCGGACGTTCCGGCTGGACGACCGGGAGAAGGAGATCTTTCGGGGAATGATGCGGCGGGCGGAGGCGTTCTGCGGTGTGCGGGTGTTGACGTATGCGGTGTTGTCGAACCATTTTCACCTGCTGGTCGAGGTGCCGTTCCGGGGCGAGGTTGACGAGGCGGAGCTGGTGTGGCGCATGACGGCGCTGTACGGACGTGCGCATGTGGCGCTTGTGCTGAGGCAGTGGGAGGAGTGGCGCAAGGTCGGTACGGCGTATCTCGTTGAAGAGGAACAGAATAGGATGCGGGCCCGGATGGGCGACATCAGCGCGTTCGTGAAGACGCTCAAACAGCGCTACAGCATGTCATACAATGGTCGGCACAGTCGGAAGGGCACGTTCTGGGAGGAACGATTTAAGAGCGTGCTGGTCGAGAACGGCGAGCAGGCGCGGGCGACAGTGGCGGCGTACATCGACCTCAACCCGGTGAGGGCGAAGCTGGTGGTCGATCCGAAGGACTACCGCTGGAGCGGATACGGCGAGGCGTGCGCTGGCGGGAAACGGGCGCGCGAGGGGTTGGTTGCGATACACGACTCGCGGTGGCTGGAGCAGCCGGACGGCTGGAGGCAAGCCGCGAGACGGTATCGCGTGTTGCTCTACACGGCGGGCGAGGAGCGGCGCGAGGCGACTGGCGACCGGGTGAAGCGTCCGGGGATCGCGAAAGAGGAGGTCGACCGCGTGATCGAGACCGGCGGTAAGCTGACGCTGCAGCAGGCGCTGCGCTGCCGGGTGCGGTACTTCACGGACGGGATGGCTATCGGCGGGAAGGCCTTCGTTGACGGGGTTTTCGAGGCGAACAGGCGGTTCTTCGGCCCTAAACGCAAGGACGGAGCGCGGAAGATGCGGTTTGCCGAGTGGGGCGAGCTACGCACGGCACGCGCGCTCAGGGTTGATCCGCTGAGCGCGCCGCCTCCCGCCACGGCGTGACTGTCTTGCGGGTATAGCTTTGCAGAAACTTTCACACCACGGGCGGGGACGCCCGTGCTCCCAATCGCTCCGCACACGACTCGCACGTAACTCTCGCCCACTGTCACTAACCGATTTTGGGGTGTCGATTCCTTGCAGTCGAAACGACTCGGGCGTATGCGCCTACGCGTGATTGCGCAGTTTGAGTTCCGCCGGGTGCGGGTAGAGGTAGTGCTGCCGCATCAGGTAGTCAGCCTGATATTTGAAGATATAGTGGCGGAACAGGGTGACCGGAACGATCAGCGGCACCTGCTCGCGGGCGTACTCGCCGATCACGTCGCCCAGTTCCTCGCGCTCCTGCGGCGTGAGTTGCTCCGAGAAATATCCCTGCATGTGCTGAAGGACGTTCACGTGGCGGCCGACGGTTGCGGGCTCGGCCATGACCGCGAGAAAGCGCGTTTCGTAGGCGAGCAGAGTCGCAGCGAGATTCGCGGGCGTGGCGGCTGCGGCGAGTCTACCCAGTTCCTGTAAGCCCTCTGGCGCGTGGGCCATGAGCAGATACTTTGAGCAGGCGTGGAACTCCTGGAGCGCGCGCACCGAGGGCGCGGCTGCGACCTCGGCCCTGAAGCGCTTGAGGGCGAAGACGCGCTCGATGAAGTTCTCGCGCAGGGCTGGGTCGTGCAGGCGACCGTCCTCCTCGCACGGCAGGCTCGGGAACGCGCGCGTGACGGCGCGGGCGAACAGCCCCGAGGTGTGTTCCGTGGTGGGTTCTCCGGCGGGCGTGTAGAGCTTGGCGCGGAAGAGGCCGGAGGAGGGCGACTTGGCCTTGAAAATGAAGCCGAACAAGTTGCGGCCGCGGAGTTCCTCGACGGCGCGCTCGCAGTAGGCCTGCATCTGCTCCGTGTAGTCGGTGCCGGTCTTGTTGCCGATGAGGCGGTTGCTCGCGGGCGTGCCGACCAGGTGCATCGATTCGCGCGGCACGGGGAGGCCGCAGCCGACCTCCGGACAGATGGGCACGTAGTCGAAGTAAGGCCCCAGCGTATCGGTCAGGTAGGGGTCGTGTTTGTGGCCGCCGTCGAAGCGGACCTTCTCGCCCAGCAGGCAGGCGGAAATGCCGATCGGGATTTTGGTGAAAGGCACGCTCGGTTTCATATTCATAGAGCCAGTGTAATCGAAAGACCCCTGATAATCAATCTTGCAGAGGAAGAGGGTTGAAGCGTGGGAACGTTCGGACTATACTTCAACCCATAGTCAGTTTTAGGTTTACACCAAGGAGGATCGCATGGAGACCAATCGTCGCGTATTTTTGAAGACCTCGGCAGCCGCCGGGCTGGCCGTGGCCGGGGGGCGCCAGGTGCTGTTCGGGCAGGACGCGCCCTCCAACACGCTGCGCGTGGCCGTGATGGGCTGCCACGAAAAGGGCCGGGGCTATTCGCTGATGAAGACCCTGTCGGCGCTGCCGGGTGTGGAGGTCGTGACCGTGTGCGACGTGGATGCGCGGGCGCGTGACGCGGCGGCCGCCGAGTTGCTCAAGCGGACGCAGAAGGTGCCGAAGAAAGAGGCCGACCTCCGCAAGGTGCTGGAGGACAAGGGCGTCGACGCCGTGCTCTGCGCCGCGCCGGACCACTGGCATGCGCCTGCCGCGCTGATGACCATGAAGGCGGGCAAGGCGATCTACGTGGAGAAGCCGGTCTCGCACAACCCGGGCGAGGGCGAGATCCTGGTGGCGGCTGCGGCCAAGACCGGCATGGTCTTCCAGATGGGCAGCCAGCGCCGGTCGTCGGTGGTCTACCAGAACGCGATCAAGGAGATCAAGGAAGGCGTCATCGGCGAGCCGCGCTTCGCCCGCACCTGGTACGCGAACATGCGGGAGCCGATCGGCAAGGGGCAGAAGGTGGCGCCGCCCGAATGGCTCAACTGGGACCTCTGGCAGGGGCCGGCGCCGCGGCGCGACTACCAGGACAACGTCGTGCATTACCACTGGCACTGGTTCCACCACTGGGGCACGGGCGAGTGCGGCAACAACGCGACGCACTACGTGGACGTGGCGCGCTGGGCGCTGGGCGTGACCTTCCCGTCGCGCGTGACGAGCGGCGGCGGCCGGTTCTTCCACGAGAACGACGACTGGCAGTGGTTCGACACGCAGCAGGCGACCTTCGAGTTCCCGGAGAACAAGTTCATGACGTGGGAGGGGATGTCATCCACGAAGGCGAAGCCCTACGCGGACGCGGGCACGGGCGCGATGGTGTATGGCTTGAAAGGCGCGGTGCTCTTCACGCCGGACAATGTCTGTACGCTCTTCGACAAGGGCGGCAAGAAGGTCAAGGAGTGGAGCGCCAAGGACGCCGCGGCCGACCCGTCCAACCGCACCAACCCGACGGACCTCCTCGACAAGGCCCATCTCGCCAACTGGGTGGCCTGCGTCCGCAACAAGGACGTCAAGACGCCCGCGCCGGTCACGGAGGCGCACGCCAGCACGCTCCTGACCCACTTGGCGAACATCGCCCAGCGCACGGGTGAGACGGTGCGGGTCGATCCCGCGACCGGCGGGCTGGCCAAGGGCAGCCCGGGCGCTGACCTGTGGGCGCGCGAGTACGAGAAGGGCTGGGAGATGACGCTCTAGCAAGCGGGCGCGGTTGTCTCCCGCCAAGGCGCAAAGACGCAGAGTAAGCCTGAAGCCCTTTGCGTCTTGGCGACTTGGCGGGAACATGCCGTTCCGCGAGTCGGTCCTGGCTCAAGCCGTCGATCATGAGAGCCCGCGGTCGGGGTGGCACCCGGCCCTCTCGCGAGAAACCGCTACGGCGTCGCGCCTTTAGCGTTGAACGTTGAGCGGTCGGTGAATCTCAGCTCCACTGGCGGTCGTTGGCCCATTCGGCGTCCCACTGCTCGGTGGAGGCCCAGGGCTCGGGGAATTGCGGGTGGCACTTTTCTTTGATGAGCGCCTCATTCAGCGCCTCGATGCCGAGGCCGGGGGCGTTGGGCACGGCGATGAAGCCGTCCTTGATGAGCGGCTTCGGCAGGCCGGTCACCAGATCCTCCCACCACGGCACGTCGACGGAGTGGACCTCCAGCGCCGTGAAGTTGCGCGTGGCGGCGGCGACATGCACCGCGGCCATGCAGGCGACCGGGCTCTCGGCCATGTGGATCGCCATCGCGACGCCGTGATCCTCGGCGAGGTCGCCGATCCGCTTGGTCTCCAGGATTCCGCCCGCTGAGAGCACGTCGGGATGGATCACCGCGATGCCGCCGGATTTCAGCAGCGGCAGGAAGTTCTCCTTGAGATAGATGTCCTCGCCGGTGCCGATGGGCGTGGTGGTCGCGTTCGCGAGGCGGACGTACTGCTCGGTCATGGTCCACGGCACCGGGTCTTCCATCCACGCGAGGTTGAACTTCTCCAGCCGGCGGGCGAGTTTGATGCAATCCTCCAGCGGCACGTGGCCGATGTGGTCGATCGCCAGCGGGATCTCATAGCCGATCTCCGCGCGCACGTCGGCCATGTACTGCTCCAAGAAGTCGAGGCCCTTCTCGGTGATGTGGATGCCGGTGAAGGGGTGGGCGGTGCTGAACAGCTCGTAGGCCTCGCCGCGCATGGCGCGCGGGTCGATCGAGCCGTGGGGCGTGGTGAAGACGGTCTTCTTGTAGTGGCGCATGGTCTGCAGAAAGCCGCCGGGCGCGCTGAGGCAGCCGGGCTTGTCCATGAGCAGCTCGATGCCGAGGTCCATCTTGAGGTAGGTGAAGCCCTGCGCCATGCGCTCTTTCAGAGCCTTGCCCATGTCGCGGCCGCCGCCTTCGGAGTCGGTGTCGCAGTAAATGCGAACGGTGTCGCGGAACTTGCCGCCGAGGAGCTGCCACACGGGCACGCCCCAGGCCTTGCCCGCGAGGTCCCAGAGGGCAACTTCGATGCCGCACACGCCGCCGGCCTGGCGCGAGGGGCCGCCGAACTGCTTGATGCGGCGGAAGATCTTCTCCACGTTGCAGGGGTTCTCGCCGAGGATGCGGCTCTTGAGCATCGCGGCATAGGTGCGGCTGGAGGCATCGCGCACCTCGCCGTAGCCGATCAGGCCCTGGTTGGTATAGACCTTGATGAGCGTGCAGCGCTTGGGCGCGCCGTCGATGTCGGCGAAGCGCACGTCGGTGATCTTAAGAGAGGAGGGGTCGGTTTTCATGGATGAATGTCCAATATCGAACAAGGAATGTCCAATCGCCAACGGAAAGACGCCCCACTTGGGCGCTGAGCATTCCTTGTTGGAGAGTGGACATTCAGGTTAGACAAGAGTGATATCTTACGTCCTCCTGCGCTCCGACGCTATGGGATTTTGCGCATAATAAGTGTCGATTTTGCGTAACGGTGGCGGACGCTACTGCACGCTGATCAGCGTGCCCTGCGGCACGACGAACAGGGTGAGCGCGGTTGCGGTCGGCTTGAGCAGGACCGGGCCGGGCGGCGTGCTGCCGGTGGTGGCGAGCGTCCAGCCCGCGAAGCCCTGGCCCGCGACAGAGCCGTAGCGCATGAGGGTGTAGGTGCCCGTCGGGGGACGGAATTCGAAGTTCACCGTGACCGTGCCCGCAGCCGGCACGGACAGGGTGCCCGGGATCGACGTGGCGGGCTTGGCCGTCGCCTGGCCCAGCGCGTTGGTGGAGAGGGTGAAGGCGAAGGCGTTGCTCGACAGCTCGACCGTGCCGGTGAAGCCTGCGCCGAGCGACGGCAGCCGGTCGGGCTGGCTGGCCCGGAGGGTGCCGGAGCCGGAGGCCGAGGCGGCGGTGAGGTCGCTGTAGGCGGAGCGGGCCCGGCCGAACCATTTGCGCGTGAGGTAATCTTCCACGAGGATGCGGGCGTCGTCGGCGAGGGCGGTCTCGAAGAGGAGGATCTCGCCGAGGCGCTCGCGGTTCCTGTTGCCTGTGGCGTCGTCGCCGACGTACCAGCCGAAGAAGGCGGCCTGGAGGACGTTGGTGGCGACGAAGGAGAGCAGCTCGGCGGTGCCGCTGTAGCCGCGCGCGGCTCCGTTGACGGCGACGCCGTCGAGGAAGGTCCGGCCGTTCTTGAGGGCGTTGGTGGTGTTGGAGCCCCAGATGGGCGAGGCGATCAACGACGGGTCGTTGCGCGTGAAGACTTGGGAGGCGTAGACGTCGCGGGTGATGGGCACGCCGCCGCCGCGCGAGCTGTCGAGCACGATGAAGCCGGTCTGCACGTTGGTGGGCGTGAGGTTGCCGGTGTCAGCTGTGCCGATGAAGGCGGAGTTGCGGTACATGCGCAGCGTGTTGCCGTTGGAGTCGCCGTAGCGGTTCGTGTAGTCGACCCAGTAGAGCGTTTCGCCCAGCGGATTGTTGGTCGCGGAGAGCCACGGGCGGCGGTCGTAGGTGGTGTCGGTGTTGCAGGTGCCCAGCAGGAAGCGGTTGGTCGTGGTGCGGTCATAGAGCCCGGCAACGGCGAGGGGCCGGGTCGGGGTGTACTTTCCGCCGAGGACGACGCGGTTGGTGAGGGAGGGGTCGAACCAGCCGGTCAGGCCGCCCGTGGGCACGTCGGCGGCGGTCGGCGGCGGGGGCAGGTCCGCGATCGTGACCGAGCCGCCGTTGAGCGCGAGCGTGCCGTTGAAGACGCCCGAGAGCGCGAGGGGTGCCAGGGCGGCCGAGGCGGTGACGGTGCCGGAGCCGTAGAGGCGTCCCACGGTGAAGAGGTCGCCGACGTCCAGCGTGGCGCCGGCGGCTACGGTCGCAGCGGGCAGCGTGGCGAGGCCGTAGGGCAGGCGCCACTTGGCGGCGAGGTAGGCCTCGGCGGTCATGCGCTGCAGGGTGGTCAGGGCGTTGGTGTAGAGCAGCACTTCGCCGAGGATCTGGCCGCCGGCGGTGGTGTTGTCCACGCGCCAGCCGAGGGCGCTGAGCGACGTGCCTTTGGCGTTGAGCGAGAGGATCTGGTAGCCGCCGGTGAAGCCGGTGTTGGTGGCGGTGACGGCGATGCCGTTCGTCCAGACCGGATAGTTTGGCGAGGCGAGGATGGGCGTGGCGGCGCTGCGGAACTGGTTGGTCGTCGAGCCCGGGCGCCGGAGGTCGTCGCCGCCGAGGGCGGAGAAGCCGCCGCCGTTCTGGCTGCCGAAGACGAGGACCGCGTACTGGACGGCGACGTTGGTCGAGAGCGGGAGGCGGCGGGCCTCGGTGCCGGACCCGTCGCCGGGCTTGACATAGGGCGGATAGATCGGCATCTGGTAGACGCCGAAGGAGACGACGGGCTGGCCGTTCAGGGCGTTGGACATGACGTACGGGTAGGTCTGGCAGTAATCCTCGCCGCGGCTGTTGTAGCCGTAGACGGGCGCGCCGGGGCGGCAGTCGTTCCAGCGCTCGATGTTCGGCCAGTTGTTCGAGTACGTGTAGCTCTTGTATTGGGTGAAGACGTTGCTTGCGGCGGCGTCGAGCCAGAGCGCGGGAAGGCTGCCGAGGACGCTGCTGGCGGGGGGCGGCGCGAGCCGCACGTTGCCGGCGTCGACCTGGAGGCCTGCCGTGTTTGTGCTGAAGTAGACGGTGAGGGTTTCGGAGCCTTGCTTGATCAGCTTGCCGCCGCCGCCGAGCAGGGTGACCGTGACGGCACCGCTGACGGAGGCGGAGCCGGATGCGACGTTCAGCGTGTCGAGGGAGACGCCGGCGCCGGCCGGGCTCAGGGAACTGCCGTTGTCGAGGGAGAGCGTCGCGCCCGGCGAGGCGGAGCCGAGGACGACGGCGGTCTGTCCGATGACGGAGAGGGCGGCGTTGGTGCCGAGCGTGTTGACGCGGAGGGTGGCGCCGGAACCTTGCACGGTGAGCGTGCCGTCGAGGAAGTCAACGGTCATCGTCTGGCGGGCCGGCAGGAAGAGCTTGGCGGTGGCGCCGTTGCCCCGGAGAGACTTGATCCACGCGGCGGTGTCATCGGTGCCGTAGCCGGTCGGGTAGAGCGCGAAGGTGCCGCCCGCGCCGACGGTGACCGTGTTGTTGGAGTGGCCGGCGGTCGGGGCGTCGATGATCAGGGTGCCCGTTTCGGCGGAGACGGTGACGGGGCCGACGAACGAGCAGGGCTCCTTGATCTCGCAGCGGGCCGTGCCGGTCTTGGAGACGGTGCCGGTGCCGGAAATTGTGCCCTGAATCGCGCAATCGACATTGATGGGCAGGAGGGCGGTGGAGCCGACGCCTTCCAGCGAGATATCGTTCGTGAGGGTGAAACTGGCGCCGTTCCACCAGCCGGTGGCGTCGAGCGTGCAGGGCTTGAGCGCGGCGGTGAGGTTGGTGCCCTGGACGCGGATCGTCGCGTCATTGGCGATGGCGGTGCGCGAGATCGCGTAGATGTTGAAGTTGGTCAGCGTGACGTCGCCGGAGCCCAGCATGTTGGTGCCGGCGAGCGCGACGGTCGCGTTCTCGGCAACGCGCCAGGCGCAGGAGGTCGGCCAGGCGACGACGGTCGAGAAGTCGCGGAAGGTGACGCCGGCTGGATCGGTTACGCCGGTGAAGGCGACGTCGGCGTTGAAAGGCGGGTACTGCGTGATCTGGTTCTTGGCGCCGAAGAGGAGTTCGCCGGTACCGCCGGCGACGGTGACCTTGGCGCTGGCTGCGCCGGCTGCGGGGTAAAGGCCGGCGGTCAGGGAGAGCGGCATGTTCAGCCCGTGCTGAGTGAGATCGAAGGCCGCCTCACCCGCGACGTAGACCTTCTGGAAGAGTCCCGCGTTGTGAACCGAAAGGAGATTGCTACCGTCACCCGTGTCCGCAAAAGGGAAGGCGTTGGTTTGGTTGGCGATGCTGATGAGGTCGTTGCTGGGGCTGTAGAGGAAGCCGCTGGCCAACTCTGGCGAGTACTTGCCCCCGTTTGCGCCGCTGTTGTAGAGGCGCAGCTCGAGGTCGTGCCAGCCAGCCGTCAGAGCAATGTCGCGCACACAGGTGGGGGTGTTGTACGAGGTGTTCTGCAACACGGCGGTTCCGTCGATCGCGATCAAGGCCCCGTCGTCGATGTGCTCGTAGACGCTGTAGAGGCCTGCGGAGGGAATCTGCCAGCGGCCCGTGTAGATGTATTCGGTGGCCGTCGCCGAGAAGTTTGTGTCGGCCCAGAAGGCGTTGGTCGTGATGCGCGTCCACGTCCCGTAGGAGGTGATGCCGGGCGTGCCTAGGCCGCCGGCACCTGTGCGGGTGTACTCGTTCAGGCCGCCTGAGCCCGCCGCAGCGCCGCCGAAGGCCAGCGTGGCGCCTGTGCCTATCTGGATCGGCGCGAAGCCGAGCGCTTCTGTGTTGGTGATCACGAGGGTCTCGCCGGCTCCGACGAGCGTGTCGGACCAAACGGGGAGGGATAGGCCTGAGCACAGCAGCAAAAATAGAATCCGACGAAAGTTCATGTTTCCACTCCTTCCACAGCTGACAACGTATTTACTACAATTACAAGTGAATGATAGCACCTATAGCGAACGCAAGACTAGTGGGGATTGCGCAAAATAATTCACTGTTTTGCGCAAAGGTCGTGCTGGAAGGCCATAGCAAAAACAAAAGGCGTGCCGCAGTCCTCTGCGGCACGCCTTTTTGATAAATCCAGACAGGGGCGGCGACCTTAGTCGGCGCTCTGCTGCTTGGCCTGCGGATAGGGCAGGACCTGCGTCTGCATCTTCGAGAGCAGCGCGTAGACGGCTGCGCCGACGATGAAGGCTAGGACGGGAGCGGCTGGGAGCGGGGCCTGACCGATTTTTACGCCCCACCCAAAGAGGATAGGTTGAGCACCGATGACGAAGCCGACGGCCCACGAGACCCAGCCCGCCGGGTTGAAGGCCGCGCGCGGCCCGCTCCAGCGGC